>NZ_JBVHTR010000023.1:0-73725 GCF_055565775.1 Streptomyces sp. NPDC028331 | reverse complement strand
GCACGATCGGCCGGTGAATGCCCCGCCTTTCTGGGTCACTTTCTTTTTGGGGGGAGAGGAAGGAAGAGGAGGGGGGGGGGGGGGGGTGTCTCCCTCCCCCCCCCCCCCCCTCCCCCCCCCCCCCCCGCGCGGGTCACGGCTTGGGCAGGACGCAGCCGCTCGCGTTCAGGTTGAGCTTGTTGCCGGCGCCGAAGCAGGCCGGGATCTGGTAGGTCTCCTCGGCGTAGTTGATGCCCTGGCGGACGGTGACGTTCCCGCTCGCGTCGACCTCACAGGGGTTGTTCTCCGTGCAGCGCTCGCCGTCCTCGTTGCCGGTGTTGTTGACGGCGACGACCTTGCCGTTGGCGTTGTCGACGACGGGCGACCCGGAGGTGCCGCCGATCGTGTTGCAGGCGGAGGTGTAGCGGACCGAGTCCTTCCAGGTCCAGTCGCCCTCCTTCAGGCGGTACACGAACCCGTCGATGCTGCAGCTGTAGATGCGCTTCCAGTAGCCGGAGACGACCTTGATGGCGGTGCCGGCGACCGGGTGGCTGTCGCTCACGGTCAGGGCGCTGATGCCGTAGGAGCTCTTGATCTGCGCGTAGGTGGTGGTGAGGCGGTAGATCGTGACGTCCGTGTCCGTCATGGTCGAGTAGACGACCTGATTGGCGCGGAGCGTGGCGATCCGGGTGCCGGAGGAGTTCAGCAGGCCGAAGGAGCGGCTGGAGGACTGTCCGGTGATGACCTCGCCGGGCTCGGGGAAGCCCGTCTCCAGGCAGTGGCCGTTGGTCAGGACGAGCGCGGGGTCGCTGTCCGCCGAGTTCGGGAAGCGGATGACGGAGCCGGAGCAGTTGCTGAGCGAGACGGTGCCGGCGAAGTCGACGGCCTGGATCGTGGCCGTCCTGTCCTTCGTCGCCGTCCCGGCTGCCGGGGCCGTGGCCGCCGGTGCGGCCGTGACCGTCGCCGTCCGGGCGGGCGCGGGTGCCGCGACCGCCGGTGCCGCGCCGGCTCCGGCCAGGGCCAGAGCGAGGAGCGCGGCGGCGAGAGGCTTTCTCATGTGGGGGGTCCCCTCTCGATGGGGTGGCGATGACGTGGGCGGCCGGAGGTCTTCCGGCCGCCCCTGTTTTGTCATGCGCATTGTCAACGGAAGGGCGTGCGGGAACAAGGAGCGGTTTTCGGACGCGGTTTTCGGCCGTGGTTTCGGCCGTGGTTTCGGCCGCACACGGCGGCCGGCTACTTCGGCGCCTTGGTGGCCCCCCGGCCACGGCCCGGCTTGCCGCCGGAGTTGCCCGGCGCGGTGACGGTCGCGGAGGGGGTCGGGGAGGCGGACGGCTGCCCGGCGGCGGACGTGGGCGCCGCGGAGGCGTCCGGCACCGGAGCGGCGGCCCGCGCGGCGCCGGGCGTGACGGAGGCATCGGTGGCAGACGCCCGGGGCGCGGCGGCCGGGGGCGCGGCGGTGCGGGACGGCTCGGCGGCGACGGAGGAGGCGCTCACCTGCGTGGGCGGCGCGGACGGCGCCGCCTTCGGCCGGGGCGACTGCCCGGCGTCCGCGGGCGTGCCGGGGGAAGAGGAGCCGAAGCCTCCGGCGAGGGCCGCCGCGACGCCCACGGCACCGAGCGCGCCGACGGCGACGGCCGCACGGCGGGGCAGGCGGGAGCGGGTCCGGGCCCGGCGCCGGGAAGCGCGGTCGGGGCGCGGTGCCGTGGGACCTCCGGAGCCGTCGGGGCCCCCGGAGCTGCCGGGACCCCCGGAGCCGTCCGGGCCCTCGGAGCCGTCCGGGCCCTCGGAGACGACGGGTAGCTCGCGCGTGGCGTCGTACGCGTTCTGCCAGCCGTGGGCGGCCGCCGGATCGGCGTAGCCCTCGTAGTCCGGCGCCGTGACGGCATACGGGTGATACACGTTCGGCTGATTCCGTTCCTCGCCGCCGCCCGGATGCGATCCATCGGCGGGGTACCCGGCCGCCGCCCCGTTCGCGGCGTTCGGCCCGTATGCCCCGCCATCCGGGCCGTACGCGCCGTCGCCGGACTGATGCTGCCATGACATGTGGGCGCATTGTAGAGGCGAGGGGGACTCCTGGTGCAGTCGCGGCGGCAACCAGCCGATCGGACCCGTCTCACGTGGTGGAAAACACGCCGCACGCGGCGTTACGCGGCCGTAAGCTCGCGGACATGCAGGTGATCCAGTCCACGAAGCTCGCCAACGTCTGCTACGAGATCCGGGGCCCGGTTCTCGAGGAGGCGATGCGGCTGGAGGCGGCGGGTCACCGCATCCTCAAGCTGAACACCGGCAACCCGGCCGCCTTCGGCTTCGACTGCCCGCCCGAGATCCTGGAGGACATCCTCCGCAACGTCTCGACGGCACACGGCTACGGCGACGCCAAGGGCCTGCTGGCCGCGCGCCGGGCGGTCGTGATGCACAACCAGACCCTCGGCATCGAGACGGACGTCGAGCACGTCTTCATCGGCAACGGCGTCTCCGAGCTGATCGTGATGGCCATGCAGGGCCTGCTGGACGACGGCGACGAGGTGCTGGTACCGGCGCCGGACTACCCCCTGTGGACCGCGGCGGTGTCCCTGTCGGGCGGCACGGCCGTCCACTACCGCTGCGACGAGCAGTCGGACTGGATGCCGGACCTCGCGGACGTGGAGCGGAAGGTCACCGACCGCACCAAGGCGATCGTCATCATCAACCCGAACAACCCGACGGGCGCGGTGTACGACGAGACGGTCATCCGGGGCCTGACGGACATCGCCCGCCGGCACAACCTCCTCGTCTGCTCCGACGAGATCTACGACAAGATCCTCTACGACGGCGCGCGGCACACCCCCACCGCCGCGGTCGCCCCGGACCTGCTGACCCTCACTTTCAACGGCATGTCGAAGGCCTACCGGGTGGCGGGGTACCGGGTGGGCTGGATGTCGATCTCGGGCCCCCGGGCGCACGCGGAGTCGTACATCGAGGGGCTCACGATCCTCGCGAACATGCGACTGTGCGCGAACATGCCGGGCCAGCACGGCGTGGTGGCGGCGCTCAGCGGCCGGCAGACGATCAACGACCTGGTCCTGCCGGGCGGACGGCTCAAGGAGCAGCGGGACGCGGCGTACGACCTGCTGACCCAGATCCCGGGCGTGACCTGCGTGAAGCCGAAGGGCGCGCTGTACCTCTTCCCCCGCCTCGACCCGAAGGTCTTCAAGATCAAGGACGATCGGCAGATGGTTCTCGACCTGCTGCGGCGCGAGAAGATCATGGTCGTCCAGGGGACGGGCTTCAACTGGACCGAGCCGGACCACTTCCGGGTGGTGACCCTGCCGACGGTGGCGGACCTGACGTCGGCGATCACCCGGATCGGGAACTTCCTGGACGGCTACGGCCAGCCGTGACGCCCGCGTCGCCTGATCACGGAGCAATTCTGCGTTCCGGTCAACTTTAGACGAAATCCAAGCTAAGATGGCTTCCTGTCAGAGCACAGGAGGCCGTCCCATGTACGAACCGATCCGCACCAAGTCGGTCCACACGATGGCCGACGCCGCCGACGCCGACTTCCCGCACCGCTCGCGCGAGGAGGAGCTGGACATCCAGCTCGCGGGGCACCTGGCGGCGCTGCTCGCGGTGACGGACGAGTTGCGTGCACTGGCGCCCTCCGCCGATCTGGACACGGCCGCGGAGCGGCTCGCCGGGCAGGTGGCGCGGTTGCGCGGTGGCGTGGCCCCCCTGCGCGCGACGACCGCCGCACGCGGATCGGAGCCGCGCACCACGCCCCTGCACCGCCGCGCCCACGCCCTGGCGGGCCGCGCCCTGGTGGTGGCCGCGTCCCGTGCGGACACGGCGGCGGCGATCCTCTCGGCGGAACGCATGGACGCACACAGCGCCGCACTGGCCGACCCCCGCGAACCGATCACCGCGGGCTGACCCTCCGAGCCGCGAAGCGGCTCCCCCCGACGGCCCCGGTCCGCGTGGACGACCACGACGCGCGGACCGGGCGCCACACAACCGACCGCGTTCCCACCGCCGGGCGCAGCGCCCCGCCGCGCACTTCCGAAGCATTCAACGATCACTTCGGCACCGGTGAATTGACGAGCGGCCCACCCAATTAACGGATGAGAACACGGAATTGGGATACCGCTCCCGCCGCATACGACCCCATTGCGTACATTCGAGTGGTCCACGGCGTCAAGTACCCGCCGAACGCCCACGTCAACGAGGTCGGCTCGTAACGTCGGCCGCGTGAAACGTAGGAGATTGTGGGCAGGGCTGGCCGCGACGGCGGCGGTCGCCGGCGGAGTGACGTTCTGGGTGGTGCATTCCCGTTCGACCGCACCCCCGGAATCCAAGAACGCGTCGGCGAGCCGAAAGGCCCAGGAGGCGAACACGCTTTTTCAGGCCGCCAATCTGCAGCTCCAGTACCACGATTTCGCCGGGGCGGCCCGAACCTACCGGCGGGTGCTGGAACTTGACCCGCACAACAAGGTCGCCTGGTACGACCTCGGGGTCGTCGCACAGCAGGAGGGCAAGACCGCCGAGGCGCGCAAGGCCTACGACAAGGCACTGAAGATCGACCCGTCCTACGCGTCGGCCCTCTACAACGAGGCGATCCTGCTGACCTCGAGCGACAGCGACCGGGCCATCACCCTCCTGAAGCGTGCCATCGCCGCCACTCCCAAGGCCGCCACGGCCCATCTCCAGCTCGGACGGATCCTGGCGGACAAGCACCGCGACGGCGAGGCCGAGGAAGAGTTCCGCCGCGCCGTCGAGACGGACCCGTCCCTGCACCCCGAGGTACCGGAACCCTTCCGGGACGACGTAAGCCCCACCCCGACATCGAGCCAGGCAGGTGCCACCAGATGACGTCGACAGCGACACCCAGGTTCTCCGTCTTCACCCCCAGCCACCAGCCCCGATTCCTCGATGAGTGCCTCAAGACCCTGCAGGCGCAGACCTGCTCGGACTGGGAGTGGATCGTCCTGCTCAACAACGGCGCCCGGTGGCGGCCGGAGCAGCCCGACGACCGGGTCCGGGTGGAGATCGCGGACAGCATCCGCGGGGTCGGGGCGGCCAAGCGCAGGGCCTGCGAACTGGCGCGCGGCGAGATCCTCGTGGAACTCGACCACGACGACCTCCTGGCGAAGGCGTGCCTGGCAGAGCTCGGCAAGGCGTTCGACGCGCACCCGGAGGCCGTCCTCGTCTACAGCAACACCGCGCAGATCACCGAGGAGGGCAAGCGGGACGACACCCGCTTCAACGAGGCGCACGGCTGGAAGTACGAGGAGGTGCGCGTCGACGGCCGCAAACTGCTCCAGGCCCTCTCCATGGCGCCGACCCCGCACAACGTCTCCTACATCTGGTACGCGCCCAACCACGTACGGGCGTTCCGCAAGGAGAGCTACGAGAAGGCCGGCGGGTACGACGCCACGCGCACGGTGCTGGACGACCAGGACCTGATGTGCCGTCTGTTCCACCTGGGCGACTTCCACCACATCCCCCGCTGCCTGTACCTGCAGCGGATGCACCCCGCGAACACCCAGCGCGACCCGCAGATCAACGCGCACATCCAGCGTGAGACGGTCGCCCTGTACGACAAGTACATCGAGGCCAACGCCCTCGCCTGGACGCACCGGCGCGGACTGCTCGCGCTGGACCTCGGCGCGGCCCACCGCAAGCCGCCCGGCTACATGGGCGTGGACCAGTACCCGGGAGAGGGCGTCGACATCGTCGCGACCCTGCCCGAGCGGCTGGACCTGCCCGACAACTCCGTCGGCCTGATGCGGGCGGTGGACTTCCTCGAGCACGTGCCCGCGAAGGTACCGCTGATCAACGAGATCTACCGGCTGCTGGCCCCCGGCGGCATGCTCCTGAGCATGACGCCCAGCTCCGACGGCCGCGGCGCGTACCAGGACCCGACCCACGTCGCCTTCTACAACGAGAACTCGTTCTGGTACTACACGGACAACCAGTACCGTGCGTTCGTGCCCGAGATCCAGGCGAGGTTCCAGTCGTCGCGGCTGGTGACCTACTTCCCCACCGAGTGGCACTCGCAGAACAACATCTCCTACGTCGTCGCCAACCTCATCGCGATGAAGGAGGGCGCCGAGCGCTGCGGAGGCCCGCTGCTGGTCTAGCGCTGTGACCGGAAAGGTTCACCGGCTCGCGACGCCCGGCACGGCACCTCGCCGCGTTGTCGCATCACCCGAGTACATCCAGTACGCGGGCGATGCTCCGCCTTGCGATGTACCGCACCGGACGCCGCGAGCTTCCCGGCAAACCTTTCCGGTCACAGCACTAGCGCCCCCACAGCCGACGTTCGCCCCCATGCGGCAGGCGCCCTGCGGACCGTCGGGTTCCGCAGGGCGCCTTCGTGTGGGGGCCGGGTCCTTCAGGCCGGCTGGTGTGCGCCGCTCGTGCGCGCCGCGCCGGCCAGGGCGGCGAAGGGGGGCGTGGCGAGGGCCGCGGTGAGCTGGTCGTCCCACCGTGGCAGGGGCAGCAGGCCGCAGCGGGCCCAGTTGCCGTGCCCGAGGACGCCGAACGCCGGGCGGGCGGCCGGGCGCGGGTACTTGTCCGAGCCGACCGGGCGGATCCGGTCCGGGTCGAGGCCGGCCAGGCGGAAGGTCTCCCGCGCCAGGCCGTACCACGTGGTGTGGCCGGTCGCGGTGCCGTGGTAGACGCCCGCGGGTGCCCGCCCGGCCAGGGCCGCACGGCCGAGGGCGGCGAGCTGCCGGGCCAGCGCGCGGGACCAGGTGGGCTGGCCGTGCTGGTCGGCCACCACGTCCAGGGTCTCGCGCCGGGCGGCCAGGTCGAGCATGGTGGCCACGAAGTTGCGCCCGTGCGCGCCGTAGAGCCAGGCGGTCCGGACGATCCAGCCGGTGTCCGGCAGCAGTTCGGCGACGGCCCGCTCGCCCGCCAGTTTGCTGCGCCCGTACGCGTTGACGGGCCGCGTCGGCGCGTCCTCGGGGTAGGGCCGGCGGCTGTCGCCCGGGAACACGTAGTCGGTGGAGACGTGCAGCAGGAGTGCGCCGCTGTCCGCGCACGCCGCTGCCAGGTGGCGGACACCCGTGCCGTTCACGGCCGTCGCCGCCGCCTCGGACGCCTCGGCGCCGTCGACGTCCGTCCAGGCCGCGCAGTTGACGACCACCCGGTGGCCCGTGACGGCCGCGCGCACGGCGGCCGCGTCCGTGAGGTCGAGCCGGTCGCGTCCGAACCCCGTCACCACGGCGTCCGGATCGGCGGCGAGCTCGGCCAGCATGTCCTGGCCGAGGAGCCCGCGCGCCCCGGTCACCAGCCAGCCGGTGCTCATCGCAGCTCGGCCCTCTTCTTGAGCGGCTCCCACCAGGAACGGTGTTCCCGGTACCAGGCGACCGTGGCGGCCAGCCCCTCGGCGAAGTCCACCTGCGGTGCGTAGCCGAGCTGTTCGCGGATCTTGCTGTCGTCCAGCGAGTAGCGCAGGTCGTGGCCCTTGCGGTCGGCCACGTGCTCGACCCGGTCCCAGCCCGCGCCGACCGCGTCGAGGAGCAGCCCGGTGAGCTTGTGGTTGCTCACCTCCGTGCCGCCGCCGATGTGGTAGACCTCTCCGGCCCTGCCGCCGTGCAGCACCAGGTCGATGCCCCGGCAGTGGTCGGAGACGTGCAGCCAGTCGCGGATGTTGCGGCCGTCCCCGTACAGGGGGACCGTCCTGCCGTCGAGCAGGTTGGTGATGAAGCGGGGGATCACCTTCTCGGGGAACTGGTACGGCCCGTAGTTGTTGGAGCACCGGGTGACCACGACGTCCAGGCCGTGGGTGCGGTGGTGGGCGAGCGCCAGCAGATCGGCGCCCGCCTTCGAGGCGGAGTACGGGGAGTTGGGCGCCAGGGGCCACTCCTCGGTCCAGGAGCCCTCGCTGATCGAGCCGTACACCTCGTCGGTGGAGACGTGGACGAAGCGGCCGACGCGGTGCCGGTGGGCCGCGTCCAGGAGTACCTGGGTGCCCATGACGTTCGTACGGACGAACGGACCGGCGCCCTCGATCGACCGGTCCACATGCGACTCGGCGGCGAAATGGACCACCGCGTCCTGGCCGGCCATCACCTGGTCGACCACGTCCGGATCACAGATGTCGCCCTGGACGAAGGTGTAGCCCGGGTGTTCCGCCACCGGCGCGAGATTGGCCTCGACCCCCGAATACGTGAGTTTGTCGAGAACGGTGATCCGCGTTGCCGGATCGGATTCGAGTCGCCGGCGGACATATTCAGAACCGATGAATCCGGCACCGCCGGTCACAAGGATACGCATACTTCTCCGATTTTATTACCGGCTTTACCGCTCACCGTTCTGAGGGTGCCCGGTCTTCCGGAACGCATCCCTCACGCTACTCAAGGCCGGTGTGTCTTCCCGGCAGGCCGGCCCGATTCGGGCTGATGTCGTGGAATGCGGCTCGGCCCACCGAACGCGGACGGTGCCCCGAGGCGAGGCCTCGGGGCACCGTCGCTCATGCAGCGGCCGAGCGGCCGGTCACGGGCTGCAGATCACGAAGGCCGTGAGGGGAGTGCCGTCGTTGCTGGTCGCCTGCCACCCCGTGGTGCCGATCGGCTCGTTCTCGCTCGCGGCGGAGCCGGCAGCGGCCTGGTACCCGCCGCCGAGTGCCGACTGGCCGGCGGGACAGGTGGCCGTCGAGGTCGGACCCGCGGTCCCGGGCACGACGGTGGTGGTGACCGCACCCTGAGAGCCCTGAGAGCCCTGAGAGCCCTGGGCGCCCTGGGCACCCTGCGGACCGGTGGCGCCGGTGGTGCCCTGCGTCCCCTGGGCACCCTGCGCACCGGTGACGCCCTGAGCTCCCTGCGGACCCGTGGCACCGGTCAGACCCGTGGCGCCGGTGGCGCCCTGGGGGCCCGAAGGACCGGTGAGGCCCTGAGGACCTGTGGCGCCGGTGTCGCCCTGCGGCCCCTGCGGGCCGGTCGCGCCCGTGCTTCCGGTGGCGCCCTGAGCACCCTGCGGACCCGTGGCGCCGGTCAGGCCGGTGGCGCCGGTCGCACCCTGCGGGCCGGTGGCGCCGGTCGCACCCTGCGCACCAACGTCTCCCTGGAAACCCTGCGTACCCTGCGGCCCGGTCGCGCCGGTCGCACCCTGCGCACCAACGTCTCCCTGGAAACCCTGGGAACCCTGCGGCCCGGTCGCACCGGTCGCACCCTGCGCACCAACGTCTCCCTGGAAACCCTGGGAACCCTGCGGCCCGGTCGCACCGGTCGCACCCTGCGCACCAACGTCTCCCTGGAAACCCTGGGAACCCTGCGGACCGGTCGCGCCGACATCGCCCTGAGAGCCCTGGGGACCCGTGGCACCGACATCGCCCTGCGAACCCTGCGGACCCGTGGCACCGACATCGCCCTGGAAGCCCTGCGAACCCTGCGGACCCGTCGCACCGACATCGCCCTGCGAACCCTGCGGACCCGTCGCACCCACATCGCCCTGGAAGCCCTGCGAACCCTGGACGCCCTGCGGACCGGTGGCGCCGACATCACCCTGGGAGCCCTGCGGACCGGTGGCGCCCACGTCACCCTGGGAGCCCTGGGGGCCCGTGGCGCCGACGTCACCCTGAGAGCCCTGCGGACCCGTCGCACCGACGTCACCCTGGGAACCCTGCGGACCCGTGGCACCCACATCGCCCTGCGAACCCTGCGGACCCGTCGCACCCACATCGCCTTGCGAACCCTGCGGACCCGTCGCACCCACATCGCCCTGGAAGCCCTGCGAACCCTGGACGCCCTGCGGACCCGTCGCACCCACATCGCCCTGAGAGCCCTGTGCCCCGGTGGTGCCCTGAGTACCCTGCGTACCCTGATTCCCCTGGAAGCCTTGCGAGCCCTGGACGCCTGGCACACCCTGGGTCCCCTGCGTGCCTTGGGTGCCCTGATTCCCCTGGAAGCCTTGCGAGCCCTGGACGCCTGGCACACCCTGGGTCCCCTGCGTGCCTTGGGTGCCCTGATTCCCCTGGAAGCCTTGCGAGCCCTGGACGCCTGGCACACCCTGATTGCCCTGCGTGCCTTGCGTGCCCTGATTCCCCTGGAAGCCTTGCGAGCCCTGGACGCCTGGCACACCCTGGGTCCCCTGCACACCCGCCGTGCCCTGGGTGCCTTGGGTGCCCTGGAAGCCCTGCGACCCCTGGACACCCTGCGCCCCGGTCACACCCTGCGACCCCTGGACACCCGGCGTGCCCTGGACCCCCTGCTTGCCCTGGAAGCCCTGCGAGCCCTGGACACCCTGTGCCCCCGTCACGCCCTGCGGCCCCTGGACGCCCGGCGTGCCCTGGACCCCCTGCTTGCCCTGGACACCCTGCGCCCCCGTCACACCCTGCGGCCCCTGCGGCCCCTGGACGCCCGGCGTGCCCTGGAAGCCCTGCGGGCCCTGGACACCCTGCGCCCCCGTCACACCCTGCGGCCCCTGCGGCCCCTGAGGTCCCGGTTGTTCGACGGCCCTGATCGCGCCGGCCCGGTGGATCGCGTCGGCGATGGCCTCCGCGCTCGGCGCGACATTGAGGATGACGGCGAGCGCGCCCACCGAAACCATCGTGGCGGATTTCACGCGCGAACTTCGCATTGTTCTACGGCTCACTGAGAACCTTCCCTCGCGAAACTTGGGGTAGCGACCACACCGCAAGCGCACGCCCTGAGTGCGCTCACCCGTCCGTGGCCACGGGCAGAGCCATTGTTCACTTCCGGAGATGGAATGATTACGAATTGGCTCCTGGCATAGTCCAAGATCACCCGGGTGGCTGTAATGCATCGTCCGGCGCACCGACGGAATTGCCGAAGCGGGAATGGCGCGATGCCGTGGCAGAAATTCCGGTCAGTGGAGTGCGGCTACGGCGAGACTTCTGCGATAGGCGCCGCAGGCCTCGAAGGAGGGCAGCAGCCCCTGCCGCTCCGCCTCCTCGAGCGTGGGCGCCGCCGCGTCCTTGCCGGACAGGCACGGCACGAGGTCGTCGGGCCAGGCGATGCCCAGCGCCGGGTCGAGCGGATGGATCCCGAACTCCCGCTGCGGCGCGTACCCCTCCGAACACAGGTAGACGACGGTGGAGTTGTCCTCCAGCGCCATGAAGGCATGACCGAGCCCCTCGGAGAGGTAGACACAGCGGTGCGTCGTGTCGTCCAGCCGCACCGCCTCCCATTTCCCGAACGTCGGGGAACCGGTGCGGATGTCGACCACCACGTCGAGGACGGCGCCGCTGACACACGTGACGTACTTCGCCTGGCCCGGCGGAACCGACGCATAGTGAATTCCGCGCAGGGTTCCCCGAACCGAACGAGAGCAGTTGGCCTGGGCGAGGCGGAGCCCCTGGCCGATGGAATCCTGGAATCTCTCGTCCTTGAACCACTCGTGGAATCGACCCCTGTCGTCCGCGAACACCCTGGGCGTGTCCACCCAGGCCCCTTCAATGGCCAGTGGTCGCACGTGATTTCTTCCTTCCACCACGCAGCTTCTTCGGAAAATTTCCGAACACGACGTCCCTGTCTTCGGGACGTCGGCCGCGCGACTTTAGTCGGCAGAAGGAGGCGTCACACCACGGCACCCGGTCCGGTGTGCAGCATTTCCTCGCGCCGCGTTCCGGTGTCCGCGCCCCTCCTCGGCGGCGCGATGACGCATCGGGAGTCCGGGTCCTCGAGCAGGCCCAGCAGATAGCGGCCGTAGCCGCTCTTGAGCAGCGGCCGGGCCAGTTCCCGGAGCCGGTCGTCGTCGATCAGGCCGGCCCGCCAGACCGCCTCCTCGACGCATCCCACCTTGAAGCCCTGGCGTTCCTCGATCACGCGGACGAACTCCGAGGCCTGGACCAGGGAGGTGAAGGTGCCGGTGTCCAGCCACGCGGTGCCCCGGTCGAGCCGGGTGACCTGCAGCGTCCCGGCCTCCAGGTAGACGCGGTTGAGGTCGGTGATCTCCAACTCGCCCCGGGCGCTGGGCCGCAGACCGGCCGCGATCTCGACGACCTGGTTGTCGTAGAAGTACAGGCCGGGCACGGCGTACCGGGACTTCGGCCGGGCCGGCTTCTCCTCGATGGACAGCACGCGACCCTGCTCATCGAACTCCACGACGCCGTACGCCGAGGGGTTGGCGACCTGGTGGGCGAACACCCTGCCGCCCTTCAGCTCGCCGTGGCGGGCCAGCCGTGTGCCGAGGCCGGTGCCGTGGAAGATGTTGTCGCCCAGGATCAGCGCGACCGGCTCGTCGCCGATGAAGTCGGCCCCCAGGACGAAAGCGTGGGCGATGCCCTCCGGGCGCTCCTGCGCCCGGTATTCCAGCCGCAGGCCCAGTTGGCCTCCGTCGCCGAGCAGTCGGCGGAACTGGCACTGGTCTTCCGGGGTGGTGATGATCAGGATCTCCCGGACGCCGGCCATCACCAGCGTGGACAGCGGGTAGTAGACCATCGGCTTGTCGAAGACCGGCAGCAGTTGTTTCGACACCGAGCGGGTCAACGGCCACAGCCTCGAGCCGGTGCCCCCGGCCAGCAGAATTCCGCGCACGACAGCACCATAGGTGAATTGCCCATACACGCACTCTTTTCCCCTGCCGCGCGGCGCGTATGGGCGTACGCGCGCGGACCGGTCCGGGCCCGCACCGTACGCCGTTGTACGGTGCGGGCCCGGACCGGAAATGTGATGATGTTGCTCCCGCGGCCGGCCGGGACGACGTTGCAGGTCAGGGCAGGTCGGGCCGGCCGCGGAACTCATGGGGGCGTCAGCCCAGGCGCTGGACCAGGGCGCGGTACTCGTCCCACAGCTCCTTGGGGGTGTGGTCGCCGAAGGTGTTGAGGTGCTCGGGGACCAGGGCGGCCTCCTCGCGCCAGACCTCCTTGTCGACCGTGAGCAGGAACTCCAGGTCGGACTCGGACAGTTCGAGGCCGTTCGTGTCCAGGGCCTCCTTGGTCGGCAGGATGCCGATCGGGGTCTCGACGCCCTCGGCCCTGCCCTCCAGGCGCTCCACGATCCACTTCAGGACGCGGCTGTTCTCGCCGAAGCCGGGCCAGACGAACTTGCCCTCGTCGTTCTTGCGGAACCAGTTGACGTAGTAGATCTTCGGCAGCTTGGACTGGTCCTTGTCCTTGGCGACGTCGATCCAGTGGGCCATGTAGTCGCCCATGTTGTAACCGCAGAACGGCAGCATCGCGAACGGGTCGCGGCGCAGCTCGCCGACCTTGCCCTCGGCCGCGGCGGTCTTCTCGGAGGCCACGTTGGCGCCCAGGAACACACCGTGGTTCCAGTCGAACGACTCCGTCACGAGCGGGACCGCGGTGGCGCGGCGGCCGCCGAAGAGGATCGCCGAGATCGGCACGCCCTTGGGGTCCTCCCACTCCGGCGCGATGATCGGGCACTGCGAGGCCGGGACCGTGAAGCGGGCGTTGGGGTGGGCCGCCGGGGTCCCGGACTCCGGCGTCCAGTCGTTGCCCTTCCAGTCGGTCAGGTGGGCGGGCGACTCCTCGGTCATGCCCTCCCACCAGATGTCGTTGTCGTCGGTGAGGGCGACGTTGGTGAAGACCGCGTTGCCCCACAGCGTCTTCATCGCGTTGGCGTTGGTGTGCTCACCGGTGCCGGGCGCGACGCCGAAGAAGCCCGCCTCGGGGTTGATCGCGTAGAGCCGGCCGTCCTCGCCGAACCGCATCCACGCGATGTCGTCGCCGATCGTCTCGACCGTCCAGCCGGAGATCGTCGGCTCCAGCATGGCGAGGTTCGTCTTGCCGCAGGCGCTCGGGAAGGCGGCGGCGACGTACTTGGACTCGCCCTGCGGCGGGGTCAGCTTGAGGACCAGCATGTGCTCGGCCAGCCAGCCCTCGTCACGCGCCATGACGGAGGCGATACGCAGCGCGTAGCACTTCTTGCCGAGCAGCGCGTTGCCGCCGTAGCCGGAGCCGTACGACCAGATCTCGCGGGACTCCGGGAAGTGCGAGATGTACTTGGTCGGGTTGCAGGGCCAGGGCACGTCCTCCTGGCCGGGCTCCAGCGGGGCGCCCAGCGAGTGCACGGCCTTGACGAAGAAGCCCTCGGAGCCGAGTTCCTCCAGGACCGCCTGCCCCATGCGCGTCATGGTGCGCATGGAGACCGCGACGTACGCGGAATCCGTGATCTCCACGCCGATCGCGGAGAGCGGCGAGCCGAGCGGGCCCATGCAGAAGGGCACGACGTACATCGTCCGGCCGCGCATGGAGCCGCGGAACAGGCCGTTCTCACCCTGGAAGATCTCCCGCATCTCCGCGGGGGCCTTCCAGTGGTTGGTCGGACCCGCGTCCTCCTCCTTCTCGGAGCAGATGAACGTCCGGTCCTCGACCCGGGCCACGTCCGTGGGGTCGGAGGCGGCGTAGTACGAGTTCGGGCGCTTGATCGGGTCGAGCTTCCTGAAGGTGCCCTTGCGGACGAGCTCATCGCACAAGCGCTCGTATTCGGCCTCGGATCCGTCACACCAGACCACGCTGTCCGGCTGCGTAAGTTCCGCGATCTCGTTGACCCACGAGATCAGTTCCTTGTGCTGGGTGGGGACGGTTGAGGGAGCCGCGATGTCGCGCGCCACGATCGCTCCTAGATGAGGGATTTTGTGTTGATTGCCCCGTGGGGGCTGCGACCCGGATGCTTCGTAGCCGCTCATCCGGTGCCGACCGCACTCATTTGATCATCCGACGAGATTGCGCATCTGTCCAGAGGACGTCACACCTGAGCGGAGTGGGGATCGCCACACGTTTCCGCGTTTCTTTGCGTGCACGTAGAGTTCGACAGAAGGTTTTTTTGCGCGGCGCCCATATCGCCACAGGCCGGACGGGTCGGGTGATACAGGTCGCACTTTGATCCACAACTTACGGTTCCGTAGGTACCATGCGGCGCATGACTGCGTCCGTCCCCGACGCGCCCACGGACCCGCCGGCAGCCGGCCGCGGTCCCGTGGCGCTCTCCCTGCCTCACCCGGTCAAGCCGAAGCTCCGCGGCTGGCTGCACCTCGGGATGTTCCCCGCCGTCCTCGTCGCGGGCCTGGTCCTCACGGCCCTCGCGGACTCCACGCGCGGCAGAATCGCCTGCGGAATCTACGCCCTGACGGCCTGTCTGCTCTTCGGCGTGAGCGCGCTCTACCACCGCGGCAACTGGAGCCCGCGCATGGACGGCGTGCTCCGCCGGCTCGACCACGCGAACATCTTCCTGATCATCGCGGGCACGTACACGCCGCTGACCCTGCTGCTCCTGCCGGGCGCGAAGGGGCAGTGGCTGCTGTGGGGCATCTGGGCCGCGGCGGCGGCCGGCATAGTCTTCCGGGTCTTCTGGGTCGGCGCCCCGCGCTGGCTGTACACGCCCTGCTACATCGCGATGGGCTGGGCGGCGGTCTTCTTCCTCCCCGACTTCCTGCAGACGGGCGGGATCGCCGTCCTCGTGCTCGTCATCGTCGGCGGACTGCTCTACAGCGCCGGGGGCGTGATCTACGGGATCAAGCGGCCGAACCCGTCACCGCGCTGGTTCGGCTTCCACGAGGTCTTCCACTCCTTCACGCTGGCCGCCTTCGTCGTGCACTACGTGTGCATCTCACTGGTGGCGTACCAGCACGCCTAGCGGATCGAGGCGCTTTCCCCGCGGCCATGGCTTCCCAAAGCCATGGCCGTTCCCGTTCGGCGCCGGGAACGAGACCGACGACCTCCTGCACGGTCGAGCCGGCGAGGACGCCACCCGCACCGAGCCGGCTCAGCCACCCGGCCGGCCCTCGAGCCACCATCGCGCCTTGTACACACTTGTGCCGATCAATGCGTCCTGCCGGCTCGGATCCACGAAGTCGACACGCGAACTGCACCAACCGCAGGAGGTCCGATCGTCGGGGCTGACCATGATGACCTGGCCTGTTGTCGGGTGCTGGCTGATGCTCTTGACGTGAGCCTTGTCGATGCCGCTGGGTGCGGTGACGCGAGCGAATTTTCCGCTCGTCAGGGAAACCCGGTACACATGGCGGCCTGTGGTCACCCAGCGGTCATCGGGGACGCCGACGACAGGAGCGAGGTCGTGGCCGTCCTCGTCGGGCAGGGCAAGCCGGCGTCGCAGGGTGAGGCTCGGTGCGGCCCTGGTCCCGTCGACAGCGAGTGCGTGCAGCTCCGAGGCGCCGAGCGCCCACAGCAGACGCTGCCCCTCGTCCCACGAGAGGGCGTGGGCCCCGGGCAGAGGGTGCTGCACGTAGTCGCTGGAGCGTGGACCCTGGGACGATGTGTACACACGGATGTAACCGCCCGTGCTGGCGGCCACGGCGATATTCCCGTCCGGCAGCATTTCCAGACTGTGAAGATTGCTCGAGCCGGGGACGTTCGTCGCCCAGTAAGCGGATCCCCGCCCAGGGTCGAAGGCGACGGCCATACCACCCGAAGCACAGGCCAGGAGCAGCGTGCCGTCCGGCGTCCCGACTTGTTTGGCCTCGCTCACATTGATCCAGCTCCTGGACGGCAGCAGGTCGGCCAGCTCCACGGCCGATGCGGGAGACCAGGACCAAAGCGCGGTCAGGTCCAGTCCGCGCTCGCGGTGGGCCCTGAGGGTTCCGGCGTCCGTGAGGATTACGGACTGTGACTGCTGATCGCAGAGGATGATCAACTGGCGGTCGGTGATCAGGCGGGGAACGACCTGTGCGGCGGCCATGGGCTGACCAGCCCGGGTCATGGCTGCAGCCGAAGCGCCTGCCCGCAGAAAACGCCGCCGTGTCAGGCCCGGCCCCCTGGAAACGTGTGCAGCGCACAGTGCCCGTCTTCTCACCGTGACAGAGTTATCCGCCGAGGCCCGGGGCGTCGGGTGACGCGCCCGGGTGCACGTGACCCCGAGAACAGTCACACGAGCACACCGCGACGGCAGTCTCGAAGCCGGCGCGGTCCTGCTGTGATGCCGGGCGCCGCCCAGTCGGCCCGTGAGGGGCGCGTCCGTTCGATGTTCCCGCCCCGTCCCTTGAGCCCCGCGAGCCTCCTCCAGGCCGGTCGGCCTGGGATTCCGACCACCGCACGGGGCGAGCCGCAGGCAGCCCGGCCTTGGTCGCCACCGGAGCGGATGCCGGACAATGACCGTCATGACGGCCGCACGTTCCCCCTACTCCCCCGCCGACCGCCCCCGACTCGGACTGCGCGAGCGGAAGAAGATCAAGACCCGCGAGGCCATCCGCGCCGCGACCTACGCGTTGATCAGAGAGCAGGGGTACGACGCCACGACGATCGAGCAGATCGCCGACCGGGCCGAGGTGTCGCCGTCCACCGTCTTCCGTTACTTCCCGACCAAGGAGGACATCGTCCTCACGGACGAGTACGACCCCCTGATGCTGGAGGAGTTGCGCGCACGGCCCGGGGACGAGCCCTGGATGGACTCCATCCGGTACGTGATGCACAAGGCCCTCGACCTGAGCGAGCAGGAGGACCCCGAGGTGCTCCGGCTGCGGGCGCGGCTCGGGGTGCAGGTCCCGGCCGTCCGCTCCCGGTACTTCGAGAGCATGTCGGAGACCGGGCGCCTGCTCCGCCAGGCCCTCGCGGAGCGCACCGGCCGCGACCCGGACGGCCTCGAAGTGCGCGTCTGCGCGATGGCCCTCATCGGCGGCATGATGGAGGTCTCCATGTACTGGGCGGAGAACGGCTTCGAGGGCGAGCTCCATGACCTGATGGACCGGGCGCTGGACGTCATGGAACACGGACTGGAGCGGAAACCCGAAGGCTCCTGAGCCGCCCGCGTGCCATCCTGACCAGGTGAACGGACCCGAGATCCACATCGAGTTCGCCCCCGAGCTGGGGCTCTTCGTCCCGCACGCGCGGCGCGGTCGCCCCACGGAGGTCGTCACCGACGGGGCGTCCACGCTCGGTCACGTCGTCGAGTCGCTGGGTGTGCCGCTCACCGAGGTCGGGGCGCTCGTCGTGGACGGCCGTGCCGTGGCCGCGTCCCATGTGCCGGCCGCCGGGGAGACCGTCGAGGTGCGTCCCGTCGAGCGGCCCCAGCAGGTCCCCGGCGCCCCGCTCCGCTTCCTCCTCGACGTCCACCTGGGCACCCTGGCCCGCCGGCTGCGACTGCTCGGCGTGGACGCGGCGTACGAGTCCACGGACATCGGCGACGCGGCCCTCGCGGCCCGGTCCGCCGCCGAGCGCCGGGTGATGCTCAGCCGTGACCGGGGGCTGCTGCGCCGCCGCGAGCTGTGGGCGGGCGCGTTCGTCTACAGCACCCGGCCCGAGGAGCAACTGCGGGACGTCCTGGACCGGTTCGCACCCGAGCTGCGGCCGTGGACGCGCTGCACGGCCTGCAACGGGCTGCTCCGCGACGCGACCAAGGAGGAGGTCGCCGACCAGCTCGAACACGGCACCCGGCGGACGTACGACGTCTTCGCCCGCTGCCTCGACTGCGGCCGCGCGTACTGGAAGGGCGCGCACCACGACCAGTTGGAGGCGATCGTGGAGCGCGCCCTCGCGCAGGTGTCGAGCCCGGGCTAACGCCTCTTCATGTCACCCCTGGAACACGCCACCCCGTCCGCGTTCGGGTCCAGGCCCAGCGGGTCGTCCTTGCCGTTGACCTCCAGGCGGCCGTAGTCGTTCGCCTTCAGCCAGGCGCAGCGGGCGGCCGTCGTCTTCCTCACCTGCGGCGGGAACACCGTCGGCACGCATACGTTGACCGAGCCGTAGTGGCGGTCGCAGCCGGAGATCGTCGGGCTGACCTTCTGCGAGGTGCGCCTGGTGCCGGCGCCCGTCGTCTTCCCCTGAAGCGAGTCGGCGAAGGAGTGGACGTGGGGCGAGGCCACCTCCGCGGACAGGGCCGCCGGGCCCTGGAGGTGGACCCACTTGGCCACCGAGGGGACGCCGTTGGCGTCGACCGCGAAGAGCATGTACCAGCCGGGCGGGGCCAGGTCGGGGTTGCTCGTCACGTTCAGGTCGACGTTGTTGCCGTCCACCGACAGCGGCAGGTCCACGAACCGCTGGTTCGGGTCCGAGGAGTGGGTGACCGCCGCGGGCCGGATCAGCTCCGCCTTGGCGATGGGCCGGTCGACCGTGATGCGCTGCGTGGTGCCGTACGTCCACTCGTTGGTGATCACCGAGGTGATCGTCGGGCGGGTGCCCTTGAACAGGTACGGCGGCGAGTAGATCGACACGTTGTGGTTCCACGTGCCGTTGCCCGGGTTGTCGCCGGTCGCCATGATGCGGCCGTCCGGCAGCAGGAACGCGGAGGAGTGGTAGCCGCGCGACTCGGGGTCGGCGGCCACCGGGTCGAACGTGGAGGTGTTCGGGTCGAAGATCGACGACTCGTAGACCGGGTTGGCCCGGTTGTGCAGGGCACCGCCCGTCTCCAGCACCTTGCCGTCGGGCATCAGGACCGCCGAGACGTACATCTTGCCCTGGTTCCCGGTCTCCGCGACCTTGCCGTTGCCGAGGTCGACGGTGCCCTGCGGCAGCGGCGGCCCGGCGACGTAGGACGGGTTGGCCTGCTTGAGGTCGATGATGTCCGTCAGCCGGCCCGCGTCCGGGTTGGAGTCGATGTTGCCGCCGCCGATGGTGAGGACCCTCTGGTCCTGCGCCGGGGGCAGCAGCACGCTCGCCGACTGGTCGCGTTCGTCCTTGTTCTGCAGGCCCGGGACCTGCGTGATGGTGTTGGCGTGGTAGTCGTAGATCGCCGAGCCGGTGCCCGGGATGTTGTTGCCGAAGACGTGGCTGCCCGAGTAGAAGAGGCGGCCGTCCTGCATCAGGATCATCGACGGGTACAGGCCCCAGTACGACCAGGTCTGGTTGACCTTCCACAGCGGCTGCCACTGCTGGTCCTTGTCCGACCAGTACTCGGTGGTCACCGAACCCGTGGAGTCCTCGCGCAGCCCGCCGAACGAGATCACGTCACCGTTGCCGAGCTCGGTCGCCGACGGGTACCAGTGGCCGTCGTTGAGGTCGTTCGTCCTGGAGTACGTCTCCGTCTTGGGGTCGAAGATGTACGAGTCCTTGAACCCCTCGTAGCCGTGCCCGCCCGGAACCGGATACGCCTTGTTGCCGCTCAGCACCAGCACCCGCCCGTCCTGGAGCTGGATGTGCCCGGCGCAGAACATGTCCTTCGGGGTGGGGATCACCTTGTACGAGCCGTTCGTCGGGTCGTAGACGGCGCTGGTGAACGAGCCCGCCGCGAAGTTCTCCTCGCTGTTGCCGGAACCGGCGATCAGCAGCACCTTGCCGTTGTTCAGGACGACGGAGTGCATGGAGCGGACCGGGTTCTGCGTGGGCAGGACCGTCCAGCTTCCGTTGGCGCACTGGTCCGCCGTGCCGGTGCACTGCGGCGGCGGCAGCGGGTCGGCGACCTGCTCCATGGTGTAGTCGTCGGTGGTGACGGACCCGGTGCCGTACACCGACACACCCCAGGTGATCAGGTCGGTGCCGTCCGGGACCGCCGGGGTGCGCACGCTCGCCTGCGCCCAGGCGGAACTCATGTCGAGCGTCTTGAGGTCGGTCCAGTACTGCCAGCCCGCCGTCTTGTCGTGCCGGAACAGGGTGACCGAGGTGTCCGGGGTCGTCGACTTGTACCAGAGCGACAGGTCGTACTGCTTGCCCGGCGTCACCACCGGGGCGCAGCTCGCGGACTCGGTGATGAGCGCCTTGCGGTCGCCGCTCACGCGGCGGGTCAGCGCGACCTTCATGGCCTTGCCGCCCGAGTGGGCGTCACCGGTGGTGGTGAAGGTGAAGTCGTTGTCGCCCCAGCCGGACCTCTCCCAGCAGTACGGCATCCCGTCGGTGCCGTCGGTCTCGAAACCGGGGTTCTTGACGAGGTTGGCGGCCGAGGCGGGCTGCGGCGAGGTCAGGAGCAGGGCCGCGGTCAGGCCGGTCACGGCGAGCAGGGCGGTTCTGCGTCTGCGGGACGAGCGGAGTCTGCGGACGGTTCTCATACGGCTCTCCTTGCTGTGCGGCGTCCGGCCCGAGCCCCCCGGCCCCGGCGCGGCAGATAGACCAGCGCCTCGGTCCCCAAGAAGCGCAGAACGAAGGTCATGACCAGCGCGAGCGCGGTGGCGGGCAGTACGCCCACGCCGAACGTGCCGACCAGCAGCGCGATCAGCGGGATGCGCAGCACCAGGTCCGCGTTGGCGAGGAGCCCGAACCGGCCCGCCCGGTCCCACCAGCGGCGGTGCCGGCGCCGCTCGCGGAACAGCAGGTGCTCCATGAGCAGGAAGTTCCAGGCGACGCCGAGCTGGTTGGCGAGGATCTCCGCCGGCAGGTAGTGCATTCCGAGCCCGGTCAGCGCCCACAGGCCGACCAGGTTCGGTACGAAGCCGGACGCGCCGATCAGCCCGAAGGCGACCATGCGCGCGAGGGGCGAGGCGGTGCGCAGCCCCGCCAGGTGGCGCAGGAAGCGGAACCCCTCCTGCGCCGTCGACTTGGACTCCCCCGCGAACCGCTCCTGGAAGACGAACGGCACCTCGGCGACCTCACGCGGCCTGCCGCGCACCGCGAGTTCCAGGAGGATCTTGTAGCCGAGCGGCTGGAGGACCTCCGCGGTGACGGCGCTGCGGCGGATCGCGAAGAAGCCGCTCATCGGGTCGCTGATCCCGCGCAGCCTGCGCGGGAAGAGCGTCTTGGTCAGCCAGGTCGCGCCCCGGGAGACGGCGACGCGGTACCCGCCCGCGAGTCCGGCACGGCTGCCGCCCTCGAGGTAGCGGGAGGCGACCACGAGCCCGGCGTTCGCCCGCTCACCGGTGCCGATCAGCTCCGGGACCAGGGACGGCGGGTGCTGGAGGTCGCCGTCCATGACGACGATCCAGTCGGAGCCGGCCGCCTTCATGCCCTCGACGACGGCCCCGCCGAGCCCGCCGACCGGCTCCTCACGGTGCAGCACGGTGACCGGGAACGGGCAGTCCTGCGCCTCGCGGGCGATCACGTCGGGGGTGTCGTCGGTGGAGTCGTCCACGAAGACGACCTCGCACGGCAGCCGGGCGGGCACCGACTCGGTGATCCGGCGCAGCAGTTCGCGGATGTTCCCGGACTCGTTGAAGGTCGGGACGACGATGGTGACCGCACCGGGTTCGGCGACTTCCGCGGCCCGGACCGCCGGATCGCCCAGTTCGCCGGGGACGGTGGATTCGTGGCTCATCGGGCTCCTCCCTCGGCCCGGTCGATCCGGCGGATCTCGATCCGGTCCGGCCCGCTGCCGAAGGTGGCGACGGGTGTGGAGTGCTGGAGCGCGGCCCTGACGTTGGGCAGGTTCACCGCGTCGCGCCGCACCGTCGGGGAGGCGACCACGTAGTCGAGGTCGCGCCAGCCGCGCGGCATCGTCCTGGTCACGGCCGGGTCGAGGTCGGCCTTGTAGAACCAGACGACGCCGAGCCCGGGCCGGTACCCGGCGTGCACCAGGTCGAGCCAGAGGGCGTCGTCGACGAGGACCCGGGTGTCCTCCGGGTCGCTGACCTCGCTGCCGAGCCAGTGCGAGGCGGCCCGGTAGGGGGCGCCCGCGTCGGCGGTGACGGCGGTGCGGTCGCCGTCGTACCAGCGGGGCACGACATACGCCCCGGCGGCGGCCACGAGCAGCGCCGCCACGCCGTACCGCGCCCAGGTGACGTACGGCCTCTCGGACCCGCCGCGCCACCGGTGCAGCACCAGGTGGACGACGCTCGCCGTGGCGCCCGCCAGGACCAGTGCGAGGAACGGCAGCGCCTGGATGACGTACATCGCGGGCAGGTAACCGCTCGGCCGCATCGCGACCAGGGCCAGGACGGCGACGGCGAGCGCGGGCCCGGCGAGCGCCCGCGCGGTGACCGACCAGCGCCAGGTGAGCAGGATCAGCAGCGCCCCGGCGAGACCGCCGAGCGGCAGGACCCGGTCGTAGTAGAGCCAGGAGTGCAGGACGCCGTGGGAGCCGGAGCCCGGGTCGAGGATGAATCCGGAGCCGGCCCGGCTCATCTGGTAGCGGATGCCGTCCCACAGCGAGACATGGCCGGCGCCCGGCAGCAGCTCGCCCTTGAGGAGGGCGAAGAGCGGATACGACAGCCCGATCAGCGCGCACGCCGTGATCGCGCCGGTGAGCGCGAACTTCCGGGTGTCGCGGTGGCTGTGGCGCCACATGGTCAGGAAGACGGCGGGCAGGACGACCAGCATCGTCTCCTTGGTCAGGACGCCCGCGGCGGCGGCGAGGCCGGCGCCGAAGTGGTGCCAGAGGTGGCGGCTCGGGGACGCGGCCAGGGTGAACGCGAGGAGCGTCCACATCACCGCGATGTTGTCGAGGAAGATCTCCCGCTGGAGCACCACCGACAGCGGGGAGAGCCCGAAGAGCACCATGGCGAGCCCCGCGGCCCACATCGGCAGCCTCAGACGGCGGGCGAGGACGTACACCAGGACCGCGCTCACCGCACTGACCAGCAGCATCACGGACCGCATCGAGCCGACCGTCATCAGGCCGGCGTCGAGGCGGGCGGGGATCCAGGTGAGCAGGGCGATCTGGATCCAGCCGAGCGGCGGGTGGTCGTACCAGTACGTGTAGTGGGCCAGCCCGTGGCCGTTCTGCACGGCCCACGCCTGGGCGAGGTAGGTGCCCTCGTCGTCGCTGAGGGCCGGATAGTCGGCGATGTTCCAGCCCTGCACCGTCAGGATCACCGCGAGGAGCACCGCGCACAGCGCCAGATCCGGGCGGGAGCCGCGGAAACGGAACGCCGGGCCGGCGGCGGGGACGGCTTCGGGGACAGGTGTGCCCTGCGCGGGGACCTTGGAGCCGGTCACCGCGGGAAGAGTGGAGGTCACGCAGCAACGTCCTCTCGGGACTCGCGGATCACGCCCGCCGTGGTCAGGTGGGCGCCGACGTGGCTGGTCAGCTCCCAGTCGTTGCGGCCGCGCTGCTCGCGCCAGACGGCACGGATCGCGGCGCCGGCGAGGAGCACCTGGTAGAAGGGGCCGCCCAGGACGAGCTTCACGTAGTGGACGAAGCGCACGCGCAGCCCGTACTGCTTGCCGAAGTCGTGCAGCCCCACGACCTCGAAGACGAAGGTGACCGCCGCGGTGACCAGTGGCAGGAAGGTGAGGAAGGCGATGCCGACGGGCACGTCCAGGAAGAGGGCGATCGCGGCGTTGAGCGGGATGATGACGCCGGAGAAGGCCTGGAGGAACGGCGTCATGAGGGTGTAGCGGGCGAGCATCCGCCGCCCGAAGCCGGGCAACTGCTGCCAGTCCTTCTTGCGGTAGACCTGCAGGAAGCCCTGGTTCCAGCGGGTGCGCTGCTTGAGCAGCGACATCAGCGAGCCGGGGGTCTCCTCCCGGGTCACCATGTCGGAGTCGTAGGCGACGACGACCTTCTTGCCGACGCTGGAGAGCCTGACGCCCAGGTCGCAGTCCTCGGCGAGGCAGTTCGGGTCCCAGCCGTCGGCCTCCCTGAGCACGTCGGTCCGTACGAAGACGGTGTTGCCGCCGAGCGGGATGAACCCCTTCTGCGCGTGCAAGTGCAGCCGGGAGCGGAACCAGAAGAAGTACTCCAGGCAGTTGCGCAGGCTGTACCAGCTCGAGTGGAAGTTGATGAGCTGCACCCCGCCCTGGACGACGTCGGCGCCCGTGGTGCGGAACGCGTGGTCGACGTGGGCGAGCAGCTCCGGGTGGACCTGGTCCTCGGCGTCGAAGACTCCGACGACGTCGCCGCGGCAGTGCGGCAGCGCCGTGTTCATGGCCTTCGGCTTGTTCTTCTTCTCGTGGTGGTCGACGACGACACGGACCCGTGCGTCCCGGGCCGCGGCCCTGCGGGCGACCGCGGTGGTCTCGGGGTCGTCGTGTCCCACGATGACGATGATCTCGAAGTCGGTGTGGGTCGACTCGAGCAGCCGCTGGATCGTGTGGTCCAGCACGGCCTGCTCGTGTCTCGCGGGCAGCAGCAGCGAGAACGAGACGTGCTCCCCGCCGTCCGGGCTGCTGAACCGGGTGGAGGCGAGCACCTCGGGCGTACGCCACGCGTGCATCTGCCACCACAGAGTGAAGGCCGCCATCCAGAACAAGGCGAGTGAGACGACGGCAACGAAGACAGACGTCAGCAAAAAGATCCCCCCCCCCAGATCCCCAAACCCCCTGTCGCGACAGCGAGTTACTGCTGTCGCGTCACCATGGAGAGACTAGGAGGGAACTGTGAAGGCAGGGAGCTCTTCAGATAAATAGCTTGTTTCGGAACGGCCAGTTCCTTACGGGGATCTACAGGAACACCCGCTCAATCCGACCATCTGGCGCCAATCGCCCGATGGGGCGTTTCAGCCGCTCAGCGCGTTGCGGAGACGGTCCGGGTCGGTGGTCGGGACATCGCACGTGAAGTTACGGCAGACGTACGCGGTCGGCTCATCATCGACCAGAATCCGGTCAACCAGGAGCGGCAGCTCATCACTCCCCGGAGTGCCGAGCGCCACCACCGCCCCGGGCGCCGTGCCCAGCAGTGCCGTGCGGTGCAGGGTCCTTGTGGCGGGGTCGTCGAGCGCCGGACCGACGATCGCCACCTCGCGCGGCCCGTCCAGGAGCGCCTCGGCGACCGCGAGCCCCCACCCGATGAAGCGCGGCACCCGCGGCCCGAGCGCCTTGACAACGCCCAACGCCCGCTCGGCGGCGGCCCGGTGGGGTTCCGAACCGGTCTGGGCCGCGTACGACAGCAGGGCACCCGCGGCGCCGGTCCAGCCCGACGGGGTCGCGTTGTCGGTGGGGTCCTGGGGGCGGCGGATGAGCTGCTCGGCGTCCGCGGCGGTGTCGTAGAGCGCGCCGCTGCCGTCGGTGAACCGCGTGAGCACATGGTCGAGCAGGAAACCGGCGAACTCCAGCCACACCCCCTCGCCGGTGACGGAGGCGAGCGCCAGGAACCCCTCCGCGACGTCCGCGTAGTCCTCCAGCACGCCCGCGTTCGCGCCCGCCCGGCCGTCCTTCGACGTACGGGACAGACGGGCGTGCTCGTCCAGGTGCAGGCGTACGAGCAGGTCGGCGGCGCCGAGTGCGGCGTCCACGAGGTCGGGGCGGTCGAAGTACGCGCCGGTCTCGGCGAGCGCGGCGATCGCGAGGCCGTTCCAGGCGGCGACCACCTTGTCGTCACGGCCCGGGGCGGGGCGCTCGGCCCGCTTCCGGAAGAGGCGGCCCCGGATCGACTCGATCCGCCGGGCGTCGAACACGCCCTCCTGCTGCGGGAGTCGCAGGACGGAGGAACCGTGCTCGAACGTACCCTCCTCGGTCACCCCGAAGTACTGGGCGGCAAGTTCGGCGTCGTCGTCCCCCAGTGCCTCGCGAAGCTGCTGCGGGGTCCACACGTAGTAGGCGCCCTCCACGTGCCGACCCGTGCCGTCGTCGCTGTCGGCGTCGAGCGCGGAGGCGAACCCGCCCTCGGCGGTGCGCAGTTCCCGCACCATGAAGTCGGCGGTCTCCAGGGCGACCCGGCGGGCGAGGTCCGAGCCGGTGGCACGCCACAGATGCGCGTAGACACGGCACAGCAGGGCGTTGTCGTAGAGCATCTTCTCAAAGTGCGGAACCACCCACTCCCGGTCGACGGAGTAGCGGGCGAAACCGCCGCCGAGCTGGTCGTAGAGACCGCCTCGGGCCATGCGCTCACAGGTGTCCCGCGCCATCTGCAGGGCGCCCTCGGAACCGGTGCGGGCATGGTGGCGCAGCAGGAACTCGATGACCATGGACGGCGGGAACTTGGGCGCCCCGCCGAAGCCGCCGCGCTGCTCGTCGTACTCGCGGGTGAGTCCGAGGAGGGCCTGGGCGAGTTCCTCCTCGCCGGGTGTGCGGGTGTCGCCGTAGCTGATCTCGCGCTGGGCGAGGTCCCGCGCGATCTTCGCGGCGACCTCGGTCACCTCGTCCCGGCGATCGGCCCAGGCCTGCCGGACGCCTTCGAGGACCTGCCGGAAGGAGGGCATGCCGTGGCGGGGGGCGGGCGGGAAGTAGGTACCGAAGTAGAAGGGCTCGGCGTCGGGGGTGAGGAAGACGGTCATGGGCCAGCCGCCGTGGCCGGTGGCGGCCTGCACGGCCTCCATGTAGACGGCGTCGACGTCGGGCCGCTCCTCGCGGTCGACCTTGACGCTGACGAAGTGCTCGTTGAGGTAGTCGGCGGTGCGCCGGTCCTCGAAGGACTCGTGCGCCATGACGTGGCACCAGTGACAACTGCTGTACCCGACACTCAGCAGGACGGGCACGTTCCGCCTGCGGGCCTCGTCGAAGGCCTCGGCCGACCAGGGCCACCAGTCGACGGGGTTGTCGGCGTGCTGGAGCAGATACGGGGACGTCTCATGGGCCAGTCGGTTCACCGTTCCACTCTCCCACGGCATCGGGCGCCGCGGAGAAGAGCAGGCCCACCGGGCGGGCCTGGGGTGCTTTCCGCACCTACGACCCTTTTCCGGCCGTCACGACGACGCCGCCCGGCGGTGCCGAATCGGCCGAAACCGTTCGCGGCACCGCGGACCGCAAGCCCGTCCGAGCAGGGGAAGGGGGCGAAGGGCCGGAGGACCGTCAGCCCTGCTGGGCCTTCGGGGCCCCCTTCGCCGCGCCCGGGCCCTTCTTCCCGGCCTCCTCGCCGGAGGCGGACGGGTCCTCCTCGAAGGACACCTTCCCCATGTGCTTGTTCATGGACTTCATCAGTCCCCACACCGCCACTGCCATCACCGCGAAGACGATGAAGCCGAGGACGCCGGGGGTGACCTTGTTCTGATCGACCTCGGCCAGCGGCACGAGGTGCGTCACGGCCAGGCTCACGCTTGCGCTCATGTCAGGCATTGTCCCTCAGGGCTAGCGGATGCCTGCAAAGAGGTCGTCCTCCGGGAGCGACGTGTCCACGAGGGACTTCGCCAGCTCGTACTCCTCCGTCGGCCAGACCTGCTTCTGCAGGTCCAGCGGGACGCGGAACCAGCCGCCGTCGGGGTCGATCTGCGTGCGGTGCGCGATCAGCGCCTTGTCGCGGATCTCGAAGAAGTCCGCGCACGGGACGTGGGTGGTCAGCGTGCGCTCCGCGCGCTCGAACTCGTCCCACCGCTTCAGCCACTCCCCGTAGGGCGACTCCAGGCCCCGCTCGAGCATCGCCTTGTGCAGCGCCTCGGTGCGGGGACGGTTGAAGCCCTGGTTGTAGTACAGCTTGAGCGGCTGCCACGCCGGGCCGAACTCGCCCTCCGGGTACTTCTCGGTGTCCGCCGCGCCCTCGAACGCCACCATCGAGATCTTGTGGGTCATGATGTGGTCGGGGTGCGGATAGCCGCCGTTCTCGTCGTAGGTGGTGATCACCTGCGGGCGGAACGCGCGGATCCTGCGGACCAGCTCGCCGGCCGCCTTGTCGACGTCCTCCAGCGCGAAGCAGCCCTCCGGCAGCGGGGGCAGCGGGTCGCCCTCGGGCAGACCCGAGTCGACGAAGCCCAGCCACTCCTGCTTGACGCCGAGGATCTCCCGGGCCTCGTCCATCTCCTTCTTGCGTACCTCGTGGATGTGCTCCTCGATGTACTTGTCGCCCTGCAGCTTCGGGTTGAGGATGGAGCCGCGCTCCCCGCCCGTGCAGGTCACCACCAGCACGTCCACCCCCTCGGACACGTACTTCGCCATGGTGGCCGCCCCCTTGCTCGACTCGTCGTCGGGGTGGGCGTGCACGGCCATCAGTCGCAGTTGGTCAGTCAAGACTCGATCCTCGGTAAGTCGGCAAGTCGGCGCCCGGTGTGATGCGGCGCGATGGGCGGCTTCTATAGTGACCGAATCGTGGGGTGAAAAATTCCGGGTGCGGTCCCCGGACGTCCGTTTCGGGACATCCGTCCCGCCCCGGCCGAGAGGACGATCATGACTACGGTGAGCACGCGGCCGCCCGAGGGCCGCTACGGGCGCTCCGCGGACGAGCGCGCCGACCGGACACTCAAGATCGTCGGCAGTGTGCTGGGGGCGGCGCTGCTCGTGCTGGTCGGCTGGTTCGGGTACCACTACGTGGGCCAGAACAAGATCAGCGGCCAGGTCATCACGTTCGAGACCTCGCAGGACACGGTCAAGGCCCATCTCGAAGTACGCAAGGACGCGGACGCCGACGGCTACTGCACCCTGCGGTCCCAGGCTGCGGACGGCACCGAGGTGGGCCGCGCGGACTTCCGGTTCGGCGGGCACGCCACGCGGATCGACAAGGTCGTCACGCTGCGCACCACCGCGCCGGGGACGACGGCGGAGCTGCTGGGCTGTCACGCCGACTGACGTCACTCGTGTCGCGTAGGCGCTGACCTGCGGTGACGTAATTCTGATGGCTTATGTCCTCCCCCTTTCGCCGGTGAATTGTTAGGCTCGTGGTTTCGCCCACCCGTGAAGGAACATGCTTCTGGGTAGGGCGATGCTTTGTATTCCCAGTACCGACGAGGAGCACCTGTGACCCAGACCAGCGAGAACGTCACCTGGCTGACCCAGGAGGCGTACAACCAGCTCAAGGCCGAGCTGGAGTACCTTTCTGGTCCTGCGCGCACGGAGATCGCCGCCAAGATCGCGGCCGCGCGCGAGGAGGGCGACCTGCGTGAGAACGGCGGGTACCACGCGGCCAAGGAGGAGCAGGGCAAGCAGGAGCTCCGTGTGCGCCAGCTGACCCAGCTCCTGGAGAACGCCAAGGTCGGCGAGGCTCCGGCGGCCGAGGGCGTGGTGGCGCCGGGCATGGTCGTCACGATCGCCTTCGACGGTGACGAGGACGACACCCTGACCTTCCTGCTGGCCTCCCGCGAGTACGCGAGCGGGGACATCGAGACCTACTCGCCGCAGTCCCCGCTGGGCACGGGCGTGAACGGCAAGAAGGTCGGCGAGGACGCCGAGTACGAACTGCCGAACGGCAAGAAGGCCATGGTGAAGATCCTCAAGGCCGAGCCCTACCAGGGCTGAGCCCTCCCGACGCTCCGCGGCCCCAGGGCGCCTCCTGTGCGCCCCTGGGGCCGCGTCGCGTTCGGGCGGCGTCGCGGCGGGCCTCCGGCCTCGCCGCGGGGCTCACCGCCGTGTCACGCCGTCGCGCTGCGGTACTTGCGGACCGCCAGTGTGCGGAAGAGCAGGATGATCGCGACCGACCAGATCAGCGAGGCCCACACGGGGTGCTGCATGGGCCAGGCGTCGGGCGTCCGGAAGCCCGGGGGAAGGTTGCCGAACAGCTCACGGCACGCCTGCACGGTGGCGCTGAACGGGTTCCACTCCGCGATGTGCCGCAGGAAGGACGGCATCTGGTTGGCGTCCACGAACGCGTTCGAGATGAAGGTCAGCGGAAACAGCCAGATCAGGCCGCCCGAGGTCGCCGCTTCCGGGGTGCGCACGGAGAGGCCGATGAGCGCGCCGATCCACGAGAACGCGTACCCGAGCAGCAGGAGCAGACCGAATCCGACGAGCACCTTGCCGAAGTTCTCGTGCGTGCGCCATCCGACGATCAGGGCGACGACCGCCAGGACGACGAGGGTGAGCGCCGTCTGCACCAGGTCGGCGATGGTACGGCCGGTCAGCACCGCGCCGCGTGCCATCGGCAGGGAGCGGAAGCGGTCGATGAGGCCCTTGTGCATGTCGTCGGCGATGCCCGCGCCCGCGCCCGCCGTGGCGAACGTGACGGTCTGGGCGAAGATGCCGGCCATCAGGAACTCGCGGTAGGCCTGGGTGGAGCTGGACGAGCCGACCTGGATCGAGCCGCCGAACACGTAGGTGAACAGCACCACGAACATGATGGGCTGGATCAGCCCGAAGATGAGCATCTCGGGAATGCGGCCCATGCGGATCAGGTTCCGCTGGGCGACGACCAGGGAGTCGCGGACGGACTGGGTGACGCGGTTGGCGGGCGCCGCGACGGGCACGGTGTCGGTTCCGGCAGTCACTTGGCGGTCTCCTTCGTGCGCTTGCGGGCCTTGGGTTTCCCGGCGGCCCCGTCGTCCTCGGGCTTCTCCTCGGCGGCGTGGCCGGTCAGGGACAGGAACACGTCGTCGAGGGTGGGGCGGCGCAGCCCTATGTCGTCCATCTCGATGCCGCGGCCGTCCAGCTCGCGGATGATCTCGGCGAGGAGCTTGGCGCCGCCGGTGACCGGGACCGTGAGCTTGCGGGTGTGCTCCTCGACGGTGGTGTCGCCCTTGCCGAAGCGGCTCAGCACCTCGGCGGCGGTCGCGATGTACTCGCGCTCGTGCACGACGATCTCGACGCGCTCACCGCCCGTTCGCGCCTTGAGCTGGTCGGAGGTGCCGCGGGCGATGACGCGGCCGTGGTCGACGACGGCGATGTCGTGCGCCAGGTGGTCGGCCTCTTCGAGGTACTGGGTGGTCAGCAGCAGCGTCGTACCGCCGGCGACGAGCTGTTTGATGACCTCCCAGAGCTGCTGGCGGTTGCGCGGGTCGAGGCCCGTCGTCGGCTCGTCCATGAACATCACGGGCGGCCGGACCACCAGGGCGGCGGCGAGGTCGAGACGGCGGCGCATACCGCCGGAGTAGGTCTTGGCGGGGCGGTCGGCGGCGTCCGTGAGGTGAAACTGCTCCAGCAGCTCGGCCGCCCGCTGCTTCGCCGCCCTGCCCCGCATCTGGTAGAGCCGGCCCACCATCTGGAGGTTCTCCCGGCCGGTGAGGTACTCGTCGACCGCGGCGAACTGCCCGGACAGACCGACCGAGCGGCGCACCGCGTCCGGGTCCTTCAGTACGTCGATGCCTGCGACGAGCGCCCGGCCGCTGTCGGGGCGCAGCAGGGTCGTCAGGCAGCGGACCGCGGTGGTCTTGCCCGCGCCGTTCGGGCCGAGGAGGCCGAGCACGGTGCCCTGCGGGACGTCGAGGTCGACGCCGTCCAGAGCCCTTACGTCTCCGAAGGTCTTGACCAGGCCTTCGGCATGGATGGCGCCTGGCATATGAGTTCTCCACGTCGTCGGGGAAGAGCGAGCCGTCCGGGGACGGGCAAGCGTCGGGGACAGGCAAACGTCGGGACAGGGGATATCGCAAAGTACGCGCAAAGCGCGATGATGGCGAGACCGCCACAAGGTGACGAGCCACACACACCATAACGCGATGTATCGCGTAGCTCAACGGATTTCCGCCCGACCGCTCCGACACCGCGCCCGACCTCAGCCGATGACGGTGTAACCCGCCTCCCGCAGCGCCCGTCCCACCTCCACGCAGTGCTCCGGCCCCTTCGTCTCCAGGTGCAGCTCGACCTCCGCCTCCGTGAGCCCGAGCCGGGGGTCGGTCCGCACGTGGCTCACGTCGAGGACGTTGGCGTCCACCGCCGACGTCACCCCGAGAAGGGTGGCCAGGGCGCCCGGGCGGTCGGTCAGCCGCAGCCGTACGGCCAGGTAACGGCCCTGCGCGGCCATGCCGTGCCGCAGGATGCGCTGCAGGAGCACCGGGTCGACGTTGCCGCCGGACAGCACCGCGACCACCGGGCCCTCGAAGGCGCCCGGGTCGCTGAGCAGCGCCGCGACGGGGCTCGCGCCGGCCGGCTCGACGACCAGCTTGGCCCGCTCCATGCACAGCAGCACCGCGGCCGACAGCGCGTCCTCGGACACCGTACGGACCTCGTCGACCAGGTCGCGGACGATGCGGAACGGCACGTCCCCTGGTCGCCCCACCCTGATGCCGTCGGCCATCGTCGCCGCGCTGACGACCGGCACCGGACGCCCGGCCGCCAGCGAGGGCGGATACGCGGCCGCGCCCTCCGCCTGCACGCCCACCACCCGCACCTCGGGGCGCACCGCCTTGACCACGGTCGCGATGCCCGCGAGCAGCCCGCCGCCGCCGGTGCCGACGACGATCGTGCGCACATCGGGGCACTGCTCCAGGATCTCCAGGCCCACGGTGCCCTGCCCCGCGATGATGTCCGGGTGGTCGAACGGGTGGATGAACACAGCGCCCGTCTCGGCCGCGTACTCCTGCGCGGCGGCCAGCGTCTCGTCCACCACCTGGCCGTGCAGCCGTACGTCCGCGCCGTACTCGCGGGTCGCGCTGATCTTCGGCAGCGGGGCGCCCCTCGGCATGAAGACCGTGGAGTGCACACCGAGCAGCGCGGAGGCGAGCGCCACGCCCTGCGCGTGGTTGCCCGCGCTCGCGGCGACGACGCCCGCGGCACGCTCCTCGGGCAGCAGCCCCGCGATGCGCACGTACGCGCCGCGCAGCTTGAACGACCCGGTCCGCTGGAGGTTCTCGCACTTCAGGTGCACCGGGGCACCGACCAGCTGGGACAGGTGCCTGCTGCCCTCCATGGCGGTGACACGTGCGACGCCCGAGAGCATCTTCTGGGCGCCTCGGACGTCGTCCGGCGTCACCGTCGGCAAGGAGTCGGCCGTGCTGTAGCTCATGACCACCAGTCTCGCAGTTCACGCTCGTCCACAGCGGCCCCGACCACGCCTCGGAACGGGTTTGCACAGCCCTGGTACACCTTGCGCCCCGGCCGCGTACCCTGTCCCCCAACCCAGCTCCCCACGCACGAAGTGAGCCCCCGGCGATGCCCACAACACCTGAAATGTCGATGGACATGCCCGATATGAGCGCTGTCGGTGACCCCGGTCTTCTGGACACGCTGCAGCACGAGGTAGCCGTGTTCGCACGCCGTGCCGAGCAGACGCGGCTCGGCGGGGTCGGGCAGGTGCGCAACTCCATGGACCGTGCCGCGTACCTGCTGCTCAACCGCCTCGACAAGGAAGGTCCCATGGGCGTCAAGGCGCTCGCCGCGAGCATGGGCATCGACTCCTCGACGGTCACCCGGCAGGTCGCCCCCCTGGTCGACACCGGTCTGGTCAAGCGCACCTCGCACCCGGAGGACGGACGCGCGGTGGTCCTCCAGCTCTCCCCGCGCGGGCTGTCCCGGCTCGAGGAGGTACGTTCCTCCAGGCGCCAGCTCATGGCCGAACTGACGCACGACTGGGCACCTGAGGAGCGCGAGACGTTCACCGCGCTCCTCACCCGCTTCAACGTCGCGCTGTCCGCCCGGCAGGCCACGCAGGGGATCACCGGACCGGAGTCCCAACCCGCGTCCTGAGCCCGGCACCCGTACGCCGTGACGCCGACACACGCGCGTACGGTGCTCCCCGGCTCTTGACCCGGGGGGCGCCGCCGGTCTCCCATGAGAGCGGGTCCCTCTCGTCCGTACGCCGTCCGGACCGCCGCACGCCCTTGACGCCGTACGCGGACGACGGGTCCCGCCGCTCACGGTCACCCTCAGGCGGGAGGCGCGGTGCGAGAACGGCATGCGTCCCCCGGCGCCCGCCGGGCCCGGGACTTCGAGGCGTTCGTCGCGGGCGCCGCCGGGCGGCTGCTGCACACCGCGACCCTGCTCACCGCCGAGGCCCCGGACGACAACCCGCGCGCACGGCGCCTGCTGACGCTGGCCCTCGCCCAGACCTACGCCTCCTGGGACCGGCTGCGCGGCGAGGACCCCTATGACCGCGCACGCCAGCACCTGGCCACCCGCTTCGCACGCGAGGCGTGGCACCGGTACGGGGCGCTCGGCCGGCACCGGCCGGCCCCGGGCAGCCCGCTGGTGCACCTGTCGCCGCAGGAACGGCTGATCCTCGTCCTGAGGATGTACGAGGGGGTCGCCGAGGAACAGACGGCGGCGCTGCTCGGCCTGCCCGTCGAGCGGGTGCGGGCGATCTGCGCCCGGGCGACGGCGGCACTGCTGCATCCCCCGCGCAAGAGGGCACCGGTGATACCGGCGGCGAAGGTGGCGCCGTCGTGACCGGGCCGCACCGGGACGCACCCGGCCCCGGGACCGGCGCGCACCGCGGGACCGTCCTCCCCGGGCCGTACGCGACAGGGGGTGCCCGGTGAACCTGTCGGAACGCGAGGCGGCCGTGCGGCGGATGCTGGAGCGGACGCCGCCACCGGTACCGCCGGACCTGTACGCGGACGTCGTACGGCGCGGCGGCCGGATGCTGCGCCGCCGCAGGGTCGCCCTGCGGCTGCTGTGGCTGGCCGTGGCGGCCGCGGCGCTCGCCTTCGTGATCTGGGCGTCGGTCGCGCGTCCCTGGGTGGAGCCGCCCTCGACGACGACTCCACCGATCAGCGACTGGTGAGGCCGCGGGTCGGGCCGCGCCTCAGCCGAGGGCCTGCTTCAGGTCCTCCAGGAGGTCGTCGACGTTCTCGATGCCCACGGAGAGCCGGACCAGGTCGCCGGGGACCTCCAGGGCCGAGCCGGCCGCGGACGCGTGCGTCATGCGCCCCGGGTGCTCGATCAGGGACTCGACACCGCCGAGGGACTCGCCGAGCGTGAAGACCTTGGCCCGGTTGCAGACCTCGACGGCCGCCTCCTCGCCGCCCTCCACCCGGAAGGACACCATGCCGCCGAACGCCTTCATCTGCTTCGCGGCCACCTCGTGACCGGGGTGCTCCGGCAGGCCCGGGTACAGGACGCGCGTCACGCGCGCGTGCCGGCTGAGCATGTCGGCGATCTTGGTGGCGTTCTCGCTGTGCCGGTCCATGCGGACGGCGAGCGTCTTCGTGCCGCGCAGCACCAGCCAGGAGTCGAACGGGCCGGCGACCGCGCCCATCGCGTTCTGGTGGTACGCCAGCTCCTCGCCGAGCTCCTGGTCGTTCACGATCAGCGCCCCGCCGACGACGTCGGAGTGGCCGCCCATGTACTTGGTCAGGGAGTGCACGACGACGTCCGCGCCGAGCGCGAGCGGCTGCTGGAGGTACGGCGTCGCGAACGTGTTGTCGACGACGAGCCGGGCGCCCGCGTCACGGGCGATCTGAGCGACGGCGGCGATGTCGGTGATGCCGAGCAGCGGGTTGGAGGGGGTCTCCACCCACACGGCCTTCGTCCTCGGCGTGAGGGCGGCCCGCACGGCGGCCGGATCGCCGGTGTCGGCCACCGACCATTCCACGCCCCACCGCGAGACGACCTTGGCGAACAGGCGGAACGTACCGCCATAGGCGTCGTTCGGGATCACCACGTGGTCGCCGGGGGCAAGCAGCGTGCGCAGCAGGCAGTCCTCGGCCGCCAGTCCGGAGGCGAACGCGAGGCCTCGCCGGCCGCCCTCCAGGGCGGCGAGGTTCTCCTCCAGGGCGGTGCGGGTGGGGTTGGCGCTGCGGCTGTACTCGTAGCCGCCGCGCAGCCCGCCGACGCCGTCCTGCTTGTAGGTGGAGACCTGGTAGATCGGCGGGACGACCGCGCCCGTGAGGGGGTCGGCGGTGTTCCCCGCGTGAATCGCGAGGGTCTCGAAGTGCTGACTGATGTGCCTGTCGCTCATGTGCTCCGAGGGTAGTGCGCCCGCGGCCCGGACGACGGATCGCGGGGCCGGACCCCACGGAGCGGGTCGGCGGCGCCCCGGGTGAGAAGCCGGGCGGGGGTTTTCCACAGGCGTGGCGGCCAGGTTGGCCAAGTGTCGGACCGGTCTGGTTCGCTTGGCCCATGGTGATTCTCTGGGTCCTGATGGCGCTGGCTCTGTTCAGCATGGTCCTGCTCCCCGTCCTCATGCGCAGGCGTGCGGGCATCCAGCAGGTCTCGCCGGGCGACCCGGACGCCGCGGACCCGGCGAACTACGGGTTCCTACGCCAGGAGGAGCTGGACGTCCGCATGCCCGGTCCCGACCAGGACCTGCTGGACGTCCTGGACGTGGTGCAGCACACGCAGGACTACCGCGCGGCCGCGCAGCTCCTGGCCGGCACGGAGGCGGAGGGCGAGACGCGCTGGCAGCGCGTGCAGGCGTTCGCGGGCGCCGCGTCCCTGGAGCTGCAGCAGCGGCCCGGCGGAGTGAGCGAGACGCCGGGCGGTCAGTGGCTGCGGGTTTGGCGCGCCGAGGCGCCCAAGGACGCGGGAGGCGCGGCCGTGCACGCCGAGTTCCTGGTCCAGCAGGCGTGGCGCACGTCGACGCCGGGGACGGACGAGTTCCGGATCATCATGGAGGAGGCCAGGTCCGCGTGCGCGGAGGCGGCGCTGCTGGCCCCCGGCGACCCGGTCCCGTACATCGTCGAGCTCTCCGTGGCGCGCGGACTCGGCTATCCGCAGCCCGAGTTCGAGCGGCTGTGGCTGAAGATCCTGGACCGCGCGCCCACGCACATGGGGGCGCACCTGGCGGCACTGCACTACTGGTGCGAGAAGTGGCACGGCTCGCGCGAGCTGGCCTACTCCTTCGCGGAGGCGGCCGCCGCCCGCGCCCCGCAGGGCTCGCTCCTCGCGGCCATGCCCCTGTTCGCGGTCTTCGAGCACCTCCCCGAGGTGAACCTGGTCCGCAGCTTCTACCAGAGCGAGACCGTGACGAAGGCCATCCACGGCGCGCTGCACGCGGTGCACTCGGCCCGCCCCGACGATCCGATGCTGGCGCACGTCCGCCATCTGCTGGTGTTCTTCCTGGTCCGCAGCGAGCGCTGGGCCGAGGCGATGGCCCAACTCGTCCATGTCGACGGCCACGTGGGCGCGCTGCCCTGGACCCTGACCTCCGACCCGGCGGCGGACTACGCGGTGTACCGGGCGCTGGCGGTCGCGGGATTCGAGGCGAACGGGGGCACCCCGGCGACGCTGCCGCGCTGACCGGGCCGGGCGGGACGGCACGCGACCCGGTCCGGGCGCCGGGATGACGGTGCGAGCACCCCTTGCGTGGCTGAGGGGCGTCCGACGCGCTCGTCGCGTGCCGGACGCCCCTCAGGTGGTGGGAACCGTCAGCCGTTCGTCGCGCCCGGAGTCGGGGCGTGCTGCTCGGTCCACGACCCGTTGCAGGTCAGGATGGGGTGGATCGGCGCCGTCGGGGAGACCCCTTCGGTGCAGGTCGTCTCGAACACGCGCCCGTTCGTGGTCACCACGTCGATCTCGATGGTGTGGTCCGTCTCGGTGCTGTTCTCGGGGATGGCCACGCCGCAGGCGTTCGCGGGGTAGCCGGGCAGTCCGCTGAGGTCCGTCCACAGGAAGCCCGGCACGAGCGGGTTGGCCACGCTGACGTCCCGAATTCCCACGTAGGTCTTGCCACCGGTCAGAACGGCCCTGAGTTCGAACGACGTGTTGAACTGGGCGGCGTCGATGTCCGCACAGGCGGCCGTGGTCGATGGCCTGGCCGTACCGCTCGGGTCGCACTTGCCGTCGCGGTGGCCGCCGTTACCGCCACCGCCACCGCCACCGTGCGGGTCGCACGGCTGCTGTACGGTGACGCCCCCGTGAGCCGTCATGGTCTGTGCCACGGCAGCGGCGGGCGTGACCATTCCGACCGTCACCGCCAGCGCGATCGAGGCGAGCTTGCCGACCTTCTTGGCTGTCCTGAGCTCAGGACTCATATGTGTGCTCCTTGTTCCAGGCGTGTCGGGCGATTCCCCGAATCCGGTGTGAGCCTTACCCGCCGAAGCGGGACTTTTAGCCACAACCAGCTTCAACACGCACGGATATCAACAAATCGGACTAGCGTCATACCGCCGGACGAGGCACCGCCGCTCGACCGGCGACAGGGCCCACCGGCGAGCACGTTTTCGCCCGGTCACCCCGTGGAGTGCGCTCCCCGGACGGCTCACCCCGACGCCTCACACAGCGTCAAATACTATTCACCGAAATACCGCTGCACGGATTTTGGGAAATACGCCGATCGGGTACTGTCATCAGACTGCGGAAACGATTCTCCGTCGATTTATTCCCCCAAATGCCGGATACCTGGGCGCCCCGTGGTGCTCGTTAGGTGATCGTGACTTGGAACGAACCGGAAGATCAGATCCCCGTCGGAGTTGGCGCCGGCCGGCACGAGTCGGTCGGCGGTGACGTGCGCCTCAAGGGCTGCTCGGACCTTCTTGAAGATTTCCTCAAGAAGATCAGCGACATGGAGAGCGAATACCTGCGGGCTCTGGACGGAGCATCCTGAAGCAGAGCTCGGAGGAGCTTGAGAATGGACAGGCTTCAAGGCGAGCCAAGCCTCTACGACATTCAGTTCGCCCTGAGATCCGATTACGACCCGCTCGGCCAGCCCTCGTACCACGCCGACCCCCTCGAGACGCATCCCGTCTGGAGCACCCCCGGCCCGGACATCGCGCCGAACGGCTGGGACCCGGACGAAGAGCTGGCCCAGATGCTCTCCACCGTGTCCGCCGTGGACCCCGCCCCGCCCGCGCTGGACGGCCAGCACCGCCACCGGATCGACCGGCGGCGACACCGGCCGGCCTCCCACATCCTCGACGGCGGCCAGCGGCTCACCCCTGTCACGCTCCTGGTCGCCACGATCGCCGCGTGCGCGGTGGCCATGCTGGGCTGGTCCACCGCCTACTCCTACAACCAGCTACGCGAGATCGCGGCCACCGTCCTGCCCGCGCCGCTCGCCCAGTGGTGGCCGCTGACGGTGTACGGGCCGTGGTTCGTGGCCGCCCTGTCCATCCTGCGGGCGGCCGTGCAGCACCGCACCGCCCGGCGGTCCTGGTGCGTCATCCTGATCGCCTCCGCGACGGCAGTGGCCCTGTGCATCAGCCACTCCTCGTACTCCGTGCTCTCGATGGTGATCGTCGGGATTCCGCCGATCACCGCCCTGGTGTGCTTCCGGGAGCTCGTCGGCCAGGTGTCGTGCAAGTACCGCCCCCGGCACGCCGCGCCCGGCAAGGAGCCGGCCGGCGGCGGCTGACCCGCCCCACACGCACCGCGCCCCACGCACCGTGGCGGAACCGGCCCCCTCAGTGGCATGGTCATGGACGCAGGCCCATGACCGCGGACGGAGGGGGTCGTCGTGTTGTTCGCGCGGAGTCGTGCGCTGCGCATGCCCACGCCCGAGGAGGCCCCCGCGGGGCGGGCGGCCCCGGCGTACGAGGTGCCCAGGACGCACGCCGTGCTGGGCACTCCATTGCAGGGGCCCTACCCCGAGGGGTACGAGACCGGCGACTTCGCGCTCGGGTGCTTCTGGGGTGCCGAGCGGCGGTTCTGGGAGGTTCCCGGGGTGTGGACGACGCTGACCGGCTTCCAGGGAGGGTTCACGCCGTTCCCCGTCGACGACGAGGTGCGCACCGGGCGCACCGGGCATGCGGAGACCGTACGCGTGGTGTTCGACCCCGCGAGGGTCTCCTACATGGACCTGCTGAAGGTGTTCTGGGAGGGCCACGACCCCACGCAGGGCTTCCGCCAGGGCAACGACATCGGCACCCACGTACGGTCGGTGATCTTCACTCACTCCCCCGCGCAGCGCGCCGCGGCCGAGCGCACCCGGGACCGTTACCAGGAGGCGCTGGCGTCCTTCGGTCACGGCGCCGTCACCACGGAGATCCTTCCGGCCGACGCCCACCCGTTCTATCCGGCGCGGGCCCATCACCAGCAGTACCTGCACAGGAACCCGGCCGGGTACTGCGGCCTCGGCGGGACGGGGGTCTCGCTGCCCCTGTAGTGCGCGGATGGGCGCCTGCCGAGCGCACGGGGCGGCACCCGCCCCCTCGGGACGGGTGCCGGTCGGTGCACGTGCGGCGGGTTCGCGTTCAGCCCGCCATGGACGCGGCGTACGGCGACAGTGCCGCGGCGAGCTGCACTCCGGGAGCCAGGCCGAGGGCCACCAGGGCGTCGGGCAGACCGCGTCCGACGCGGTTGGCCTCCGGCGTTCCGGGGACGGCCAGTTGGCGGCAGCTCCCGGCGATGGTCTGGAACAGGTGCTGCACCCGGCCGGGGCCGCGCGGCAGCAACTGACCGTGGAAGTCCTCGTGGTGGGCGAGAACGAGGGCGGCGAGGCCGGCCACGTGGGCCGAGGCCGTGCCGGTACCGTCCAGAGCCGTGTACCCGCCGCGCGGGGCGCACGACAGGACGGCCACGCCGGGCGCGGCCGCGTCCACGCCGGGGCCGTAGCAACTGAACGGTGCGGCGAACAGCCCCTCGGGGGTCAACTGCGGGCCGGTGTGGGTGGCTTGGGAGGTGTCCTGCGGGTACGAGCCGAGGACTCCGAGCGCGCCGACGGTGAACACGGTGGGCAGCGTGCCCGGGAAGGCGACCGGGCCGCCGGTGTCGCCCGCGGGAGCGACGCAGGCGATGCCCGCGGCGTAGGCGTCGGCGAGTTTGTGCGAGACCAGCGTCGAGGGGTACGGCGTGGCCACCGCGAGATGGGCGACGTCGACCTCGCGCTCGATGCAGTGGTCCAGAGCGGCGATCAGGTCGCTGAAGTGCCCGTCGGGCAGCACCTGGCAGACCTCGATCTCGGCGTCGACGGCGATGCCGATGATCCCCTTGCCGGTGTCCGCGCCGGCGATGACGCCCGCCGCGTGGGTGCCGGTGCCCAGCGTGTCGTGGGCCCAGCCGCTGTCGGTGCCGTGCACGAGATCGACACCGGAGCGCACGCGCTGCCTCAGATCCGGGTGCTCGGTGCTGACGCCCGAGCCGATGACCGCGACCCGGACGCCGAAGGCGCGGAACGTGGGCGGCAGCCGGTCCAGCCGCATGGCCTGCTGGCCCCAGCCGTACTGCTGCCGGTGCTCCAGCTCCGGGTACACCTGGGCCAGCGGGGTGAGGGTGACCAGGTTCTCCTGCGTCGCCGACAGGTCGGGGCGGTGGATCCAGCGGTCGGCGTACCCGCCCGCGGGGCGGACGTAGAGGGACTGGACGGTCTGCGCGGTCTCCGTCGCGAGCGTGAGCGTGACCGTCCCGTCGGCCCCGGTGACGCCCTGGCTCGGCCAGGTCGCCCCGATGAGGAACACCCCCGCGCCCACCAGCGGTTCGCCGTTGGGGCCGCACACGCGCAGCGCGATCTGCACCGGTTCCTCCAGGGGCATGACCAGCCCCGGATCGCGCAGCGGCAGCACGCCCGCGGTCGGTGCGGCGGCGGGTCCGGTTCCGGACAGCGGCAGGTCCGGTTCGATGTGCACATGCAGCGACCGGATGGCCGGCACCTGGGCATCGGCCGCCTCGACGACCGCGATCTCCGGACAGGAGGGCTGCACCCCGGCCGACTTCAGCTTCTCCGGCGCCCGGAGTCTGCGGGTCACGGTGACCTCGGGCATGCCCTCGAGCCGGTCGCACAGCGCGTCCATGCCGAGTTCGGGGACTCCCGGGGGGAGAAGACTCTGCGGCAGGGGTGTCACCATGTACCGGGCGCGGCGCGGCTGCACCGTGATCGGTGAGGTGCCGCTCTTCCTGCGTGGCCCCGTCTCCCTGCCCTCGGGTCCCGTCCCGCCGGCTCCCGCTCCCTCGGACCCGCTCTCCCGGTTGTTTCCGGGTCTTTCCTTGACCATTGCGTCCACCTTCACCACGCCTGCGTCGTTCGTCTGCTCCTGATCCGGTGACGGGCGGCCGCGCTTCCACGGTGATGCGGTGTGCCCGGGAACCTCCTGGGCACACCGCATCGCGCGCCGCCGGACGTCAGCCGATGCCGAAGGGCATCTGGCCGAAGCCGAAGCCGGGCTGCTGGTACTGCTGCTGGTACGGCTGGCCGAACTGCTGGCCGCCCATCCCGCCGGGGCCCCACGGCTGCATGCCCTGCTGGCCCTGCATGCCCTGCTGGCTCTGCTGGACCAGCGTCAGGATCGCGATCGGCAGCGCCTGCTGCACGGACTGCTCCACCGCGTGCCGCACGCCCTGGCGCAGCGTCGTGTGCAGCGCGATGGCCAGGTAGGGGTGCGCCTGGTGGGCCAGGCCCTGCTGCTGGAGTTGCTGCTGGACCTGCTGGATCTGCTGCAGCGTCTGCTGCATGCGCTGTGCGATCTGCTGGCCCGCCTGCTGACAGGCCTGCTGGATCGCCTGATGGACCACCTGCCCGATCTGCTGCTGCGGGGCACCGATCTGCTGCCCGAACTGCTGCAGGGGCGGGGTACCGGTCATCACCGACATGAATGCTCCATTCGATGGCACCAGGGGAGAAAGCCGACATAGAGAACCTATGCGGACTTTGCCGGAAGATCCCGACGCCCTGAAGCTAAGGTGGTGCACTCACGATCGCAATCCGATCATCATCTCGGCCGACCGCACGGTGGGATCGGTCCCGCGGCGCGTCCGGTGGGCGTCGAGCCCCGCGTCCCAAGGCCGGCGCGGCGTCGACCGTGGTCCGGCCCCGCCGCGTGATCGCACCTCCAACCGGATGAACCTCGGTCCCCGCCTCAGTCCCCGCCGCTCCCGTACGGCCTCGTCAGGATCTCCAGGTTGTGGCCGTTCGGGTCGTCGAAGTACGCGCCCCGTCCGCCGTCGTTGTGGTTGATCTCGCCGGGGCGGTGGTGGTACGGATCCGCCCAGTAGCTCAGGCCCCTGTCCCGGATACGGGCGAAGATCGCGTCGAAGTCGTCCTCGGAGACCAGGAACGCGTAGTGCTGCGGGGTGATCGAGTCAGTGCTCTCCATGTAGTCCAGCGTCACGCCGTTGGGGATCTCCACCGGGGCGAACGGGCCCAGCGGCGGCGCCACCTCCAGCCCCAGCAGATCGGCGAGAAAACGTGCGGACGCTTCCTTGTCGTGCGCGGCGACGATCGTGTGGTTGAGCTGTACGGACATGGGTCGGGCCTCCTGTCCCCGGTTGCCGGAACCACTTTCCAGGCTAGGCAGCGGAAAGGGGCCGGCACATCGGTCTTGGGGCCCACCTCGCTGCGACTTCCGGCCGGGGCGGGATCCGGCACGACCCGGAGGCCGCCGATCAGCCGCACGGGCCCGGTCCTGGTGCGGACCTGGTGCGGACCTGGTGCGGACAATGCACGTGAGGCGGCCGCAGGGGCCGCCTCACGTGGGGTGACGGGGATTCTCAGATGGTGGCCGTGTCGATCACGAACCGGTACCGGACGTCGCTGCTCAGCACCCGCTCGTACGCCTCGTTGATCTCGGAGGCGCTGATGAGCTCGATCTCGGCGCCGATGCCGTGCGCCGCGCAGAAGTCCAGCATCTCCTGGGTCTCGCGGATGCCGCCGATCATGGAGCCCGCGAGGGTCTTCCGGCCGCCGATCACCGAGAACAGGTTGAGGGAGATCGGCTCCTCGGGGGCGCCCACGTTCACCAGCGCGCCGTCGACCTTCAGCAGCGACAGCAGCGCGCCGAAGTCCATCGGGGCCGAGACGGTCGAGACGATCAGGTCGAAGGAGCCCTGCAGCTCCTCGAAGGTCTTCGGGTCGCTGGTGGCGTAGTAGTGGTCGGCGCCCAGCTTCAGCCCGTCGTCCTTCTTGCGCAGGGACTGCGAGAGCACGGTCACCTCGGCGCCCATCGCGTGCGCGATCTTGACGGCCATGTGGCCGAGGCCGCCGAGGCCGACGACGGCGACCTTCTTGCCGGGGCCCGCGTTCCAGTGGGCGAGCGGCGAGTACGTGGTGATGCCCGCGCACAGCAGCGGGGCGGCCACGTCCAGGGAGAGGCCGTCCGGGATGCGGACGACGTAGTTCTCGTCCACGACGATCTTCTCGGAGTAGCCGCCGTAGGTGGGCTCGCCGTCCTTGCCGATGGCGTTGTACGTGCCGACCATGCCCTTGAGGCAGTACTGCTCCTCGCCGCGCAGGCAGTTCTCGCACTCGCGGCAGGAGTCGACCATGCAGCCGACGCCCACGCGGTCGCCGACCTTGAACTTGGTCACGCCGGGGCCGACCTCGGAGACGACGCCCGCGATCTCGTGGCCGGGAACCATCGGGAAGATCGCCTCACCCCAGCCCTCACGGGCCTGGTGGATGTCCGAGTGGCAGATGCCGGCGAACTTGATGTCGATCAGGACGTCGAACTCGCGGACCTCGCGGCGCTCGATCGTGGTGCGCTCGAGCGGGGCCTTCGCGGCGGGTGCGGCGTATGCGGCAACGGTGGTCATGCGGAGTTTCTCCTAGGGGTCGCGCGCGCCCGGCTGCCTTTCACCGGGCACGGCGTCCAGCCTGCCGGACGGCAGCGGAGTCACCCAGACCACGGCTCTGCCTACGACCAGCGGTCCTACTACTGGCGGGGTCAGGCTCCCGGTCGTACGACCGGGAATACTGGACATATGAACGAACAGCTCGACTCCGTGCCGGAGCCCGCCGCGGGAGCCGGCCAGGCCCTGGACCGGCGCGCCGAGCTCAGCGAGTTCCTGCGCACCCGCCGGGCCCGGCTCAAGCCGGAGGACGTGGGGTTGCCGGACTTCGGCCGCCACCGCCGGGTGCCGGGGCTCAGGCGCGAGGAGCTGGCGCAGCTCGCGGGCGTGTCCGTGGCGTACTACACGCGCCTGGAGCAGGGCAACGGACGGAACGTGTCCGCGGAGGTCCTCGACGCGATCGCCCGCGCGCTGCGGCTGACCGACGCCGAGCACGCGCATCTGACGCATCTGGCCAAGCCGAAGGCGCACAAGAAGAAGCCGTCGGTCAGGACGCAGCCGGTGCGGGCGCCGCTCCGGCAGCTACTGGACTCCTTCGACGGGGTGCCCGCGTACATCGTCGGGCGGCACGCGGACATCCTGGCGTGGAACCGGATGGCCGCGGCCGTCTTCGGGGACTGGGCGCAGCTCCCGCCGCAGGAGCGGAACTGGGCGCGGATGACGTTCCTCAAGCCCGAGTACCAGGACCTGTTCGTGGACTGGGAGCAGAAGGCCATCGACATCGTGTGCCAACTGCGCTACCAGGCGGGGTGCCACCCGGACGATCCGCGGCTGTCGTCGCTGGTCGGGGAGCTGTCGGTGAAGAGCGAGGAGTTCCGGCGGCTGTGGGCGACGCACGACGTCAAGGAGAAGAGCCACGGGGTGAAGCGGCTGCGGCATCCTCTGGTGGGCGACCTCGCGCTGCAGTTCGAGTCGTTCCGGGTGCCGGGCGACGGTGAGCTGGCGATGGTGACATACCACGCCGAGCCGGGGTCGGCGTCGGCGGAGGCGCTGCGGCTGCTGGCGAGCTGGGGCACGGACGCCACCCGCGCGGGCGCGACCACACCGAAGCCCTGACGGCCGAGGGCACGACCGCACCGCACGCCTGACGGCCGCGGGCTCCGGCGCACTACACGACGGCCCACCGGAGGCATCGCCTCCGGTGGGCCGTCCGCCGTCTGCCGGCTGTCTGCCGGTTACCGGTTGCCGGTTACGGGTTGTCTACCGGCTCACTTGGCGTAGAACGCGTTGTAGATGGAGATCGTCGACTTGTTGCCGTTCTTGTCGGCGATCTTGGCGTGGAACGACAGGCCCTGGCCCTGGGCAGGGTTCTTGTAGGTGATCGTGCCGTTCTTGACCGTCAGCTTGGTCCAGGTCTTGCCGTAGTCGTACGACACCCACACCCCGAGCGACTGGAGGTTGCGGCCCGCGGCTGCGCCCTGCACGGTGACCGGGATCGTGACCTTCCTGCCGGCCTCGACGCGGCTGTCCAGCCCGGTGGTGGCGCCGAAGCGGACGGTGGAGGCGGGCAGTCGGGCGCTGTCCACCTTCTTGGACTTGAACGTCCAGCTCGCGTCGATGCGGGTGGACGCCGCCGCGACCTTCACGCTGCGGATGACCGAGGTCGTCAGCGTGTACGTGGCCTCCGCGGAGGGGACCTTGAAGGTCTTGACGCCGAACAGCGGATCGTCGTTCGAGCCGACCACGGTGCCGCCCCGGTACAGCGTCGTCTTCACCGACATGAAGTCGGAGGATCCGGCGTGGCCCTGCGCGTCCGCGAACAGCGGCACGTATCCGTAGATCTCGTTGCCGTTCCGGAAGACGCCGTAGTCCGCATTGATCACCGGCCCGAAGACGGCGGTGTTGACGGTCGTGCCGTAGGTCTTGCCGGCCGTGAAGACCTGCGGGGCACCCAGCGTGTAGTACGCCTCCGGGACCGGGAAGCCCTCGGCGTCCTTCTTGCCGCCGTACTGCGAGAAGTCGAACGTCCACGCCGCCTTGTCACCCGCGGACACGTATACCGTGCGCGTGCCGCGCAGGTTCTGCTCGACCGGGATGTTGGAGCCGATGTCGGTCGGTATCTCGGCGTAGACGCCGACCGCGCCGGTCTTGCCGTTGCTCGCGGCGCCGAGGTTCAGCTTCAGCGTGGCCAGTTCGCCCGCCTTGTAGTGGCGCACGTGCGCGCCCTGAAGCTGCTTGACCGCGGAGCCGGTGAACACGTCGTACTCGGCGGTGCCGCCCTTGGTCCACTGGCCGAACCAGGACTGGGAGAGACCGGAGGGGACCGCCGGGCCGACCTGCGCCAGGCGGATGTCCGCGAAGGACGGCGCGTACAGGGCCAGGCCGGTGCCCACCGGGGAGTAGGCGTAGGAGACCGCCGCGGACCTGGGCTTGGCCGACGCGTCCGGGACCGTGATGTCGGCGGCCTCGGTCTTGTTCAGGTCGAGGGTGATGGCGGTGTCCTTGGTGACGCTCACCTTGGGCTGGACCAGCCAGTCGACCCCGCCCTCGGTGGAGGTGGGGTCCTTCATGGACAGGGAGTCCAGCAGGTACGTGCCCTTGGGCACGCGGATCTTCACCGTGTCCGCGGAGCTCTGGGAGAAGTACTCCTTGCCCGGCTCGGCACCCGCGGCGGCGACCAGGTCGCTGAGGTGGACGGGCGTCTGTCCGGCACGGTCGACGTACTTCAGGGTGACGTCGTACGACTCCGCCTCGCGCTCCACGGCCGCGGCCGTGCGCACACTCTGGCCGCCGCCCGTCGCCGTCACGTACGCCGAGTACGCGCCGTCGACGGTGCCGCCCAGCTTGCTGTTGACCACGACCGGGACCGAGGCCGTGCCGCCCGCCGGGACGGTGACCGTCTTGGCGCCCAGCGTGAAGAAGCCCGAAGGCGCCGCCTGGCCCTTGGGGTTGGTGGCCGTCAGCGACAGCGTGAGGGTGACGGCGGACTTGCCGGTGTTGCGGTAGGTGAGCTGCCGGGTGACCGGCGTGTCGTCGGTGTGCGGCCACCGGGCGGTGCCGAAGCTCAGGGACGACGGCTGGGCGAGCACGGTCTGCTTGATCACCCGGTCGACGGCGATACGGCCCGAACCCTGCTCGAACGGGGTGTAGTTGCCGCCCTTCGCCGAGCCCGTCAGCGCGGACTTCAGTTCGGCGAACGTCCAGTCGGGGTGTTCCTGCTTGAGGATGGCGGCGGCGCCCGCGACGTGCGGAGTCGCCATCGACGTACCGGAGATGGTCAGGTATCCGGCCGGGTTCTCGCCGACCTCCTGGTCGATGAGGCTGCCCGGCGCCGCGGCCGCGGTGATGTCCACGCCGGGCGCGGTCACATCGGGCTTGATGGCACCGTCGAGGCCGGGGCCACGGCTGGAGAAGTCCGCCAGCCTGTCCTTGTCGTCGACCGCCCCGACGGTGAGCGCGTCGGCCGCGCTGCCCGGGGAGCCGATGGTCTTCTCGCCGGCCTCGCCCTCGTTGCCCGCGGCGATGGCGAAGAGGATGCCCTTCTGCTCGGAGAGCTTGTTCACCTCGGCCTCGAGCGGGTCGATGTCGGGCGTGTCGGCGCCGCCCAGGCTGAGGTTGACGATGTCGGCGCCCTGCTGGGCGGCCCACTCCATGCCCGCGAGGATGCCGGAGTCGTCGCCGTACCCGTCGTCGTCGAGGACCTTGCCGCTGAGGATCTTGGCGCCGGGCGCGACACCCTTGTACTTGCCGTGCGACTTCGCACCGGTGCCCGCCACGATGGACGCCACGTGCGTGCCGTGGCCGACCTTGTCGGCCGTGGTGGCGGAGGTCGAGAAGTTCTTGGCCTCGATCACCTGGCCCTTGAGGTCCGGGTGGTCGGCGTAGACGCCCGTGTCCAGCACGGCGACCTTGACGCCCTTGCCGGTGTATCCCGCGGCCCAGGCCGTCGGGGCGCCGATCTGCGGGACGGACTTGTCGAGGCTGGCCCTGCGGACGCCGTCGAGCCAGACGTGCGCGATGCCGGAGGCGGTGGCGTCGCCGTCGGTGACGGCCTTCCACAGCTCGTTCGCGTCGCGCTGGGGGGTGAGGACCGCGTCCGCGTTCAGGGACGTGAGGGTCCGGCGGATCGTGCCCGCCTCGCGGACGCCGGCCTTCGCGCTGCGGGCGGCGCCCTGGTAGCCGACGATGACCTTCAGGCCGTTCTTCTGGTCCGCGCGGGTCCGTGACGAGTTGAGCTCGGTGATGTCGAACAGCCGCCGGTCGAGCTTTCCGTCGGCGATCAGACCGGCCGCGTCGGCCGGCACCACGTAGGTGTGTCCGGCGGTCTTGCGGACCTGAACCGGAACGTGTTCGCGGCCCTTGGCCCGCTGCAGGCCGACGACACGGCCCTTGGCGTCGACGACGACGCGGTCACCGGTGATGAGCGTGATCCGGTGCTGGGCCGTCAGAGCGCCCGCCGCGGCGCGCGCCCCGGCCGCGGGCTTCGCCGACGCCGGGCTGGTCATACCCGCCGCCAACGCCACGGCGGCCGCCGTGGCGACGGTCGCCGCGCATGCTCTTTTCACTTGTCTGCGCAAGACTCCCCCTGGAGATGGAGTACCGGGCGAATTCCCCATTCACCCGACCGGGGGTGGTCTCGTACACACATACGTCAGCCCCCCGGGTGAGGAAGTATGCCGGGGGGTGATCAACGCCTCAATACGGGGGCCGTAACGACTTGGAACGGCCGGGCGACCGGGAGACGACCCGTCGAACGGCCTACGGGGCCGCGTTCTCCTCAACGGTGATCCTGCCCTTGCGGATGGTGGCGAGCCGCGGGGCCTTCTTCGCGATCGACGAGTCGTGGGTGACCATGATGAACGTCAGCCCGTGCTCCTTCCACATGCGTTCGAGCACGTCCATGATCTCGTCGCGCATCGACTCGTCGAGGTTTCCCGTGGGTTCGTCGGCGAGCAGCACCTTCGGCTGCTTCACCAGGGCGCGGGCGATCGCGACGCGCTGCTGCTGACCGCCCGACATCTCGCCCGGCAGATGCCCGAGCCGCTCGCCGAGTCCCACCGAGTTCAGCGCCTCGGCGGCCCGTTCGCGCCGCTCGGCGGGCTTGACCCCGAGGGGGACGAGGGCGGTTTCGACGTTCTCCTGCGCGGTGAGCGTGGGGATGAGGTTGAAGGACTGGAAGACGAAGCCGATGTTCTCGCTGCGCACCTTGGTGAGCCGGGCCTCGGGGAGCCTGGCCAGGTCGACGCCGTCCAGTTCGACCTGGCCGGAGGTCGGCTTGTCGAGTCCGCCGAGCATCTGCAGCAGCGTGGACTTGCCGCCCCCGGTGGGGCCCTGGATGACGAGCCGGTCGCCGTCGCCGATGGTGAGGTCCACGCCGTCCAGGGCGTTGATCGTCTCCTTGCCCCGTGTGTAGCGCTTGGTGACGCCTCTGAGTTCGTACATGGGTGCAACTCCTGGGATGAGTGGGGCCGGGACTACTCGACGCGGCGCAGGGCGTCCGCCGGGCGCAGCCGGGAGGCGCGCCAGCCGCCGAAGGCACCGGCGATCAGACCGCCGGCCACGGCGAGGGCCACGGCGAGGGCGATGGTGGTGGCGCTGACCGGTGCGGTGAGCGCGACCTCGAGCGTCCGCGCGGCCTGCCGCCCGGGACCGCCGAAGCCGCCGCCACCGCCGAAGCCGCCCCCACCGCCACCGCCACCGAGCTGCGCCTGAAGCGTGGGGCTGATCGCGGTGACGGCGTACGCGCCCGCCAGGCCGAGCGCGATGCCGAGGACGCCGCCGACCAGGCCGTTGACGACGGCCTCGCCGACCACCTGCCGGGTCACCCGGCCGGACTTCCAGCCGAGCGCCTTGAGCGTGCCGAACTCGCGTACCCGGCGGGAGACGGCGGAGGAGGTGAGCAGACCGGCCACCAGGAACGCGGCCACCAGCACCACGACGGACAGCCACTTGCCGACGTTGTCGGCGAGGCTGGAGGCGGTGGACAGCGAACCGGAGACGGTGCTCGCGAGGTCGGCGGAGGTGGTGACCGTCGTGCCCGGGACGTTCTTCTGGATGGTCTTCTTGACGCCGGCGATCTGCTGCGAGTCGGTCGCCTTGACGTAGATCGTGGTGACCTTGTCCTTCGCGTCGGCGAGCGTCTGGGCCTGCTGGAGGGGGATGTAGAGGTTGGCCGCCGAGTCCCCGCTGTCGGCCGTGGCGATGCCGATGATCTGGAACTTGACGCTCTTGACGGTGACCGAGCCGCCGACCGAGAGCTTGTTCTCCTTGGCGTACGCCGAGTCGACGACGGCGACCTCGGCGTCGGTCTCCGACGTCTTGAAGGTGCGGCCACTGGTGATCTTGGAGGAGGTCAAGGGGCCGAGCGCGGGCTTGGTGACGTCGGTGCCGTAGACGGAGTAGTTGTTGACGTCGAAGTCGGCGCCGCCGCCCTCGACCTGGCCCTGCGGCTGCCCGCCGCCGAAGCCGCCGCGCCCGCCCTGCTCGCCGCTGTTCTGGTTCTGCCGGAACTGACCCCGCGTGAACTGCCCGCTGATCTTGATGACCCGCAGGCTCAGCCCGCCGACGGCCTGGGACACCCCCTTCTGCGTCCCCACCTTGGCGACCGTGCTGCTCGCCAGCGTCTGGAAGCCCTGCACCATGACGCGGTCGCTGCTCTGCGTCTCCTTGGAGTCGCTGTCGCGTGCGTCGAAGTTGAAGCGCGGTCGCTGCGAGCTGCCGGAGGTGGGGTCGGCCGCCTTGGTCACGGTCATGTCGGTGCCGAGTCCGTACAGCGACTGGAGCACCTTGTCCTGCGCCTTCCCCATGCCGGAGGACACGGAGTTGACCACGATGACCAGTGCGATGCCCAGCGCGAGCCCGGAGGCGACGACGAGGGCCGCCTTTCTCCGGCGGCGCAGCTCGCGCCTCAGGTAGGTGAAGAACATGGCCGCACGCTAGGAAAGCACCGTGATGAACCCATCAACCGGACATAAAAGAACGATGAGAAGCCCGTGCAGCCGGTCTCTCCCCCCACCCCCCCGGACACGACGATGCCGCCGGCTGCCCGCGTCGGGCGGCCGGCGGCATCTCGGGGAGGCGTCCGCCGGTGTGTCAGACGGCCGAACCCGCCTTCCACTGGGCCCAGCTCATGTTCCAGCCGTTGAGGCCGTTGTCCGGGGCGACCGTCTTGTCGCCGGTGTTCTCGACGACCACCACGTCACCGATCAGCGAGTGGTTGTAGAACCACGCGGCCGGCGTGCCCGGGTCGTTCGCGCCCTTCTTGTCCTGCAGGCCGACACAGCCGTGGCTGGTGTTGACGTTGCCGAAGACGGACGGGGCGCCCCAGTAGTTGCCGTGGATGAAGGTGCCGGAGCTGGTCAGGCGCATGGCGTGCGGCACGTCCTTGATGTCGTACTCGCCCTTGCCGTCGGAGTCCTTGAAGCCGACCGTCGCGCCGTTCATCCGGGTCTGGGTGAACTTCTCGGAGATCACCATCTGGCCCTGGTACGTGGTGTGTTCCGGGGAGCCGGCGGAGATCGGTATGGTCTTGACGACCTTGCCGTCCTGCGTGACCTTCATCTGCTTGGTCTTCGCGTCGACGTACGAGACCTGGTTGCGGCCGATCTTGAAGGTGACCGTCTTCTGCTGCACACCGTAGACGCCGCTCGCGCCCTGGACGCCGTCGAGGTTCAGCTTCATCGTGACGGTGGAGCCCTCCTTCCAGTACTGCTCGGGACGGAAGTCGAGGCGGTTCGCACCGAACCAGTGACCGACGACCTCCTGTCCGCTGCTGGAGGTGACGGTGATCCCCTTCTGCACGGCGGCCTTGTTGGTGATGGCCTTGTCGAAGTTGATCGAGACGGGCATGCCCACACCGACGGTCGCGCCGTTGTCCGGTGTGAAGTTGCCTATGAAGGAGTGCGCCGGGGCGACGGTCGTGAAGGAGGCGTTCTCGTGGGCGTCGCGGCCGGCGGAGTCCTTGGCCGTCACGGCGACCTTGTACGTCGTGGCCCGCTCGAGCTGGGTGGTGGGCGCCCAGCTCGTCTTGTCGGCGGACATCTGCCCGGCGACGGGGGTGCCGGACGAGGTGGTCATCGTGACGTTGGTGAGCGTTCCCTTGGCGACCGTGACCTTGGCGGCGTTGTTGATGGAGGCGTTGTCGGAACCGTCCGCCGGCGTGATCTTGATCTGTGCCTCGGAGGTCTTCTTGGCGGCCGCCTCGTCGACCGAGGCCTGCGAGTCCTTGTCGTCCCCGCTGCCGCTCGCCGACGAGTTGCCTCCGCTACACGCGGAGAGCACCAGCACCCCGCCGAGCAGTGCGGACGCGACCATCAGGCCCTTGCGCCGCTTACTGTTCGTCATCACACGCTTCTCCATGGTTGCCGAATCCCCAAAACCCCGTTGAGTCCCCCGTAGGAACCCTCAACGCTACGACCGGTTCGTCCGGTTCCACATCGGTGGCCGGTGTGGGACACACCACGCCGGCCCGACGGGTGCCCGAGGAGCCCCGGTGCCATGCGGGACACCGGGGAACGTCCCTTGAGACGACGGAACCCCGGGCGCCGGTTGCCGCCCGGGGTCACCATTCTCCCCAGGAACGTCAGCCGAGTCGGACCTCCTCGTCGTCCTCGCCGCCCCCGGGCTCATCATCCTCGCCGAGCGCCCAGTCCGGCGAATCGGGGTCGTAGTCGACGATCTCGCTGCTCCAGGAGGCCTGGGCGAGTTCGATGCCCGGCACGTCGCCCAACAGGTCGGACGGCTCGATGAGATACGCGAGGGCCTCGGCTGTGTCTTCCGTCACCGCGCTCTCCGTGTAGGCGCGCTCACTGTCGGGCATGCCCGGGTCGTCCGCGATCCGGCGCAGGGCGGCCTTGGTGACGGCGTCGACGTCGCCGACCTCCACGACCAGTTCCACACGAAGCCGGACATACCGTGATGTCTCAGAAGTGCTCATGGCGCGCAGCGTACGGCCCGAACAGCTCGCGACTTTCCCACGACCCGCGCCTTTCACTAGCATCGCTCCACACGGCCAATTCGTAAGCGCCCCAGGGGGATCGGTATTTCGTGTCCGCCGCACGTCGATCGTCGTCCACCACCCGCCGGACGTTGCTGACCGCCACCGCCGCGGGGACCCTGCTGGGTGCCCTGTGGTTCGTGCCGTCCGCGAACGCGACCCAGAACACACCGGAGCGCCCGCAGACCGCGACGTCGACGACGACGGACCGGACGACGTCGGGCGCCACGGACACAACGGACACGGCGGATACTACGGACATCACGGGCACGACGGTCCACACCGAGCTGGCCGACACCGGCAGCGTGGACACGACGCCGTACGTCATCGGGGGGACGCTGTTCCTGGGCCTGGGAGCGGGTTTCGTGACCTACTCGGTACGACGGCAGCGCACGGAGGGCTTCTGACCCGCCCCCGGGAAAGCCGGAAACCGGCGCACCGGCGGCCGTGGGCCGCCCGTGACGCCGGTTCCCCGCCGAGGAGGGTCAGTTGACGCGCACGACCTGCCAGAGCTGGTTGTTCCCTCCGTTGTCGGTCCACTGGATGACCGATGCGCCGTTGGCGGTGGAGGCCCCGGAGACGTCGGCGAGCAGTCCGCTGCCGACGTCGGCCAGCTTGTAGAAGCCGCCGCCCGCGGCCGTCAGCGTCCACTTCTGGGAGCCGGCGCCGGAGGACGCGCTCTGGACGAGCGAGGCTCCGGTCGAGGTCGAGCCGTTCTGCACGTCGAGGTAGAGACCGCTGTGGACGTTCCTGAGCGTCCAGGAGCCGCCGCCCGCCGACTGGAAGGTCCAGAGCTGGCAGTCGCAGGCCGTGTTCTGCCACTGGTCGGCCGCGGTGCCCGCGCTGGTGGAGGCGTTCGGGATCTCCAGGTACTTGCCGCTGTTCTTGTTGACGAGGACGTACTGGCCGGTCGACAGCGTGGGCAGGGCCGTCTGGGCGAGTGTCCACCGCTGGCAGGCGCAGCCGGTGTTGTCCCACTGGCCGGCGGCGGTGCCGACGGTGGTGGAGGCGTTCGGGATCTCCAGGTACTTGCCGCTGTTCCGGTTGACGGCCGTGAAGCCGCCCGCCGGGTTGGGGGCGACGGCCCACTCGTGGTCCAGGGTGCCGTTGTCGTCCCACTGGAGGACCGCGGCGCCGTTGGCGGTGGACGCGTTCTGCACGCCCAGCACCTTGCCGCCGGCCACGTTGAAGATCTTGAAGTAGCCGGAGGTCTGCTGGACGAAGCGCCACTGCTGGTCGGTGGCGTTGTCGGCGTTCTGCTGGGTGGCGTTCACGCCGTTGGTGGTCGAGCCGCCCGCGATGGTGAGCAGCAGCTTGCTGTTCGCGTTGGTGGCCGTGTAGGTGGCGCCGTCCGAGATGCCGCCGCCCAGATCGATGGTGCCGTAGGTGACGGGGTTGAGTCCGGTGCTCGTCAGATGGCCGCCGCTGAAGATCTCCAGGCTGTGGCCGTCCGCCAGCGGGACCATGCCGCGGCTGTAGCCGCCGGGGACGTTCGACGCGATGCGCGTCCAGGTGCCCGCCGCGCCGTTCTGCGTGTTCAGGAAGATGTCGGTGCTGCTGTTGGCGCTGACCGCCAGGGTGCCGTTGGGGCCGCCGGTGGGCAGCCAGACGATGTACGGGGAGCTGGTGGGGACGTAGCCGTCGGTGGTCTTCAGCGCGATGCCGGTCGCGGACCCGAACGCCTCCGGGTTGGACGAGATCTTGTAGTACACCGCGAAACCGCCCTCGGGCGCGCCCCAGTACTCGTACGTCATCACGTAGTTGCCATTGGGGAGCTTCGCGATCGTCGGCATGCCCGGGCGGTCGCCGTAGGTGGGCGTGGCGACGTCGTCGACCACGGAGCCCCAGGTGAGGCCGTCCGTGGTGACCTGGTGCACGATCTTCTGGCCGTGGCCCGGGTCGCGCTGGTCGGAGTAGTAGACGATGAGCCTGTTGCCGGAGACCATCAGGAACGGCTCCCACACAGGGGTCTGGCCGTTCGTCGGTTCCGCCTTGCCGCCGGTGGCGATGGTGCTGACGAAGGACCAGGTGCTGCCGTGGTCGGTGCTGGCGTACAGGTCGAGCTCGGTGGTCGACAGGTCGCTCGGGATGGAGTTGCCCGCGGCGAGGATCGTGCCGGCCGGGAAGTTGCCGATGGCGGTGGGAAGCTCGTACAGGAACGGCTGGTAGCGCATGCCGTAGCCGTTGTGGGTGTCGCTGATGCTGGAGATCTGGGTCCAGCTGTTGCCGTTGTCGGTGCTGCGGTAGATCGGGAAGACGGGAGTGCCCGAGGAGTACTGCTCGAAGGTGGCGAGCAGCGTCCCGTTGGACGAGCCGCTGTACTGCAGGCGTACCGCCCGCGGGTAGAGCGAGCCCGGCGACGGAGCGCCCGACGGCGGGGTGTACATCGTCTGCGAGGCGCGCGAGACGGCGTGGGCCTTGCCCGGTGCGGGCAGGACCAGGGCGAAGGCCGCCGCGAGCAGCGCGAGCAGCAGCGTGAGGGCGTGGGGACGTGGAACGGCGCGTCTGGCGCCTTCCCTGACGGTGGACATGTGCGGCTCCCTTGTGCTTCGGGGCAGGGAAGGGTGGTGCAAGGGGCTCCGCCGCCACGAGGGGACCGGAAGGCGGTGGCGGCGGGCGTCTGGTGGGATGCCGGAGCGGCGGTGGTGCGGGCGCACGGGAGGCGCCGGCGTGCGGGGGACGGCGCGGCGCGGAGCGGCGTCCCGGCGTCCGTGGCGGCGGCCGGCGTGTCCGGCCGCCCTGCCGCCGCGGGGGCGGCGGCGGAGGTGCGGGCCCCGCCGTCACCGAGGACTGAGCGGCGACGGCGGGGGGCTGCTGGTGGTGCGTCAGCCGGCGGTGGGGCGCAGCCGGACGACGTTCCAGGAGACGGGCGGCAGGTTCACGGTGAGGCGGCCGTCGGTGACCGCGCCGGTGTCCACGCCGCGCGGACGGACCCTCTCGGGGTCGTGCAGGGTGTTCGTCGCGCGCAGGTCGGGGTCGGCGAGGACGGAGTGCTCCACCGGGGTGTAGCCCGGGAAGGCCCGCAGGTCCAGGGCGAGTTCCACGGCCTCGCTCTGGTGCCGGTTGACCGCGAGGACGGTGAGTTCGTCGGCTCCGTCGCCCTCGGAGACATGCGTGGCGACGGCGTCGAGGACGGGAACCTCACCGAAGCGTGCCGTCTCGTACACCGGCGCCACCGGCTCCACCCTCAGCACGGTGCCACGGGCGTGCCGGGCGGCCTGCGCGAACGGGTGGAAGGTGGTCTGGCGCCAGCTCGGGCCGCCGGGTTCGCTGCGGATGGGTGCGATCACGTTGACGAGCTGGGCGAGGCAGGCGGCCGTGACGCGGTCGCTGTGCCGCAGCAGGCTGATCAGCAGGCCCCCGACCACGACGGCGTCGGCGACGTTGTACTCGTCCTCGATGACCCGCGGCGCCACCGGCCAGTCGGCGGGCTTCTCCTGGCCCTCGAAGCGGGACTGGTACCAGACGTTCCACTCGTCGAAGGAGAGGTTGATCCGCTTCTTCTTGCGCTGCTTGGCCCGTACGTGGTCGGCGGTCGCCACGATCGCCTCGACGAACTGGTCCATGTCCACCGCCGAGGCGAGGAAGCTGCCCAGGTCGCCGTCGCGTTCCTCGTAGTAGGCGTGGCAGGAGATGTAGTCGACCTGGTCGTAGGCGTGCTCCAGGACGGTCGCCTCCCACGAGCCGAACGTCGGCATCGAGGAGCTGGAGCTGCCGCAGGCCACCAGTTCCAGCCCGGGGTCGACCATGCGCATGGCCCGCCCTGTCTCGGCGGCCAGCCGGCCGTACTCGGCGGCGGTCTTGTGCCCGGTCTGCCAGGGACCGTCCATCTCGTTGCCGAGGCACCACATCCGGATGCCGAACGGCTCCTTGGCGCCGTTGGCCCGCCGCCGGTCGGACAGGGCCGTGCCCTCGGGGTGGTTGGCGTACTCCAGCAGGTCGAGCGCCTCCTGGACGCCGCGGGTGCCGAGGTTGACGGCCATCATGGGCTCGACGCCTGCCTTCTCGCTCCAGCGGTGGAACTCATGCAGCCCGAAGGCGTTGGTCTCCGTGCTGTGCCAGGCCAGGTCCAGGCGGGTGGGGCGCTCGGCCGCGGGACCGACGCCGTCCTCCCAGCGGAACCCGGAGACGAAGTTGCCGCCGGGGTAGCGCACGGTGGTCACACCGAGTTCCCGCACCAGGGCGAGGACGTCGCGGCGCAGGCCGTCCTCGTCGGCCTGCGGATGGCCGGGCTCGTAGATGCCGGTGTACACACAGCGGCCCATGTGCTCCACGAACGAGCCGAAGGTGCGGGGGTTGACGTCGGCGACGCGGAAGGCGGGGTCGACGGTCAGGGAAGCGTGCAGCATGGAAGGTCGCTCCGGGGGGTGCGCGGGGTGGCCGGGAGAGGGGGGCTGGGAGGGATCACTTGAGGCTTCCGACGGTCAGACCGCCGCGCCAGTACCGCTGCAGCAGCAGGAAGGCCACGACCAGCGGCAGGATCGCCACCAGCGAGCCGACGACGACCAGGCTGAACAGCGCGTTGGCGCCGCTTTGCACCATCGCGCCCTGGTACCAGGACTGCAGGCCCACGGTGAGCGGGAACAGCTTGTCGTTGTTGAGCATCACCAGCGGCAGGAAGAAGTTGTTCCAGGTGCCGACCATGGAGAACAGCAGCACGGTGACCAGGGCCGGCCTGAGCGTGGGCAGCGCGACCGACAGCAGGACGCGCATCTCGCCGGCGCCGTCGACGCGGGCCGCCTCCAGCAGTTCGTCGGGCAGGGACTCCTGGACGTAGACCCGCACCAGGTAGACGCCGAACGGGTTGAGCAGCGAGGGCAGGATGACCGCCCACATGGTGTTGGTCAGCTCCACCTTGCTCAGCAGCAGGTAGGTGGGGATGGCCAGCGCGGTCGCGGGCACCATGATGGCGCCGAGCAGGCTGGAGAAGAGGAGGTTCCGCCCGGGGAAGCGGTACTTGGCGAAGGCGTAGCCGGCGAGGGTGGCCACGGCGGTGGCGCCGAGCCCGCTGACCCCCGCGTAGATCGCGGTGTTGCCGAGCCAGCGCAGGTACTCGCCGTCGTCGTAGGTGAAAAGCTGCTGGAGGTTGGTGAAGAAGGAGCCCGGCGAGCGGAACCACAGGGCGGCGGTGGTGAACAGGGCGTCGTTGTCCTTGGTGGAGGCCACCAGCAGCCACCAGAACGGCAGCAGGAAATAGAGGATCATCGCCACCATCACGACGTTGACGGTGACGCGCCCCTTGGCGGGGGCGGGGCGCCGACGGGGGGCCGGGACGGCGACGGCGGTGGCAGCGGCGGTCGTCACTTCAGTCCGCTCCTTCGGCGCGTGAGGAAGAGGAAGATGTAGGAACCGATGAAGACCACCGCTCCGAGGGCGAAGGAGATGGCGGCGGAGTAGTTGAACTCGGAGTACTGGAACGCCAGGTTGTAGGCGTACAGGTTCGGCGTGTAGTCCGGGGTGATCACCGAGCGGGCGGTCGGTTGCAGGACCCGTGGCTCGGTGAAGAACTGCAGGGTGCCGATGATGGTGAACATCAGCGTGAGCACCAGGGCCGAGGAGATCATCGGGACCTTGATGCGCAGCGCCGTCTGGATCGGGCCGGCGCCGTCGATGCGCGCCGCCTCGTAGACCTCGCGGGGCAGGCCCTGGAGGGCGGCGTAGAGGACGATCATGTTGTAGCCGGTCCACTGCCAGGTCACGATGTTGCCGAGCGAGGTCAGCATCAGGTTGTGCGAGAGCAGGTTGACCGAGCCGAGGCCGAGGGCGTTGCCGATGGAGTTCACCGGACCGAACGTCGGGCTGTACAGGAAGCCCCACATCAGGGCGCCGATCACCGCGGGCACGGCGTACGGCATGAACAGCGTCATCCGGAAGACCTTGGCGAGGCGGCTGGTGACCTCGTCGATGATCAGCGCGGCGAGCAGGGCCAGGGCGAGCATGACCGGGATCTGCACCAGGCCGAACAGCACCACCCGGCGCACGCCGGACAGGAACTGCGGGTCGGTGAACGCCTGCTTGTAGTTGGCGAACCAGCTGAAGTGGTCCCCTCCCACCAGGGTGGAGGTCCTGAGGCTGAGCCAGAAGGCGTAGCCGAGCGGGGCTATGAGGAAGGCGAGGAACAGCAGCGTGAACGGGGTGACCAGCAGCAGACCCATGCCGCGGTGCCGGGTCCGGGCTTTCAGCCGTCCGGACCGCGGTCCGGCGCTCCGGCCGGCCGCCGGGACATCACGGCCCTTGCCGGCCGCCGCTGCCGAGGGCACGGCCGCGGCGGCGGCCGGTGATCCCTGTCGGAGCAGGCTCATCAGATCTCCTTGAGCGTTGGGCAGGGCCCCCGCCGACGGTGAGGAGGCGCGCGGCGGTCGGCGGGGGCGGTAGGCGGGGCGAGCCCCCGGAGGGTTACTGGCTGACCTTGAATCCCTGCTTGGACGCGTAGTCCGTCACCTGCTGCTGGATGTTGTCCGCCACGGAGGACCAGGGGGTCTGCCCCTGGAGGGCCTTGCCGACCTCACTGGTCTGCGTGTTGTAGGCGTAGTCCTGGAACGGGCTCCAGTCGAAGGTGCCGATGTTGTTCGCCGCGGGCCCGAAGATCTTGTTGACCTGCTGGCCGCCGAAGAAGTCGTACTTCTTGTTCTGGAAGTACGCGCCGTTCAGGATCGGGGTGGCCAGCGGGAACAGGTACGCCTGGTCGATGCCGATCTTCCAGGCGGCCTCGGAGGTGCCGAACAGCTCCCGGGCGACCTCGGCGGCCTGCTTGGGGTTCTTGGTCTGGCTGGTGACCGCGAAGGTCGAACCGCCCCAGTCGCCCTGGGCGTTGCCGCCCGCCGTCCACTGCGGCAGCGGGGCCGCGCGCCACAGGCCGCCCGTCTTCTTGGCCACGCTCTGCAGGTAGCCGGGGCCCCAGCCGGCGGCCAGGTAGGTGGCGTACTTGCCGCTGCTGAGCCCGTTGTAGAAGTCGGTGGTGGCGTAGGACGCGGTGTCGACCAGCTTGCTCTTCACCAGGTCGCCCCAGTAGTCGTACACCTTCTTGGCGCCCTCGTCGTTCGTCTTGACGCCGATGTTCGGCAGCTTGCTCGCCGAGTAGGTGTACGGGCGGGAACCGGCCTGCCACATCAGGCCCTGCAGCCAGCCCGCGGCGGACTCGTCGCTGCCGAAGTCGGTCATGTACGCCTTCGGGTCGGCGGCGTGCAGCTTGGCCGCCTCCTGCTTGAACTCGTCCCAGGTGGTGGGGACCTTCAGCTTGTACTTCTTGAAGATGTCCTCGCGGTACAGCATGGCCATGGGGCCGCCGTCCACGGGGATGGCGTAGACGTGGTCGCCGTCGGAGACCTGGTTCCAGGCCCAGGGGACGTAGTTCTTCTTGTCGTCGTTCGCGCCGTACTTGCCGATGTCCAGCAGGCCCTTGGTGAGCTGGATCGTCGGCAGCTCCTGGAACTCCAGCATGACGACGTCCGGGGCGCCCTGACCGGCCTTCAGGGCCGTCTTCAGCTTGGTGTACTCGTCCTGGCCGACGCCCGCCTGGACCCAGTCGACCTGGACGTCCTTGTGGGTCTTGTTGAACTGGTCCACCACCTGCTTGAAGTCCGGGTACCAGGCCCACACCTTGATGTGCACCGGGCCGCCTCCCGCCGCGCCGGAGCCGCTGCCGCCGCCCGAGCCGCCGGAACCGCAGGCCGCGACGAGCACGCCGGCGAGGGCGGCGGACGCCGTCACGAGCGCCCGGCGGAGGAGGCGGGGCTGTCGGCGGGCCACGCGGCGGGAGTCGCCTATCGGATGCTGTCTGCTGGTGGACATGCGCATTCTCCTGGGTGAGGTGCCTGGGGAGCGGAGGCCGAGGCCTGGGAGGGCAGGGAGGAAGGGAAACGGAGGAGGGAGGAGAAAGGTTCGGTATTCCGAACGGCATTCGATCGTCAGGTTGTGACGAGGGACGGGCGGGAGTGGGCCGGGGTTCGGTTGAGTCCGTCTCTGCTACGCTTTTGCAGCGCTGCAGAAGTGTTAACCGACAACTTGCCGCGCTGCAAGAGGTAACGCAGCGGAAACTTCAACCGGCTCGAACCCGGCTGCACCGGACGAAGGTGAGATATGGGAAGAGGCGTGACCCTGCGCGATGTCGCGGCCCGCGCGGGCGTGTCCAGCCGCACCGTGTCCAACGTGGTGAACGGCTACGCGCCGGTCTCCGAGGCCACCCGTGCCCGCGTCCAGCAGGCCGTGGACGAGCTCGGCTACCGGCCGAACGTACTGGCCCGCAATCTCGCCGCCGGGCGCTCCGGCCAGATCGCGGTGGTCGTGCCGTATCTCGACACGCCGTACTTCGCCGAGCTGTTGCAGGGCATCATCCGCGCGGCCCGGGTGCAGGGCTACAACGTGCTGATCGACCAGACCGACGGCGACGCGGAGCACGAGAGGCTGTTCCTCAGCCGCGGCTCCCAGCACCTGCTGTTCGACGGGGTCATCTTCAGCCCGCTCGGTCTCGCCCAGTCCGACCTGGCCGTCCGCGACCCGAGCCTTCCGCTGGTGGTGCTCGGCGAGCGGGTCAGCGACGGCGGCTTCGACCACATCGGCATCGACGACGTCTCCGCCTCCCGCGAGGCCACCGAGCACCTGCTCGGTCTCGGCCGGCGGCGGGTCGCGGCGATCGGCGACCAGCCCTACCGCACCGGTGAGGCGGCCCAGTTGCGCACCCGGGGCTTCCGGCTGGCGCACGAGCGCGCCGGGATCCCCGTCCGGGAGGAGCTGATCATCTCCACCCCGCGCTTCAACCGCTCCGACGGCGCCACCGCGATGGCGCACCTGCTGGACCTCGACGAGCCGCCGGACGCGGTGTTCTGCTACAGCGACCTGGTGGCGCTGGGCGCGATGCACACGCTGGCCTCACGCGGGCTGCGCGTTCCCGAGGACGTCGCGATCGTCGGCTACGACGACATCGAGGACGGCCGCTACGCCAACCCGCCCGTCACCACGATCTCCCCGGACAAGAAGATGATCGCGGAGACGGCGGTGGAGCGACTGCTGATACGCATCGGCAACGCGACGCCCGTGGCGGGAGTGGAGATCCGGGCTCCGCACCGGCTGCTGGTACGGGAGAGCACGGTGGGGCGGGGGGCGACGCGGGCGGAGTAGCCGACGGGAGGGGTGCTCGCCCCGCCGCGCCCCCCGCGCCCGCCCGTCCTGTCACCAGGAGCTGCTGCCCCCGGACCCGCCGGGGCCGCCGCGCGACCCGCCGGGGCCGCCGCGCGACCCGCCGGGCCCGCCGTGCGGTGCCCGGCCCCCGGGCCGGTGCCGGACACCCGCGCGCAGGCGCCGACCGGTCGGTGGCGTGTGTTCGGGAGGGCCGCCCGGGGTGACGGCCCCCTCCGGGTGCTCAGGACAGCGGTCCCGTGACCGACTCCACCGCCGCGAGCAGGCGGCCGTCGCGCAGGAACGTGTCCGCCGTCGCGAGGTCGGGGGCGAGGAAGCGGTCCGGGCCGGGGCCCTCGACCCCCGCCTTGCGCAGGGCGGTGATCGCCGCCTGGCTGGCGGGGGCCGGGGTCAGGCCCTCGCGCAGTTCGATGGCGCGGGTCGCCGCGTACAGCTCGATCGCGAGGACACGGGTCAGGTTGTCCACCGCCGTGCGCAGCTTGCGGGCGGCCGACCAGCCCATCGAGACATGGTCCTCCTGCATCGCGGAGGACGGGATCGAGTCGGCGGAGGCCGGTACGGCGAGCCGCTTCATCTCGCTGACCAGGGCCGCCTGCGTGTACTGGGCGATCATCAGACCCGAGTCCACGCCCGCGTCGTCCGCGAGGAACGGCGGCAGGCCGTGCGAGCGGTTCTTGTCCAGCAGGCGGTCGGTGCGGCGCTCCGCGATGGACGCCAGGTCGGCCGCCGCGATCGCCAGGAAGTCCAGCACGTACGCCACCGGCGCGCCGTGGAAGTTGCCGTTGGACTCCACCCGCCCGTCGGGCAGGACCACCGGGTTGTCGACGGCCGAGGCCAGCTCGCGCTCGGCGACCAGGCGGGCGTGCGCCAGCGTGTCGCGTCCGGCGCCGGCTACCTGCGGGGCGCACCGCACCGAGTAGGCGTCCTGGACGCGCGGCGCGTCGTCCTGGTGGTGCCCGGTCAGGCCGGAGCCCTTCAGCACGGCCAGCATGTTCGCGGCCGACGCGCCCTGCCCGGGGTGCGGGCGGATGGCGTGCAGCTCCGGCGCGAGGACCTTGTCCGTGCCGAGCAGCGCCTCCAGGGAGAGCGCGGCCGTGATGTCGGCCGACTTGTACAGCGTGTCCAGATCGGCGAGGGCCATGAGCAGCATGCCGAGCATGCCGTCGGTGCCGTTGAGGAGCGCGAGGCCCTCCTTCTCGCGCAGCTCCACGGGGGTGATGCCGTGCTCGGCGAGGAGTTCGGCGGCGGGCCGTACGACGCCGTCGGGGCCCTCGGCCTCGCCCTCGCCCATGAGGGTCAGCGCACAGTGCGACAGCGGGGCCAGGTCGCCGGAGCAGCCGAGGGAGCCGTACTCGTGCACGACCGGGGTGATGCCGGCGTTGAGGAGGTCGGCCATGGCCTGCGCGACCTCGGGGCGGACGCCGGTGTGCCCGGAGCAGACGGTCTTCAGCCGCAGGAACATCAGGGCGCGCACGACCTCCCGCTCGACCCGGGGGCCCATGCCGGCCGCGTGCGAGCGGACGATGTTGCGCTGCAGCCGGGTGCGCAGCTCCTGGCCGATGTGCCGGGTCGCCAGCGCGCCGAAGCCGGTGCTGACCCCGTAGACGGGGTCCGGCTTCGCGGCCAGCGCGTCCACGATCCCGCGGGCCGCCGCCAGGGCCGTGAGGGCTTCCTCGGAGATTTCGATCCGGGCGTCCGCGCGCGCCACGGCGAGAACGTCGGACGCGGTCACCCCGGACGTCCCCACCACCACAGTATGCATATCCATATTCAGGAGCGTACGCAGTGAATTCGAAGATGTCACCAGTGGGGTGGCCGTTCGCCCCTTACCGATCCCCGGGCGGCTCGGAGTGCCGGCCGCGGAACCTGCGGCGCTCTCCGGTGGGCGGCGGCGCGTCGGCCAGCCGGACGACGGGGTCGTCCGGTCCCTCGCGGCCCGCGACCACGGGCTTCGCGGCGTGCAGCGCCTTCGCCCGGTACTGGGCGGCGTCGGCGAGCCGGAAGAGCCGGCGGGCCGAACGGACGGGACCGATCGGGTCCTGGGTGGAGGCGACCCCGCAGGCGACGCCGTCGCCGATCTCCAGTTCGGCGGCCCGGCGGCACACCTCGTCCGCCGCCCGCACCACCTCGTCGGCCGACGGGCCCACCGCCAGCAGGCAGAACTCGTCGCCGCCGAGCCGGGCGACCAGCGCCCCCGGCAGCATGGCGCCGCACAGCGACAGCACCGACCCGAAACGTTCCAGCAGCCGGTCGCCCACGGCGTGCCCCTGCGTGTCGTTGACCCGCTTGAGCCCGTTGACGTCGCAGACGACGAGCGAGACCACCACCCCGTCGTCGGCCCGGTGCTCCTCGATCGCCTCCTCCAGGCGTACGTCGACGGCCCGGCGGTTGGCGAGGCCGGTGAGGGCGTCGGTGAAGGCGAGCCTGCGGGCCTCCTCCAGACGTTCGGTCTGCGCGATGCCGGCGGCCACGACGGAGGCGAGGACGGTGGCGAAGTCGGCGTCGCCCCTGTCGAAGACGGGCTCGCCGGCCGCGCGCGCCACATACAGCTCGCCCCAGGCGCGGCCGTGCAACACCACCGGCGCGACGACACAGCAGCCCCGGCCGCGCCGGCGCAGGGCCGCGACCCGCTGGTGGCAGTACCCGGCCTGCCCCGCGGCCGGCCCCTCGGCGGTCTCCACCCAGGCGCTCGGGCCGCCGCCACCCGCCCAGCGCTCGTGCAGGAACTCGGTGATCTCCGGGAACTGGTGCACGGGGTACGCCTCGTGCTCGGGGAACTCCTCTTCCTCCGGCGCCCGCTCCCCCACGTTGACGAGGACCCGCAGCCGCCCGGCGTCCCGCTCCCACACCGACAGCGCGGCGAAGTTCCCGGCGAGCGCCCGGCACGCGCCCAGCGCGGCGGCCCGCCAGGCCTCGCGCGGAGTGTGCGCCGCCGCCATGCCCTGCGCCAGCGCCACCACGGCCCTCAGCCGACTGTCCTCAGCCACGACTCCAGGCTAGGGACGATCAGCGGTATGTGAGACATCGGTGCGGCGATCAGGTGCGCCGGGGATCCGGCGCCCGCGGCTACTCCCCCGGCCACTGCGGGGTGCGCTTCTCGTTGAAGGCGGCCACCCCCTCCGCGCGGTCGCCGGAGAACGCCACCGAGCGCCACGCCGCGTCCTCGACCTCCAGGCCGGTGCGCAGGTCAAGGCCGTGGCCGAGCCGCAGGGCACGCTTCGCGGCGCGCAGGCCGACCGGGGAGTTGGCGGCGATACGGGCGGCGAGGTCGAGGGCCTCCTCCCGGTCCCGGCCCTCCGGTACGAGGTCGTCGACCAGCCCCAGCTCCCGCGCCTCGGCCGCCTCCAGGCGCCGGGCCGTGAAGATCAGCTCCGCGGCGCGCGCTGCGCCCACCCGGCGGGGCAGCAACTGCGTGCCGCCGCCGCCCGGGATGACCCCCACGGACACCTCGGGCAGCCCCACCACCGCCGTCGTGTCCGCCACGATCAGGTCGCAGGACAGGGCCAGCTCGAAGCCGCCGCCCAGCGCGAAGCCGTGCACGGCGGCGATCGTCGGCATCGGCAGCTCCAGGACGCCGGTGTAGGCGGCACGGGCGAGGGGGCGCTGCCGCATCAGGTCGGCGTCCGTGAAGGAGTTGCGCTCCTTCAGGTCCGCTCCCACGCAGAACGCCCGCTCGTGCGTCGACGTCACCACCGTCACCCGCGCGTCCCGGTCGGCGGCGAGGTGCGCGCACGCGTCTGCGATCGAGCGGGCCATGTCCGTGGACACCGCGTTCATCGCCTTGGGCCGGTCCAGCGCCAGCTCCGCGACATACCCGTGCCGCCGTACGACGACGTACTCGCCGAACCGCCGCTCGTCCCCCTGTTCCGCCATGACACCCTCCCGGTTAACGCGGGTTAACTACACGACGACCCCGATCATCGCAGCCGCAGCGGCTCCGCGAAAGCCACCGCACACCTTCGGCGGATGCGTGCCATGCACCGGCCTCTGTCCTCGTTCGGGTGAATTCGAGTCATCTCCGCGTTACCCGCCCCCCACCTCCACATAATCTGCGCACCGCTACGGCACATCGGGGGAGTGCGGGCGACCGGGGAGGGATGGGCATGACGACGGACACGGCCACCGACGACACCACGACGACGGTGCGGCACGACTCGGGCCCGCTCTGGTTCCGCCCGGCGGGCCGGCACCGCAAGCCCCGCCACCGGCGCCTGGCGCTCGCCGTCGGCGGGTTCGCGCTCGCCGCCGGAGCCCTGAGCCTCGTACGCCTGGCGCCCGAGTCGGTGACGGGCGGGGGCGGCACCGCGGAGGCCGAGCCCCGGATCGACGCCAGCGACACCGCGGCGACGGTCGAGGACCTGCCGTCCAAGGGGCACGGGGAGCCCTCGACGACCGCCCTCAAGGGAAGGGCGAGCGCGGTACCGGCCGGGACGGACGGCGCGAGCCCGTCGTCCGGGCCTCCGTCCAGCGCGCCCCCGCGCGTCACGGACCCGGCGACCGGCATTCCCGAGGCCGCCGAGAGTCCCACGGCTTCCCGGACGCCAGAGCCCCCGGTCACGACGACGGCCGCACCGCCACCCGCCCCGTCCCCGACGGCGACCACTCGGGCGCCGTCGGCGCCGCCCTCCGCGGACCCTGCGGAGCTGTGCGTACCGCTCGTGGGGCTGTGCGTCCACGGCCTGTGAGAGCAATCGATCCCGTGAACGCACCGACCGCGAGGAACAGACCGAAGGACCGCCTACGCCGGCCCGTCCCGCCGGGTCAGCAGCCACGGCTCGATCACGCCGAGACCGCGCACCGGCCGCTGCCACATCGGCTGGAGAGCGAAGCGGTAGGCGGGCGGCTCCTTGCCCTCCTTCTCGGCGGCGGCCGCGGCCTCGGCGGCCTCCGTCTCGGAGGCCGGCGCCTCGGCCGTGCGGATCAGCTCCTCCGCGAAGTCGTGGTCGACGAGGACGGCGTCGCGGGGCGCTATCGAGGTGAGCCGGCTGGCCAGGTTCACCGTCGTGCCGAACACATCGCCCATCCGCGTGGTGACCGTGCCGAAGGCGATGCCGACCCGCAGCTCCGGCATGGTCTCGTCGTTCGCCATGGTCTCGATCAGGCGCAGGGCGATCTCCGCGGCCGTACCGGCGTCGTCCGCCGCGTACAGCACCTCGTCGCCGAGCGTCTTGATGAGCCGGCCGCCGTGCGCGGCGACCAGGTCGGCCGCGGTGGTCTCGAACGCCTCGACGAGTTCGCCGAGTTCCTCCTCCTCCATGCGGCGCGTCAGCCGGGTGAAGCCGACCAGGTCCGCGAAGCCGACGGCGAGGCGGCGGTCGACCATCTCCTCGTCGTCCGCGGCCTGCACCACCCGGCCGGTGGCGGCGGCGAGCTGGCGCCGCCAGACGTAGACGAGGAACTCCTCCAGTTCCGGCAGGAGCAGCTCGACCAGCGGGTACGTCACCTCGGTGCGGGTCATGCCGGGTTCGGGCGGCTCGGTCAGGCCCTCCAGGAAGGAGTCGATCTGCCACTCGGCCAGGCGGGCCGTGGTCTGCCCGGTGGAGCGGGCCACCTGGACGGCCATGGCCTCGCTGAGCAGTCCCGCCTCGACGAGACCGGCCAGGCGCCGCAGGGCGAGGACGTCGGCCTCGGTCAGGGCCCTGGCCTGGCCTATGTCGGCGAAGCCCATGGCCCGCCAGAAGCGGGACGCCAGTTCCATCGAGACGCCCGCGCTGCGGGCCGCCTGGAAGGGGGTGTAACGGCGCTCGGCCCCCAGGATGAGCTGCTCGAGGCGGAGCGCCAGGGGGTTCTCCTCGGACTCGGCGTGTGCGTCGCGCCCCGGTTCACCGTCGGGGGCGGGTGGTACGCCCGTGCCCGAGCCCGTGTCGTCGACGGTCACGCGTGCTGCCCTTCCGATCTGCCGCGGTCAGGTATCGACCGCGGTCAACTCTACGGCAGGTGTGCGGTAGCTCACTCCTCAGCGGGGTCAGCGGGCGCGGGGCGGTGCGTACCGGCGTCCGCCGGGCACCCGGTGTCGAGGTCCCCCCTACCGGGTGCCCCACCCGGCGGCTCCGCCACCGGAGCCCCCTTCGGCCTTCGGCCGCTCCTCGGACTCGCCAAGTTCTGCGAGCGGCGGGGAACGCCGGACCGGCCGACAGTGCTCGGCCGCACCGAAAGGGCACCCTCCGTCACGCCGGCCGCAAGTGCACCACGTCCCCCGCCCCCACCGGCTCCTGCACCCCCTCCTTTGTCGCCAGCACGAGCCGCCCGTCACCGTCGATCGCCACCGCTTCGCCCGTGATCGAGCGGTTGCCCGGGAGTTCGGCGCGGACCAGGCGGCCCAGGGTTGCGCTGCCCGCCGCGTACGTCTCCTGCAGGCCGCTCGTGGCCGGATCGCCGCCCGCCGCGCGCCAGCGCCCGTACCAGTCCTCCAGGGAGCGCAGTACCGCCCGCAGCAGCGGGTCGCGGTCCGTCGTGCGGGCGCCCGCCAGCGCCAGGGAGCCCGCGGTGGGCACCGGCAGCTCGTCCCGGCGCAGGGTGACGTTGATGCCGACGCCGATCACCACGCCCTCGTTCCCGGCCCGCTCCGCGAGGATCCCGCCGGTCTTGCGCTCCTCCTCGCCGACGGTGACCAGCACGTCGTTGGGCCACTTCAGGCCCGTGTCGACGCCGGCCGCCCGCGCGAGCCCGGTCGCGACCGCCACACCGGCCAGCAGCGGCAGCCAGCCCCAGCGGGCCACGGGCACCTCGGCCGGGTTGAGCAGGACCGAGAAGAACAGCCCGGAGCGGGGCGGGGCCGTCCAGACGCGGTCCAGCCGTCCGCGCCCCGCGTCCTGCTCCTCGGCGACCAGGACGGCACCCTCGGCGGCCTCGCCGGCCGTGGCACGGGCGACCAGGTCGGTGTTGGTGGACCCGGTGCGCTGCACCACGTCGACCCCGGTCCACAGCCCGCCTTCGCGCACCAGCGCCCGGCGCAGCGCGGCGGCGTTCAGCGGCGGGCGGTCGAGGTCGGACCAGCGACCGCCACCGCCCGCGGCGGCGTTCGACCTGTCGTTCGCGTCAGAGGAATCTCGCGGCATCATGCAAGCCACCCTAGGTGTGGTAAACGCCGCACTGCCGATCGGTAGGCGCGCCACTACGCTACGGATGAGTAACCGTTCCTTCTTCTGAGCACTTACAGCACGTACAGGTAGCACCTCACCCTCACGTCCCCACTTGAGCAGGCAGGGAGCCGCATCCCGATGTCCGAGCCGGAAGAGATCGACATTCACACGACCGCGGGAAAGCTCGCGGACCTGCAGCGCCGCGTGCAGGAGGCGACGCACGCCGGCTCGGAGCGCGCGGTCGAGAAACAGCACGCGAAGGGCAAACTGACGGCCCGTGAGCGCATCGAACTGCTGCTCGACGACGACTCGTTCGTCGAGCTGGACGAGTTCGCCCGGCACCGCTCCACCAACTTCGGCCTGGAGAAGAACCGGCCGTACGGGGACGGTGTCGTCACCGGGTACGGCACCGTCGACGGCCGCCCGGTCGCGGTCTTCTCCCAGGACTTCACCGTCTTCGGCGGGGCGCTCGGCGAGGTCTACGGGCAGAAGATCGTCAAGGTGATGGACTTCGCCCTGAAGACCGGCTGCCCGGTCATCGGCATCAACGACTCCGGTGGCGCCCGGATCCAGGAGGGCGTCGCCTCGCTCGGCGCGTACGGGGAGATCTTCCGCCGCAACACCCACGCCTCCGGCGTCATCCCCCAGATCTCGCTCGTCGTGGGCCCCTGCGCGGGCGGTGCGGTCTACTCGCCCGCGATCACCGACTTCACGGTCATGGTCGACCAGACCTCGCACATGTTCATCACCGGCCCGGACGTCATCAAGACCGTCACCGGCGAGGACGTCGGCTTCGAGGAGCTGGGCGGCGCCCGCACCCACAACTCCACCTCCGGCGTGGCCCACCACATGGCCGGGGACGAGAAGGACGCGATCGAGTACGTCAAGCAGTTGCTGTCGTACCTGCCGTCGAACAACCTCAGCGAGCCCCCGGTCTTCCCGGAGGAGGCGGACCTGTCCGTCACCGAGGAGGACCGCGAGCTGGACACGCTGGTGCCGGACAGCGCCAACCAGCCGTACGACATGCACACGGTGGTCGAGCACGTCCTGGACGACGGCGAGTTCTTCGAGACGCAGCCGCTGTTCGCGCCGAACATCCTCACCGGCTTCGGCCGGGTCGAGGGCCGCCCGGTGGGCATCGTCGCCAACCAGCCGATGCAGTTCGCCGGGTGCCTGGACATCGACGCCAGCGAGAAGGCCGCCCGTTTCGTGCGGACGTGCGACGCCTTCAACGTCCCGGTCCTCACCTTCGTGGACGTGCCCGGCTTCCTGCCCGGCGTCGGCCAGGAGCACGAGGGCATCATCCGCCGCGGCGCCAAGCTGATCTTCGCCTACGCCGAGGCCACCGTCCCGCTGATCACCGTCATCACCCGCAAGGCGTTCGGCGGGGCCTACGACGTCATGGGCTCCAAGCACCTGGGCGCCGACATCAACCTCGCCTGGCCGACCGCCCAGATCGCCGTCATGGGCGCGCAGGGCGCCGTCAACATCCTGCACCGCCGCACGATCGGCGAGGCCGACGACCCCGAGGCGACCCGGGCCCGGCTGATCCAGGAGTACGAGGACACGCTGCTCAACCCGTACATCGCGGCCGAGCGCGGCTACATCGACGCGGTGGTCATGCCGTCCGACACCCGCCGCCACATCGTCCGCGGCCTGCGTCAGCTCCGCACGAAGCGGGAATCCCTCCCCCCGAAGAAGCACGGCAACATCCCCCTGTAACCCCCGGGACCCTTGGGAGCCGTCATGAACATCAAGGTCATACGGGGCAATCCGACCCCGGAGGAGCTGGCCGCCGCACTGGCGGTGGTCCGTGCCCGCGCCGCGGCGGCGGCCCCCGTGCCGTCCGGCGCGGCCGAGCGGGACTCCTGGGCCGACCCGGCCCGCATCGCCGCCCACCGCCTCCCCCAGCCGGGGCCGACGGCATGGGCCCGGACCTACTGGCCCGGCTGACCCGCGCCACCTCCGGTACGTCGGCACGTCCGGCACATCCGGCACGTCCGGCACATCCGGACGGCTTCGGCGGTCACCGCGCATCCCGCGTCGTTCGGGTGCGGGTGACCGCCGCAGCCGTGTGCCGTCGGCGGCGGCCGGACGGGCGGCCCGGCGCGGGGACCGGCGCCGGAAGTTGAGTACGGGTACTCAGGCGCCGCCGCGGCCGACCGCCGGACGATGGAACGCATGCTGTGGTCCGACCCCGACAACGAACCGCCCGAGGAACTCCGCAGGGCGCAGGAGATGTTGAGGCGGCTGGGGGTCGTCATGGCGCTGGCCATGCTGCTTTCGATGATCATCATCGGCACCAGGTGAGGGCCGCCTATACGCTGAGCGCATGACCGATCAGCCGCGCCGCCGTCTCGTTCTCGCCTCCCAGTCCCCCGCCCGGCTCGGACTGCTCCGACAGGCCGGACTCGACCCCGAGGTCATCGTCAGCGGGGTCGACGAGGACGCCGTCACCGCCCCGACCCCCGCCGAACTCGCGCTGGCGCTCGCCGAGGCCAAGGCCTCGGTCGTGGCGGCGAAGCCCGAGGTCAAGGGCTCCCTGGTGATCGGCTGCGACTCGGTGCTCGACCTGGACGGCGAGGCCCTCGGCAAGCCCGTGGACGCCGAGGAGGCGACGGCCCGCTGGAAGTCGATGCGCGGCCGGGCCGGCACGCTCCAGACCGGCCACTGCGTCTACGACACGGTCAGCGGCCGGTACGCGTCCGCCACCGCGTCCACCGTGGTCCGCTTCGGTGAGCCGACGGACGAGGAGATCGCCGCGTACGTGGCCTCGGGCGAACCCCTCCACGTCGCCGGCGCCTTCACCCTCGACGGCCGCTCGGCGCCCTTCATCGACGGCATCGACGGCGACCACGGCAACGTGATCGGCATCTCGCTGCCCCTGATCCGCCGGCTGCTCGCCGAACTGGGCGTGGGCATCACGGAGTTGTGGGCGCCGCGGGAGCGGTGAGCGGGACGTCGTTCAGGGTGTGGCCGGGGCCGGACCGCCGTCCTCCAAGGGCCCGGCCGGCTCCGGGGACCCCGCGGGCTCCTGGGCGCGCCGCGCGGCCCTGTCGCCGTCCTCGGGGCCGCCCGCGGCGGGCGGCGCACCGGCCGCCGGACCCTCCGGACGGTCGTACGTCATCAGGGTGAGCACGATCAGCCCGAGCACCACCATCAGACACGCGAACGCGCGCCAGCCGACCAGGCCGACCACGAACGCCCCGAGCAGGCCGTGCACCACGGCGGCGCTGATCAGCAGGATGCGCCAGATGCCGGACGGCGAGCGGTCGCGCACGGCGACCAGCAGGGCGGCCAGCCCGCACAGCGCGAAGTAGGCCCCGAAGACGACACCGCCCGCCTTCGACGACACCGACATGGCGTGCGGATCGACGCCGGCCATGGACATGCGCTGCCGGTCGACGACCACTCCGAGGAACCAGTTCAGCAGCGCGACACCGAACGCCTCCGCGAAGAGGACGATCGCCAGCAACCATGCCACCGGTCTGCGGACCACCGGCCTCCACCCACCTTCGAGTGCCCTGGGGTTTCCTTCAGCATCGCGAACGCTACTAACGGGTAAACCTTCGGACAAGAGGCCCGGCAGGAGCAAAGTTTCGTTGGGCCATTAGTAGGGACTCCACAAAGAAACACGACGTGCGGCGGGACTACTTCATAGAGACCTCGGCCACGTCGGAAGGCTAGGGTTTTCCGGTGGATTCCCATGTGCGGCGGCACGACAAGGGACTTCGCAGGATGAGTGAGCCTGGTTTCACGCTCCGTGTGGGCAAGCTCACCACTGGGGACGGGTCGAAACGTCGTGTCGGCAGTCCCTAAACTCGGCTTGTTTCAAGGAGAGGGAGCCAACGTGCGCAAGGTGTTGATCGCCAACCGTGGCGAAATCGCTGTCCGCGTCGCCCGGGCCTGCCGGGACGCCGGGATCGCCAGCGTGGCCGTTTACGCGGACCCGGACAGGGGCGCGGTGCACGTCCGCGCCGCGGACGAGGCGTTCGCCCTGGGTGGTGACACCCCGGCCACCAGTTACCTGGACATCGACAAGGTCCTGAAGGCCG
>NZ_JBVHTR010000022.1:78134-151778 GCF_055565775.1 Streptomyces sp. NPDC028331 | reverse complement strand
AGGGCGGCGCGACCGACCGACAGGGCGGCGCGACCGACCGACAGGGCGGCGCGGCCGACCGACAGGGCGGCGCGGCCGACCGACAGGGCGGCGCGACCGACCGACAGGGCGGCGCGACCGACCGACAGGGCGGCGCGACCGACCGACAGGGCGGCGCGACCGACCGACAGGGCGGCGCGACCGACCGACAGGGCGGCGCGACCGACCGACAGGGCGGCGCGGCCGGTCGACTCGTCGAAGGGGAGCCGATCAGAGTCGAGGACGTGCCCGACGAGAAGTTCGACAGATCCGGAGGCGCCGGTTGGTCGATCGGCCACTGCGGTGCAATGGAGCACGGCCGCCTCGGAGGTGTCGCGATGACCGAGCAGTACGTGGTGGACCTTCAAGGGGTTGACGAGCTTCAGGTCGCGGTCGTCGGCGGCAAGGGCGCGCAACTGGGCGGGCTTTCGCGGATCGAAGGCGTCCGCGTGCCAAGGGGCTTTTGCGTGACGACGGACGCCTTCCGGCGGATCATGGCGCAAGCGCCGTCGCTCGACGACCGGCTCGATCGGCTGTCGCGCTTGGACCCGGACGACCGGGAGGGGATCCGCACGCTCAGCGCGCGGATTCGCCGGACCATCGAAGGGGTTGCCGTACCGGGCGATCTCGCGGCGGCGATCAGCCGCGCGCTCGGCCGGCTCGGCGAGCAAGCCGCCTGCGCCGTCCGATCCAGCGCGACGGCAGAGGACCTGCCGACGGCCTCCTTCGCCGGCCAGCAGGACACGTACCTGAACGTCGTGGGGCCGACGGCGATCCTCCAGCACGTCAGCCGGTGCTGGGCCTCGCTGTTCACCGAACGGGCCGTGACCTACCGCCAGCGGAACGGCATCGACCACCGTGCGGTCCACATGGCCGTGGTCGTGCAGCAGATGGTCTTTCCGCATGCGGCCGGCATCCTGTTCACGGCCGACCCCGTCACGGGCAACCGGAAGGTCGCCACCGTGGACGCCGGCTTCGGCCTCGGCGAGGCCCTGGTCTCCGGCCTGGTGAACCCGGACGTCTTCAAGGTGCGGCACGGCGAAGTCGTCGCCAAGGCGATCGCCGCCAAACAGCGTGCCGTCCACGCCCTGCCGACCGGCGGTACGCGGGAAGTGGCGATCGAACCGCAGCGGCAGGAGCAGCCGGCGCTGACGGACGCGCAGGTCGTACAGCTCGTGCGGCTCGGGCGGCTCGGGCGGCGGATAGAAGCGCACTTCGGCCGCCCGCAGGACATCGAATGGTGCCTGGTCGACGACGGCTTCCAGATCGTTCAGAGCCGGCCGATCACGACGCTGTTCCCCATCCCCGAGACCGGCGATCGGGAGAACCACGTCTATGTCTCCGTCGGTCATCAGCAGATGATGACCGACCCCATGAAGCCCCTGGGGCTCTCCATGTGGCAGCTCACGGCCATGGTGCCGATGCACGAGGCCGGCGGGAGGCTGTTCGTCGACGTCACCCGGCGCCTGGCCTCGCCCGCGAGCCGCGCCGGCCTCCTGGACGTCATGGGCAGAGGCGATCCCCTGGTCAGGGACGCTCTGGAGACCGTCCTCGCCCGCGACGGTTTCGTCCCGGCTGTCCCGGACGAGGTTCCCGGCGGGCCGCCGGCCGGCGACGCGTCCACCCCGGTCGAGACCGATCCGGCCATCGTCACGGGGCTGATCGAGCGCAGCCAGGCGTCCATCGCCGCCCTGGAGCGCGACATCCGGACGAAGAGCGGACCGGCGCTGTTCGACTTCCTGCCGGAGGCCTTCGAGGAGCACAAGCGGGTCCTCGGTGATCCGCTGAGCATGCAGGTGATCATGGCGGGGATGGAGGCCACGTGGTGGCTCAACGACAAGCTGCAGGAGTGGCTGGGCGAGAAGAACGCGGCCGACACGCTCACGCTGTCCGCCCCCGGCAACGTCACGTCGGAGATGGGACTGGCGCTGCTCGACGTCGCGGACGTGATCCGCCCGCACCCGGAGATGGTGGAGTTCCTGCAGGGCGTCGAGGACGAGCACTTCCTGGACGAGCTGGCGGAACTCCCGGGCGGCACCGAAGCGCGCGAGGCCATCGAGGCCTATCTCGACCGGTACGGCATGCGCTGCGTCGGCGAGATCGACATCACGAGGCCGCGTTGGCGCGAGCGCCCGTCCACGCTCGTGCCCGTGATCCTCGACAACGTCAGGAACTTCGAGCCGGGCGCCGCCGCGCGCCACTTCGAGCAAGGGCGGCAGAAGGCGCAGAAGAAGGAACACGACGTGCTGTCCCGCTTGCGGGCCCTCCCGGACGGGGACAGGAAAGCCGACGAGACCAAGCGGATGATCGACCGGGTCCGAACCTTCATCGGGTACCGGGAGTACCCGAAGTACGGCATCGTCAGCCGCTACTTCATCTACAAGCAGGCCTTGCTGAAGGAGGCCGAACGCCTCGTGCAGGCCGACGTGCTGCCCGAGAAGGAGGACATCTTCTACCTCACGTTCCGGGAGCTCCACGACGTCGTGCGCTCGAACCAGGTGGATGACCGGCTCGTCCAGCAGCGCAAGGACGCGTTCCGGGCGTACCACGCGCTCACACCGCCCCGGGTGCTCACATCGGATGGCGAGGCCGTCACCGGGGCGTACCGGCGCGACGACGTGCCGGCCGGCTCCCTGATCGGCCTGCCGGTTTCCGCCGGGACCGTCGAGGGAAGGGCCCGCGTCGTCCTCGACATGGCGGAGGCCGAACTGGAAGCGGGCGACATCCTGGTCACGACCTTCACGGACCCGAGCTGGTCGCCGCTGTTCGTCGGAATCGCGGGCCTGGTGACGGAGGTGGGCGGCCTGATGACCCATGGCGCAGTGATCGCCCGGGAGTACGGCTTGCCGGCCGTCGTGGGCGTGGAGCAGGCCACCCGGCGGATCCGGGACGGGCAGCGGATCCGCGTGCACGGAACCGACGGGTACGTCGAGATCCTGCCCTGACCGATCACGCCGGAAAGCCCCATCCGTAGCCATGTTCGACACGGCCATGGCGACGCTCCGCTTCGGCGACGTCGCCCGGCCACGGCGGAGACGAGATTCCGGGCCGTGTACGCCTACGACGTGCGCGGCGGGGTCCTCGGCTCGGCGCGGTCCTCGGCTCGGCGGGGTCCTCGGCTCGGCGCGGTCCTCGGCTCGGCGCGGTCCTCGGCTCGGCGCGGTCCTCGGCTCGGCGCGGTCCTCGGCTCGGAGGGCATGCCCACCCTGGGCGGCCCCCGCCGCACCCACCTGACGGCCTGCGGCGCGGACGGCATCGCCGCCGAGTGCGTCACCTACGACCAGGACCTCTGTCACGACGCGTACGTCGCCGAGCCGGCCGGTTTCGCGGCAGCGTCCGCACGCACCGCACGCACCCCCTCGGCCACGGGTGAGGACGCCCGCGCGGTCCCGACGATCGCGCTCGCCGCCATGCGGTCGGGTTCGGACGGGAGGACCCGTACGCGCCGAGGACGTACGGGCCGAGCCGGAACCCTCACCGACGGCGGCATGACAGAATGAGCAATTCGTCTCTCTTGTCAAGATAAGTTCTAAAATTACGTAGGCCTGCAACCGTTCCCCGAGGAGGGCGGCAGAGCAGCCCAGCGGCGAGCCGGTGAGGGGAGTGAGGCACATGATCGTGGAGAACGGCATCGACCTCGCCCCGATTCGGGAGCGGTTCCTGCAGGGCGGGACCGTCGAGAGCGGCGTACGGGCCATGATCCTCAACTCCTGGCGGCGCTCCGCACTGCTGGGCCTCTCCCCCGACCAGGCCGACCTTCCCTACCGTCCGGACGTCGACACGGACGTACGGCTCGTCCACGCGGCCGCCCCCGTGCTCGACTGGCTGCAGAGCCGGTTCGCCGGCAGCCGGATGAACATCGGGCTCGCCGACGCGGAGGGCGTAGTGCTCACCCGCCGCTTCGGGCAGCCGTCGCTGGCGCGCAGGCTGCCCCCGTTCCAGGTCGTCCCCGGGTTCGTGTTCGCCGAGGAGGTCGCGGGCACGAACGGCATCGGCCTCGCCCTGGCGGAGCGGCGGCTGTGCCGGCTGTACGGCGCGGAGCACTTCGCCGAGCGGTCCCAGGGCAACGCCTGTTCGGCCATCCCGATCCGGGACCTGCTCAGCGGACGTATCGAGGGCGTCCTGTCCTTCGGCTGCCCCCGCACCGACGCGAGCCCGGTCATGGACGTCCTGATCGCCCAGGCCGCCCACGCGATCGAGCGCCGGCTGCTGGAACAGAGTACGGCGCGCGAGCGTGCCCTGCTTCAGTCGTACCTCCACGCCCGGCGCGGCGGCGCCGTCGGTGCGCAGTTGCTCGACACCGCGGCGATCAGCGTGGACGAGCCGGCGCTGGGCGGGCTGGACGAGTGCGACCGGATGATCGTCAGGGAGAAGGCCGCCGAGCTGATCTCCAGCGCTCAGCGCGGAGCGGTCGAGGTGACCCTCTCCGGCGGCCGGCGGCTCACCCTGCTGAGCCACCTGCTGACCGGCCCCGGCGGCACCGAGGGCGTCGCCGTCGAGGCGGTCCTGGACGAGGACGGGCCGCAGCCGCGGCTCACCCTGCCCGGCCACCCCGGCGAACCCCGCACCCTCGCCCCGCAGGGCGCGCCCGCCGTTCCCGTGCCCCGGCGCCTGCTCGGTGTGCCGTCCGGTCCCGGGACCACGGCCGGGCCGGTGAGTGTCGGCACGGCCGAGCAGTGCCCCGAGCAGTCCACCGAGTGGCTCCGCGGCGGCACACCCGCGCCGAGGGGCGCCGACGGCCGGCTGGTCCTCGTCGGGGAGCCCGGCGTGGGTACGTACGCCGTCACGGCGCGCCGCCGGCTGGAGCTGCTGTCCGAGGCGAGCGCCCGCATCGGCACCACCCTGGACGTGCGCCGCACCGCTTTGGAACTCGCCGAGATGGCCGTGCCGCGTCTCGCGGACCACGTCGTCATCGACCTGCCCGAGGCCGTCCTGCGCGGCGAGGAGGCGGCCGACCCGCGTACCGGCATGGTGCGGGTGGTGGTCCACGGGATCCGTGACGACCTGCCCTTCTACCAGGTCGGCGAACGCATCGACCCGCACTCCGCCACGCCGCAGTTCCAGTGCCTGGACCGGGAGCAGGCCGTGCTGGTACCCGACCTGAGGGTCTCCACCGGCTGGATCTCCCAGGAGCCCGCGCACACCGAACGCCTCGTCGCCGAAGGCGTCCACTCCCTGATCGCCGTCCCGCTGCTCGCCCGCGGCGTCGTCCTCGGCATCGCCGGCTTCTACCGTTACCGGTCCCCGTCACCGTTCGACGACGACGACCGCTCCCTGGCCCAGGAACTCGCCACACGCGCCGCGATCTGCATCGACAACGCCCGCCGCTACACCCGCGAGCACACCATGGTCCTGGCGCTGCAGCGCAGCCTGCTGCCGAACCGGCTGCCCGAACAGAGCGCCCTGGAGATCGCGCACTGCTACCAGCCCGCCGAGTACGAGGTCGGCGGGGACTGGTTCGACGTCATCCCCCTCTCCGGCACCCGGGTCGCGCTCGTCGTCGGCGACGTGGTGGGCCACGGCCTGCACGCCGCGGTCACCATGGGCCGGCTGCGCACCGCCGCGCGCAACTACGCCGAACTCGACCTCGCCCCCGAGGAGGTCCTCACCCACCTCGACAACCTGGTGGCGCGCATCGACCGGGACGAGACGTCCTCCACCACCGCCGGCGTCATCGGCGCGACCTGCCTGTACGCCGTCTACGACCCCACCTGCCAGCGGGCCACGATGGCGCGCGCCGGCCATCTGCCCCCGGCTCTGGTGCAGCCCGACGGGAGCGTGACGTTCCCCGACCTGCCCGCCGGGCCTCCGCTGGGCCTCGGCGGCCTGCCGTTCGAGTCCGCCGAGATCCTCCTCCCCGAGAGCAGCGAACTCGTGCTGTACACCGACGGGCTCATCGAGGACCGCGAGCGGGACCTGGACACCTCCCTCGAGCTGCTGCGCCGGGCGCTGGCCGCCCGGGACCGCGCGCCGGACGACACCTGCCGGGCGATCCTCACCACGGTGGCGCCGGAGCACCCGGACGACGACATCGCCCTGCTCGTCGCCCGCACCCACGCCCTGGACCCGGACCGGGTCGCCGAATGGTCGCTGCCCGCCGACCCGGCCCGCGTCAAGGACGTCCGCGCGGCCGCCATCCGCCGCCTGGCCGACTGGGGCCTGGACGAGGTGTCGTTCACCGCGGAACTGCTGCTGAGCGAACTGGTCACCAACGCCGTCCGTTACGGCAGCGGCCCCATCAAGGTGCGCCTGATCCACGACCGCACCCTGATCTGCGAGGTCGCCGACAACAGCAGCACCGCCCCGCACCTGCGCCATGCCGCCACCTACGACGAGGGAGGCCGGGGCCTGTTCCTCGTGGCGCAGCTCGCCCAGGCCTGGGGCACCCGCCACACCGCCGAGGGCAAGGTCATCTGGGCGGAGTGCGCCCTGCAGGCGCCGTCCGGCGGTCTGCCGGAGGCGGCGCTGACGGACATGGACTGGGGGGACCTCGCTGGCCTGGCATGACGTCCCGTACTTGGCCGTGAACGACAGCGGTGCGGAACCCCTCCTGCGCATCCGGGGGCTCGGCAAGCGGTTCGGCGGCACGCTCGCGCTGGACTCGGTCGACCTGGACGTCCACCGGGGCAGCGTCCTCGCGCTGCTGGGCGCCAACGGCGCCGGCAAGTCCACCCTCATCAAGGTGCTCGCCCAGGTCCACCGCGCCGACGAGGGAGAGGTGACGGTGGCCGGGCACCCGCTCGGCACCCACGCCGCATCCCGCGCCATGTCCTTCATCCACCAGGACCTGGGGCTTGTCGGCTGGATGACGGTCGCGGAGAACATCGCTCTGGGCACCGGGTATCCCCGACGCCTCGGGATGATCTCGTGGCGGCGGGCGCGCGAGCGCTGCGCCGAGGCCCTGGGGATCGTCGCCGGTCACCTCGACCCGGACGCCCGGGTCGCCGACCTCGGCCGGGCCGAGCGCTCGCTGGTGGCCATCGCCCGCGCGCTCTGCGTCCGAGCCCCGCTGATCGTGCTCGACGAGCCCACCGCCGGCCTGCCCGCGGCCGACTGCGCACGCCTCTTCGACGTGCTGCACGCCCTGCGCGACCGCGGCCACGGCATCGTGTACGTCAGCCATCGGCTCGACGAGGTCTACCAGGTCGCCGACCGCTTCGCCGTGCTGCGCGACGGCCGCGTCGTGAGCCGCGGCCGCCTCGCGGACCACCCGCCGGCCCGCCTGGTGGGGGACATCGTGGGCCATGGCCCGGTGGTCCACCCACCCGCCACGGCACCCGCGCACGGACCGGTCGTGCTCAGCCTGGAGGGCGTGCGCACCGAGACCGCCGGCCCGGTCACCCTCCACCTGCGGTCCGGGGAGCTGCTGGGGCTGGTCGGGCTCACCGGCGCCGGACACATGGACCTGGGGCGTGCGCTCGCCGGCTCGGGGGCGATCACCGGCGGTCGCGTCCTCCTGGACGGCCGCCCCTACCACCCGCGGACGGTGGCCGCCGCGGTCGACGCCGGGGTCGGTTTCGTGTCCGACGACCGGCAGGAGGAGGGCTGCCTGCACGACCTGACCGTCCGCGAGAACCTCCTGGCCAACCCCCGGACGCAGGACCCGCGCGCGCCACGCTGGATCGGCCCGCGACGCGAGCGCGCCACGGCCCTGACCCTGCTCGGCTGGTACGGGGTGCGGCCCCGCGACACCGAGGCCCGTATCGACACCCTGTCCGGCGGCAACCAGCAGAAGGTCATGGTGGGCCGGTGGCTCCGGCGCGGCCGGCGCCTGCTGGTCCTGCAGGAGCCGACCGCCGGCATCGACGTCGGCGCCAAGGCGGCGATCCACCGCCTGCTCGACGAGGCGCTGGCCGGCGGGGCGGCGGTGCTGCTGTGCTCGACGGACTTCGAGGAGGTCGCCGACGTGTGCCACCGCGCCCTGGTGTTCGTCCGCGGGACGGTGACCGCCGAACTGACCGGCCCGGCCCTCACCGTCCGGGAACTGACCCGCACGGCGTCGGCCATGCCGGGCATCACCGGGACGGCGACCGAGTGATGACCGGCGCCGCCCCGCGGTCCCCACGCCGCCCGTCCCGCCCGCCCCGCCGGCGGCCGGTCCGTGGCGGCGGCCATGTCATCGGCGCGTACGGCCTGCTGTTCCTCACCGCCCTGCTGTTCCTGGTCTTCTCCCTCGCCCTGCCCGGCACGTTCCCGACGCTGGACAACGTCTCCTCCATCCTGTCCAACCAGTCGGTGCCGGCGATCCTCGCGCTCGGGGCGACGGTCCCCATCGCCACCGGCCGGTTCGACCTGTCCATCGGGTACGGGCTCGGTCTGGCCCATGTGATGGTCCTGCACCTGATGGTGGCCGACGGCTGGCCCTGGCCGGCGGCCTGCCTCGCCGTCGTCGCCGGCGGCGGGCTCGTCGGCGTCTGCAACGGGCTGCTGGTGGAGTTCGCCCGGATCGACTCCTTCATCGCCACCCTGGGCACGGGCACGGTGATGTACGGGATCACCGGCTGGATCACCGGCGGCGCCCGGATCGTCCCCGGCCCGGCGGGCCTGCCGCCCGCCTTCACCGGCCTCTACGACGCCACGTTCCTCGGCCTGCCCCTCCCCGCCTTCTACGTCCTGGCCCTGGCCGTCCTGCTCTGGCTGCTGCTGGAACGTCTGCCGCTGGGCCGGTACCTCTACGTCATCGGGTCCAACCCGCGCGCCGCCGACCTGGTCGGCATCCCCACCCGCCGCTACGGCGTCTACGCCTTCACCGCCTCCGGCCTGGTCGTGGGCCTCGCGGGAGTGCTGCTCGCGGCGCAACAACAACTCGGCAACCCCAGCGTCGGCATGGACTACCTGCTCCCCGCCTTCGTCGGCGCGCTCCTCGGCTCGACCGCCATCAGGCCGGGCCGGGCCAACGCCGCGGGAACCCTCGTCGCCGTGGCGGTGCTGGCGATCGGGCTGGCGGGCATCCAGCAGCTCGGCGCCGACTTCTGGGTGACGCCGCTGTTCGACGGCGGCACGCTGCTGCTGGCCGTCGGCCTGGCGGGCTACGCGGCGCGCCGCCGCGTACGCGCGGCCACGACGGACGGCCGCGCCGCGCCGGTGACCGACGAAGGCCCGCCGCGGACTTCCTGACATGACCGGAAGCGGGAAACTGTGCACGTGAACCGCGGGACCGCCGTCGGGACGGCCGCCCTGGCGGCCGTCGTCCTCGCCGTCGGCTGCGAACACGGCTCGCCGCGGGGTCCCGGAACCTCCGCCGAGCCGTCGACGTCCGGCTGCCCGGCGGCCTTCGCCCACGCCCAGTCGGCCGTACGCCAGGCCGAACAGCCCCGTACCGCCTGGAACGGCCCCACGACCGGCCCGAAGGCGGTGCGCGGCCGGAGCATCGCGTATGTGGCGCAGACGATGACCAACCCGGGCGTCGCCGGCACGGCGAGCGGCGCGAGGGAGGCGGCGAAGGCCATCGGCTGGAAGTTCGAGGTGATCGACGGAGGGGGCACACCGGCCGGTATCCAAGCGGCGCTGAGCCAGGCGATCGCGCTCAAGCCGTCGGGCATCGTGCTCGGCGGCTTCGACCCGAAGTCCACGGCGCAGCAGGTGTCGAAGGCGAACGCGCAGGGCATCCCGCTGATCGGCTGGCACGCGGTCGACACACCCGGCCCGAGTGCGCATCCCCGTCTCTTCACGAACATCACCACCAGGGTGGAGGACGTCGCGAGGATCACGGCGGACTGGATCATCACACGTTCCGGCGGCCGGGCGGGCACGGTGCTGTTCACCGACGACTCGATCCCGTTCGCGAAGAACAAGGCGGACTTGATCAGAAAGGAACTGTCGACCTGCGGAGGCGTCCGTCTCCTGTCCTACGAGAACATCCCGCTCCCGGACGCGAGCACCCGCGTCCCCCAGGAGGTCTCCTCGCTGGCGGCCCGCCTGGGCGACGAATGGACCTACTCGGCGGCCATCAACGACCTCTACTTCGCCGACGCCGCCCCGCCCCTGCGCGCCGCGGGCAGGAAAGGCTCGGGTCCCCCTTTCAACATCGGCGCAGGAGACGGCGACCCGTCCGCGTTCCAGCGCATCAACAGCGGGGCCTACCAGGCGGCGACGGTCCCGGAACCGCTCACGCAGCAGGGCTGGCAGATCGTGGACGAGTTCAACCGGGCGTTCGCGGGGGTGCCGGCGAGCGGGTATGTGGCTCCGGTGCATGTGGCTACGGCGCAGAACACGGGTGGGGCGACGTCGTGGGATCCGGTGGGGTATCGGGAGGCTTATCGGGGGATCTGGGGGGCGTAGTGGTCACGGGGCGGGCCGTGTCAGCCGCCAACTCGCCTGCCCCCACCTGGGCGAGCTGCGGTGGCTCCGTGTCCCCCTCGTAGGCGAGATGGAGCTCATGCTGTGCGCGGGTCGCCACGCAAGTAGCAGGTCATCCGTGGGCGGCCGCGGTGAGATCTACGGCTGGTTGGAGTCGGGGCAGATCCTGCCCTTCCTCCTGCTCAGCCGTGAGCAGGTGCTTGTCGGGTCGGCGACGAGACCGGCCCCCCTGCAGGAGGCCTCGGCCCGACACCACGCAGGCGTCAGTCCCACGCCCGCGGGCACCGCCGTTGCCGACGATGCGGGCATCGGCTCGTCTTCCAAGCCGTCCAGCCGCGCCCCCGAGGCTCGCTTTCTCGACCGACAGTGGCTCCCGCACCTTGGCCGCCTCGCGCGCAGTGAGACCTGCCAGCCGGACGACCCCTGCCGGGGATCCGCGTCGTCACATACCCCTCTGCGTCCGCGTAACTCCCCGGGAGGGCCACGACCGGAGCGAGTCGAGCGAACACATTTTCCCCACGTTTTGATGCAACCCTTTCCACATCCGGACTGTCGATGTCTGCATGCACCAACGATTTCCGGACGGGGACCCCCACTCTGGCCAGCTCATCCCGAAGCCGCCGACGTTCGACGTCACCGAGCCCGGGTCACTGCACGTGCGCCGTGAACACCTCATCCGGCACCACGCCGTCAACGGCAGCGCCCCGAAGGCGGGTCAGCGGCTCGGCCAGTACGGTTTCCGTCACCGACGCACCCTAGGCTCCGGCCGCCTAATGCCGCATATCCTGCACCCTCGACCCAACTACACGGGCTAAGCGTAGAAGTGACGCGTTGACAGCGTCAACAGACCGAAGCCCTATGAAAGATGACGCCTCTCGTGTACGGTACCCGGGACCGCACTGCGCTCTGTGACACAACATGAGCGAAGCGGCGTCGCGTGCAGGGGGCAAGTCCCTTGGAGGGGACAGCTAGATGAGCACAGAGGAGAGCCCGTGAGCCACGAACTGATCGATGGCAGGTTCCGCATCGGACAGGTCATCGGCAAGGGCAACATGGGGGAGGTTCACCGGGCCGAGGACCTCCAGGCCCTCGATGGCAGCCCCGAGCGCACGGTCGCGGTGAAGACGATCCTGCGACGCCGCACGGGCGCGCTGATCGACACGGGTGCGGACACCAAGGCGGTCGAGCGCTTCGCCCGCGAGGTCCGCATCATGCGTCGTCTCGAACACCCGAACCTGACACGGCTCATCGCCGGCGGCGTCAGCGAGGACGGTGGACTGCCGTACCTGGCGATGGAGTTCCTGGACGGCGAGACGCTGCGCGACCTCATCGAGGAGGAACGTCAGCTGCCCATCTCCTGGGTGGCCGCCGTCGGCGCGCAGATAGCCGACGGCCTCGCCACGGCACACGCCGCCGATGTGGTGCACCGCGACCTGAAGCCCGCGAACGTCATGCTGACCCGAGGCGGGACCGTGAAGGTCCTCGACTTCGGCATGGGCCGCATCGTCGACGACCCTGACGAGGCACGGCTCACCAGCACGGGTGTCAGCGTCGGCACCGCCCGCTATATGGCTCCCGAGCAGTTCCAGGCCCGGCAGGTCACCCAGGCAGCCGACCTGTACGCCCTGGGCTGTGTGCTGTACGAGATGCTCGTCGGCGTCCCGCCCTTCACCAGCGAGTCGCCGTTCGAACTCGCGCGCAAACACCTCGAGGCCGAACCGACGCCCCTCGCCGTCATCCGCAGCGAGATACCCGCCGAACTGATCCGCCTCGTCGGACGGCTGCTGGCGAAGGACCCGGCGGACCGTCCGGCCGACGCAGCCGAAGTCCGTGACGCTCTGCTCCCGTTGGCCGTGCAGGACGGGGACACGGTTCGGCTCCCTCACTGGAGCGCCCTGGACCCGACTCGGCCCCTGCGCGCGTCCGGCACCCGCACGACCGCAGCCGCGTCCGGCGCCGCCCCGCGGCCGGCCCCGGTCACCATCTCCGGCACGGCGATGGACGTGTTCGGCGTGCACCGCGCGCTCATCAAGGACTACCGCTCCTTCACCGAGGGCGGCACGGTGATCCGCGACGACCGCATCGCCGCCTTCGTGGAGAAGGACCTCGACGACAAGTCCCAGTGGCCCGACCCGTGGCTATCGCTCAACCCGTTCTTCCAGAGCGGCGGCACGGTCGCGGAACTGGTCGGCGAGAAGGTCCTGCACCCGGAGTGCGCCCGCATCTTCCAGGCGGGCAAGACGGAGGGCGGTACGGTCCCGGACGGCCGGCCGCTCACCCTGCACCAGCATCAGCGAGAGGCCATCGAGGCCGCCGACCGCGGTGCCTCGTACGTGCTGACGACCGGCACCGGTTCCGGCAAGTCGCTCTCGTATATCGTCCCGATCGTCAACCGGGTGCTGCACGAGCGCGACGCAGAAGGCCGCAAGGCTGAGAAGCGGGTGCGCGCCATCATCGTGTATCCGATGAACGCGCTCGCCAACAGCCAGCTCAAGGAACTGGAGAAGTACCTTCGGGACGGCTACGGCCCGGGCCGCGAACCGGTCACCTTCGCCCGTTACACGGGACAGGAGGACGACGAGAAGCGCAAGGAGATCCGCGACAACCCGCCGGACATCCTGCTCACCAACTACGTGATGCTGGAACTGATGCTGACCCGGCCCGCCGACCGGGCCAGCCTCATCAGGATGGCGAAGGGCCTGGAGTTCCTGGTCTTCGACGAACTGCACACCTATCGCGGCCGGCAGGGCGCCGACGTGGCCCTGCTGATCCGCCGGGTCCGCGAGGCCTGCCAGGCACCGCACGTGCAGTGCATCGGCACCTCGGCCACCATGTCGACCGAAGGCACCGTCGAGGACCAGAAGAAGGTCGTCGCCGGTGTGGCGAGCACGCTGTTCGGTACGCCCGTCAGTCCGGAGCACGTCATCGGCGAGACGCTGGTTCGCGCGACGGAGGAGGCGCCCGACGCCGTTCCCGCCGAGCGCCTGACCTCGCCGGCCTCGCCCCGCGCGTACGACGAGCTGGTGCGCGACCCGCTGGCCCGCTGGATCGAGACGCGCTTCGGCCTGGCCACGGACGAGGCGACGGGCCGGCTGGTGCGTCGGCAGCCCACGAAGATCGAGGTCGCGGCGCGTGAGCTGGCCGAGCAGTCGGGCGTCCCCAAGGACGACTGTGTGAAGGCCATCGAGGCGACCCTGGAGGCCGGTTCGCAGGCCAGGCATCCGGTCACGGACCGCCCCCTGTTCGCGTTCAGGCTGCACCAGTTCCTCTCCAAGGGCGACACCGTGTACGTCACCCTGGAGGACAAGCTCTCCCGCCACCTCACCCGCTCCTATCAGCTGGAACAGCCGGGCAGCGGCGGCAAGGTGCTGATGCCGCTCGCGTTCTGTCGGGAGTGCGGCCAGGAGTATCTGACGGTCTGGCGCACCGAGAAGGACGGCGAGGTCCGCTACGAGGCTCGCCGGGACACCTCCGCGACGGGCGGGCGCCAGGGCGACGGCTACCTCTACATCGACCACGAGCGGGCCTGGCCGTCCAGCGTCCAGTACGCCGTCGACGACCGCCGGCTGCCGGAGTCCTGGCTGGAGCTGGATGACAGGGGTCAGGAGATCGTCAAGAAGGCGTTTCGCGACCGGGTGCCGCGCACCGTGACGGTCGACCCGCTCGGCTACGAGGGCCGCGGCGAGTTGCAGGCCGCGTTCATCCCGTCGCCGTTCCTGTTCTGCCTGCACTGCGGTGTGGCGTACGAGCAGACGCGCGGCAGGGACTTCGCGAAACTGGCGACCCTGGACCAGGAGGGCCGCTCCTCCGCCACCTCGCTCATCTCGGCATCGGTGGTGCGGTCCCTGAAGTCCGTGCCGGAGGAGGCGCTGGACAAGGAGGCCCGCAAGCTCCTCACGTTCGTGGACAACCGCCAGGACGCCTCCCTCCAGGCCGGCCACTTCAACGACTTCGTGCAGATCACCCAGTTGCGCGGGGCCCTGTACCGAGCCGCCCTGGACGCGGGTGAGGACGGCCTCCACCACGAGGAACTGGCCTCCGCGGTGACGAACGCGCTCGCGATCGAGCCCGCCGACTACACGGGTGACGGCGACCTGCCGCCGTCGCTCGCCAAGGCCGCGGCCAAGACGCTGCGCGACGTGATCGCCTTCCGGCTCTACCTCGACCTGGAGCGCGGCTGGCGCATCACCATGCCCAACTTGGAGCAGACGGGTCTGCTGGAGATCGACTACGAGGACCTGCGATGGCTCGCGGACAAGCAGGACCGCTGGGATCACACCCATGCCGCGCTGCGGGACGCCGATCCGGCGCTGCGGGCGGAGATCATGAAGGCGCTGCTCAACGAGATGCGCCGCTCCCTGGCCATCGACGTGTCGTACTTCCGTGACGACTTCGACTCGTTGCAGCGGGCGAGCGAGGAGCGGCTGGTGGACCCGTGGGTGCTGTCGGCCTCCGACCGGCCGCGCGTCGGCACGGCCTATCCTCATCCGTCCCGCCCCGGTCTGGACCGGTCGGCTCTGTTCCTGTCCGCCCGCGGCAAGTTCGGCAAGTACCTGAAGCGCGCCGACACGTCGTTCAAGGCTCTCCCCCTCGAAGACCTGCAGCTCGTCATCGAGGAGCTGTTGAAGGTCCTGGCCAAGGCGGGCCTGGTGAAGGAGGTGTCGGAGGCCCCGCAGCGAGCGGGCCGCTACCGCAGGGCCAGTACACCGTCCGCGACGGGCTACCGGGTGGCCGCCCAGTCGCTGATCTGGCGTGCGGGCAAGGGCGAGACGGGCACGCACGACCCGTTGACGCGCACCTATCAGAGCGGCGACGGTCCACGGGTGAACACCTTCTTCCGCGACCTGTACAAGGAGGCGGCGAGCGCGCTGTCCGGCCTGTTCGCGCGCGAGCACACCGCGCAGGTGGCTCCGGAGGAGCGGGAGCGGCGCGAGGAGGCCTTCCGCAAGGCGGAGTTGAAGCTGCTGTACTGCTCTCCGACGATGGAGCTGGGCGTCGACATCTCCTCCCTCAACGCGGTGATGATGCGCAACGTGCCGCCCACGCCCGCGAACTACGCGCAGCGCTCCGGCCGTGCGGGCCGCAGCGGCCAGCCCGCGCTGGTGACGACGTACTGCGCGACGGGCAACAGCCACGACCAGTACTACTTCCGCCGTTCGGAGCGGATGGTGGCGGGCGCGGTGGCACCGCCGCGCCTCGACCTCGCCAACGAGGACCTGGTCCTCTCCCACCTCCAGGGCATATGGATCGCGGAGGCGGGCCTGAAGCTGGGCCGCGCGATACCCGAGGTCCTCGACGTGTCCTACCCGGACACCGGCGACCGCCCGAACCCTGCGTTGGAACTTCAGCCCGACATCCTCGCGGCCTCTCTGGACGAGAGCGCGCAACACCGCACGGTGGACGCGGCGCTGCGGGTGCTCGGGCCGCTGCTGCCCGACTTCGCCGAGACCACGTGGTGGCACGACGACTGGATCCAGGACCGGGTACGGACGGTTCCGGAGCGGTTCGACCGGGCCTTCGACCGGTGGCGGCAGCTGTTCCGCGCCGCGCTCGACGACCAGTACATCCAGAACAAGCGGCGCTTGGACTACAGCCTCACCGAGGGCGACCGCAACCGGGCCAACACCCGCCGCCGCGAGGCGGAGACGCAGCTGAACCTGCTGATGAACGAGAGCGTCGACAGCAAGTCGGTCCTGTCCGACTTCAACCCGTATCGCTATCTCGCCTCCGAGGGTTTCCTGCCCGGCTACAGCTTCCCGCGTCTGCCGCTGGCCGCGTATATCCCCACGGTCGGCCGCCGTCGCGGCGAGGGCGACTACCTCCAGCGGCCCCGCTTCCTCGCCATCCGCGAGTTCGGGCCCGGCGCGCTCATCTACCACGAGGGCGCCCGCTACCAGGTGACCCGTATCCAGCTGCCGCCGGACTCCTCCGGCGACCTGGCGACCAGCGAGGCGCGCCGCTGCGCGCACTGCGGCTACCACCACGATCCGGAGGAGCGCCAGGACCGCTGCGAGATGTGCGGGGAGCCCCTGGGCGCGGCGACCTACGGCCTGCTGCAGCTGCACACCGTGTACACCACGCGGCGGGAGCGGATCTCCTCCGACGAGGAGGAGCGGCGCCGCGCCGGCTTCCGGCTGGAGACGTCGTACCGCTTCCAGGACCACGGCACCCGCAAGGGCCGTCTCGACGCGTCGGTCTCCGACGCCTCGGGCGCGCCGATCGCCGACCTGGCGTACGGCGACTCCGCGACCGTCCGCATCACCAACATCGGCCGGGTGCGGGCCAAGCGGGACGAGCCGCCGGGCTACTGGCTCGACCTGGCCGACGGCCGCTGGATGAACGACAAGGACGCCGCCGAGGCGTCCGGCGACTCCAGCGAGCTGCCGGTGGTCGACGAGGACGGCAAGGAGCGGCGCCGCAAGAAGCGGGTCATCCCGTATGTGGAGGACCGCCGCAACATCCTCGTCGTCACCCTCGACGAACCGCTGGACGAACCGGTGGCGTTGTCCCTCATGTACGCGCTGGAGCGGGGCATCGAGGCCGCGTTCGAGCTGGAGGACGCCGAGCTGACCGGCGAACTGCTGCCGCCGGAGGACGGACCGCGGGGCCGCATCCTGTTCACGGAGGCCGCCGAGGGCGGCGCGGGTGTGCTGCGCCGCCTCCAGGCGGAGCAGGACGCCCTGGCGAAGGCGGCCCAGTACGCCCTGTCGATCTGCCACTTCGACGAGGACGGCACCGACCTGGGCGGCCCGCACCCCGACCGGCCGTGCGCGCTCGGCTGCTACGAGTGCCTGCTGACGTACGGTAACCAGCTCAACCACGCCCTCATCAACCGCCACGCGGCACGGGACCTGCTGATGCGGCTCGCCTCGGCGACGGCGCGGCGCGACCCGCGCGGCGAGTCCCGTTCGGAGCAGTACCGACGGCTGCTCGACGAGGACCCTGCCGAGCCCACGGCCGTCGAAGCGTCGGCCGCCGAACTGGCCGCGCAGGGTGACTTCCTGGGCTGGGCGAAGGCCCACGGTCTGCGCCTGCCGGACGAGAAGGACGTGTTCCTGCGCGAGGCGAACGCCGGCCCTGACTTCGTGTACCGCCTGCCGGGGGTGAAGGTCGCGGTCTTCGTCGACACCCCGGACAAGGAGCGAAACACGCTGCGGGACGAGGACGCCGAGGACCGCCTGTTCGACGCGAGCTGGGAGGTCGTCCGCTTCCCGCACGACGGCGACTGGGACGCCATCGCGGCGTCCCACGCCCGCTACTTCGGCACGCCCTCCACCAACTGATCCCCGTACCGCAAGGACTTGGCTACGTACATGGCACTCACGTACTCCGTCGGCTCTCTGGTGACGGCCCGCGGCCGCGAATGGGTGGTCCTCCCCGAGAGCGAGCCCGATCTGCTGGTGCTGCGCCCGCTGGGCGGCTCGGACGATGACATCGCCGCCGTGTTCCCGGCATTCGAAGAGGTGAAGGGCGCACAGTTCGCGCCTCCGGAGCCCGGCGACCTCGGCGACCAGCGCGCGGCGGGCCTGCTGCGTACGGCACTTCGGGTCGGCTTCCGCTCCGGCGCGGGCCCGTTCCGCTCACTGGCTGGCATCGCGGTGGAACCGCGGGCGTACCAGCTCGTACCGCTGCTGATGGCCCTCCGCCAGAAGACGGTCCGCATGCTGATCTCCGACGACGTCGGCATCGGCAAGACGATCGAGGCGGGCCTGATCGCGAGCGAACTCCTCGCGCAGGGCGAGGCGACGGGCCTGGCGGTGCTGTGTTCCCCGGCGCTGGCCGAGCAGTGGCAGCAGGAGCTGCGGACCAAGTTCGCCATCGACGCGGAGCTGGTCCTCGCCTCCACGGTGTCCCGCCTCGAACGGGGCCTGGACCTCGGCCAGTCCCTCTTCGACAAGTACCCGAACGTCGTCGTTTCCACGGACTTCATCAAGTCCACGCGCCACCGCGACGACTTCGTACGCCACTGCCCCGATCTGGTGATCGTGGACGAGGCACACACCTGTGTGGCCGCCGACGACACGTCGGCGAGCGCCCAGAACCAGCTCCGCTACGAGCTGCTGCGCCGGGTCGCGGAGGACGCCACCCGTCACCTGATCCTGGTGACGGCGACGCCGCACAGCGGCAAGGAGTCGGCGTTCCGTAATCTGCTGGGCCTGGTCAAGCCCGAACTGGCGTCCGTGGACCTGGAGACGGACGCGGGCAGGAGGGTCCTGGCCCAGCACTTCGTGGCGCGCAAGCGGGCGGACGTACGCCAGTACCTCACCAAGGAGGACGGCCTCGGCGACGACTCGCTCGCCGAGCGCACCGCGTTCCCTTCCGACCGCTATTTCAAGGACGAGACGTACAAGCTGTCGTCGGAGTACCGGGCGCTGCTGGATGACGCGATCGCCTACGCGAGTGAGCGCGTGGAGGCGGCCGACAGCCGAGGCCGACGGGAGGCGCGGATCGCCTGGTGGTCGGCGATCGCCCTGCTGCGCTCCCTGGTGTCTTCGCCCCGGGCCGCCGCGCAGACGTTGCGCACGCGCTCCGCGGCGGCGGTGGCGGCGTCGGCGGAGGAGGCCGACCGGCTCGGCGCCCCGCTGACCAGTGACGCGGCGGACAGCGACGCGCTGGAAGGCATGGACGTGGCGCCGGGCGCGGAGACGGAGGAGAACGCCGGATCGCGCCTGGCCGAACTCGCCCGGCGCGCTGGGCGGTTGGAGGGGCCGGACGGGGACCTCAAGCTCAAGGCGCTCATCAAGCACCTCAAGGCGTTGCTGGCCGACGGCCACAACCCCATCGTCTTCTGCCGCTACATCCCCACCGCCGAATACCTGGCGGAGCAGTTGGGCAACACGGACGCGGACGGCAACAAGAAGCGCGGTCCGCTCGGCGCGAAGGCCGTGGTCAAGGCGGTGACGGGCACGCTGTCCCCGCAGCAGCGCGTGGAGCGTATCGAGCAGCTGGCGGCGGAGGCGGGCGAGGACGCCGCCGCGCGCCGGGTCCTGATCGCCACGGACTGCCTGTCCGAGGGTGTGAACCTCCAGCACTACTTCGACGCCGTCGTCCACTACGACCTGGCCTGGAACCCGACCCGCCACGACCAGCGAGAGGGCCGCGTCGACCGGTACGGCCAGAAGCGGGACCAGGTCCGCGTCATCACCCTGTACGGCGAGGACAACGGCATCGACGGCAAGGTGCTGGAGGTGCTGATCAAGAAGCACCGGCAGATCAAGAAGGACCTCGGCATCTCCGTCTCCGTTCCGGACGAGATGTCCACGGGAGTGACGGACGCGATCGTCGAGTGGCTGCTGCTGCGCGGTCGGCAGGGCGAACAGGAAGCGCTCTTCGAGTCGGACGCCTTCCAGCAGAGCTTCGCGGACCTGGAGAAGGACTGGAACTCGGCCGCGGAGCGCGAGAAGGCGTCGCGGTCGCGGTTCGCGCAGCGGTCGATCCACCCGGAGGAGGTGGCCCGCGAGGTGGCGTCGATCAGGGAGGCGCTGGGCGGTGCGGGTGAGATCCACACCTTCGTACGGGAGTCGCTGGCGGCCCTGAACGCGGTGATCCGGGACAGCGGCGAGGACTTCACGGCCGAGGTCGGCGGCACGCCGGCGGGACTCCGGGATGCCCTGGCCGCGGTGGTGGGTGCGGACACGATCGAGAAGGACCGCCCGATCCCGTTCCGCACCGATCCGGCGATCGGGCGCGGCGAGGCGGCTCTGGTGCGCACCGACCCCGTGGTCGGAGCCCTCGCCGCGCACGTCCTGAACGCCGCCCTGGACACCCAGGCGGATGGCGCACGCCCGGCGCGTCGCTGCGGTGTCATCACGACGGATGCGGTGACGACGCGCACGACGCTGCTGCTGGTCCGCTACCGATTCCATTTGACCTTGCCGTCGCGGAGCGGCGAGAAGCAGCTGGTCGCGGAGGACGCGCGGCTGCTGGCCTTCCAGGGCTCCCCGAAGAACGCGGTCTGGCTGCCGCAGGAGGAGGCGGTGGCCCTGCTGGAGGCGACGGCGTCGGAGAACACGGACGCGCACTTCGGCGAGCGCACGATGACCCGCATCCTCGGACAACTGGAGGAGGTGTCGGCTCACTTGGAGGCGTACGGCGAGGAGCTGGCCACCGAACTGGACGCGTCCCACCGCCGGGTGCGCGCGGCGTCCGGTGAGATCGTCCGTGGCCTGTCCGTGACCGCGCAGAAGCCCGCCGACGTCCTCGGCGCGTACGTCTACCTGCCCGCCACCCCCGCTGATTCCGCTACTGGTTCCCCCGCTCTCGCTGGAGTGTCCGCCTGATGTCCGCCACCACCCGAAACCAGGTGTTCTCCGCCGTCCACACGGTCGGCGCGCTGCTCCCGGCCGACATGCTGGTCCGGATCTCCGAGGGCAAGGACGTGCCGGGCTCGAAGCCCGCCGACTACGGCCTGCCGTCGTCCCGTTCGGTCCGGGACGAGGCCGAGCGCAGCTGGGAGTACCTCAAGCCGCTCTGGCGCGACCTGCGCAAGCGTCTGCCGGAGGACCCGGACACGGGTCTCCCGGCCGCCGACCCGACGGGCCTCGCGGGCACCGACTGGCTGGCGCCGCTGTGGCGGGAGCTGGGCTTCGGCCGCCTGACGGCGCTCGGCACGACGGGCGTGACGGCCGACTCGGACGCGGAGAAGACGTTCCAGGTCTCGCACCGCTGGCGGCACGTGCTGATCCACCAGACGGCGTGGAACGCAAACCTGGACAAGCGGCCGGGCGGCGCGGGCACGGTGCCGCCGCAGTCGATGCTCCAGGAGTGCCTGAACCGGACGGAGGCCCACCTCTGGGGCGTCCTGACGAACGGGCGGCAGGTGCGGTTGCTGCGGGACTCCAGCGCGCTGGCCACGGCGTCGTACGTCGAGTTCGACCTTGAGGCGATCTTCGATGGGGAGCTGTTCAGCGAGTTCGTGGTGCTCTACCGGCTGCTGCACGTGTCGCGGTTCGAGGTGGCGGAGGACGCGGCGCCGTCGGCGTGCTGGCTGGAGAAGTGGCGCACGGAGGCGATCGCGTCGGGGACGCGGGCCCTGGACCAGCTCCGCAAGGGCGTGCAGACGGCGATCACGACGCTGGGCACGGGCTTCCTGAAGCACCCGGACAACCGGGAGCTGCGCGAGGAGCTGGACGTCAAGACGTTCCACTATGCGCTGCTGCGCCTGGTGTACCGGTTGCTGTTCCTGTTCGTGGCAGAGGACCGGGAGGTCCTGCTGTCGCCGTCGGCGGATGAGAGGGCCAAGGAACGGTACGCGGCGTACTTCTCGTCGGCTCGGCTGCGTCGGCACGCTCAGCGGCGCCGGGGTACGGCGCATGGGGACCTTTACCGGGCACTGCGCTTCGTGCTGTCGGGGCTCGGGAATGACGACGGCCTCCCGGAGCTGGGGCTGCCGGGCCTGGGCGGCATCTTCGACGACACGGAGGCGGACAAGGTCCTGCACGGGCTGTCGCTGTCGAACGAGCCGTTGCTGGAGGCGGTGCGGGCGCTGTCGATCGTGAGGGACACCGACTCGCGGCGGAACCGGGTGGTGGACTACCGCCACCTGGACGCCGAGGAACTGGGCTCGATCTACGAGTCCTTGCTGGAGCTGGTCCCGAAGCACAACGCGACTGAGCGCACCTTCGAGTTGGTGGAACTGGCGGGTAATGCGCGGAAGACCACCGGGTCGTACTACACGCCGTCCTCGCTGATCGAGTGCCTGCTCGACTCGGCGCTGGACCCGGTGATCGACGACGCGGTCAAGCGGGGCGAGATCCGGGCGACGCGCTCGGGCCGGCCGGACGCCGGCCCGGCGATCGTCGAGGAGCTGCTGAACCTGAAGGTGTGCGACCCGGCGTGCGGGTCCGGCCACTTCCTGGTGGCTGCGGCGCGTCGTATCGCGAAGCGGGTTGCGGCGGTACGGGAGCAGAACCCTGAGCCGACGATCGACGCGGTGCGGCATGCGTTGCATGAGGTCGTCGCGCGGTGCATCTACGGTGTGGACCTCAACCCGATGGCGGTTGAGCTGGCCAAGGTCTCGCTGTGGCTGGAGGCCCTGGAGCCGGGTAAGCCGCTGGGCTTCCTTGACGCGCATATCAAGCACGGGAACGCGCTCATCGGGGCCACTCCGGCGCTCCTAGCGGCAGGCATTCCGGACGATGCCTTCCAGCCGATCGAGGGCGATGACAAGAAGATCGCGACTGCACTGAGAAAGCGGAACGCCGCTGAACGTAGCGGTCAGCTCAGCTTCCACACCGAGGAACGCATCTGGGTACCGAATGCTACCTTCGCAGCGAGCCTGCGCGACATCACAACCGCCCAATCCGACACCCTGCGCCATGTGCGCTTGCAGTCTAACCGCTTCCGCGAGCTGGAGCAGTCCGCTGACTATCTTCGCGCCGTCCACATCGCCGACGCCTGGTGCGCGGCATTCGTCTGGCCAAAATGGCAGGGTGCTCCTACGCCAGTGACTCACGGGGTGTTCCGGGATTTGCAAAACCCAGGGGCAGGGATTCCCGTCAGTACAAACGAGGAAATTATTCGACTGGCTCAGTCGTACAAATTCTTCCACTGGCACCTGGAATTCCCCGAGATTTTCTCAGTGCCGGAGGATGGTCGTGGGGTTTCCCCGGCGACCGGATGGACGGGCGGCTTCCACTGTGTTGTGGGAAACCCACCGTGGGACAGTATTGATTTCCGCGAGCAGGAGTTCTTCGCCCAACGAGCGTCAGAGATCGCGGAAGCCACGCGTACAGCAGTGCGGAAGAAGATGATCGAAGCACTTAAGGAGTCACTGGACACACTCCCCCTGTACCAAGAGTTCGAGGCCGGTAAGCGGAAAGTGTACGCCGAAAGCCATTTCCTTCGACTGTCGGGACGGGTTCCCCTCACGGGTCAGGGGAACCTCAACACATACTCGGTTTTCACAGAGACGGATCGAATTATCCTTGAGCCGAACGGGCGGGCGGGGGTTATCGTCCCGACCGGCATCGCCACGGATGCGCGAACTCAGTTCTTCTTCAAGGACCTGGTACAGCGGGGAGCGATTGCGGCGCTGTATGACTTCGAGAACTCAGTTCCCCTCTTCCCGGCGGTGCACCGATCGTTCAAGTTCAGCATACTGTCTCTTACCGGACAGTCACTTCGGGAAACAGCAGCACGGTTCGCTTTCTTCCTGCATGACCCGGCCGAACTGGACAATGCGGAGAAGGTGTTCACGCTGACACCGGAAGAGATCGGGTTGCTCAATCCGAATACAGGGACGCTGCCGGTATTCAGATCGCGCAGGGATGCCGAAATCACGCTAGATGTATATCATCGAGTTCATGTGCTCCTTAAGGAGGGTGACGCGCACGGCAACCCGTGGGGAGTCTCATTCTCTCGCATGTTCGATATGGGACATAACTCGAATCTCTTCCACACTCGCGAGGAGTTGGAAGCCGAGAACTGGCGCCTAAGCGGCAACGCCTTCATTAAGGGCAGGGAAAGAATGCTGCCTCTCTACGAGGCCAAGATGGTCGACTTCTACAACCATCGTGCCGCTGACATCGTCAAGAGCGAGACGGCCGCGAAGCGACAGAGCCAGCCGAGCTACCTGTCTGACTCTCAACTTGCAGATCCGGAAAGGTCCGCTCAGCCAATATTCTGGGTGCACGAGCACGAGATGCCCAACGATTCGGGCTGGTACCTGGGGTTCTGCGATGTCACCAGTGCCACCAACGAGCGAACGGTAATCTCGTCCGTAATTCCTCGGGCAGCGGTGGGTCACACGTTTCCGGTCATTTACGCTGACGTGAGCCCCGAACTTCTGCTGGCGAATTTCAACGCCATCGCCTTGGATTTCTTTGCAAGACAGAAAGTAGCCGGGTTGCACCTGACGTACGGATACGTTCGCCAATTCCCTATCCTGCATCCCGCAGCACTATCAAAGCACGCACTATTCATACAGTCCCGAGTCCTGGAGCTCACTTATACAGCGCATGACATGCAGCCTTTTGCGGCTAACCTCGGTGACACTGGCACCCCTTTCCGCTGGGACGCATCTCGCCGCCACGTCATCCGGGCGGAGCTGGACGCGCTTTTCTTCCACCTCTACGGAATCTCCCGAGACGACGCCGATTACATCCTCGACACCTTCCCCATCGTCAGGCGCAAGGACGAGACCAAGTACGGCACCTACCGCACCAAGGAGCTGATCCTCGCCGAGTACGACCGCATGGCCGAGGCTGGCCTCACCCTCGACAACCCCTTGGTGGACGGCGAGAACTACACCTCCACCCTCACCCCGCCCCCCAGCCACGGCCCTCGGCACCCCGCCTGACTGCCCAGCGGTCGTCACGCTGCGCAACCCCAACCATCCCCAATTGCGAGAATCCACTTCAGGAGGCGGGCAATGGCCAACGAAATTGAGCTGATCAGTGACGGTGATGGACTGACGCTCATCGGGAATGAAACGGATATCGAACACTTCCTCATCTCGCAGGGACTGTCGCCAAAGGGTCGCGAACCGAAACGCCTCAAGTCCGTCTTCGCTACCGGGGCTGCATTCGCGCAGGCAGGGTCGGAAGCCTCCGCCAACTCCGCTCTCTGGCTGAAACTGACCAAGGAGTCCGCGCAGCGTGTCAAGGAGTTCGGGCTGATGGAAAGCAAAACGCCGGGCATCAAACATGCAATGATCGGGAATCCTGGCTCGATCGAGAAATGGCTGCAGGTCGACAAGGGAGCCGGCTCATTTCTGACCAACCCGGCGCGTCTTTCCGGTGCTGCGGGGATCATGGCACAGCTTGCGATGCAGCAGACCATGGACGAGATCACCGACTATCTCGCGAAGATCGACGAGAAGGTCGACGACGTACTCCGCGCCCAGAAAGACGCTGTGTTGTCCCGCATGGTCGGAGTGGACTTCATGATCGAGGAGGTCATGACGATCCGGGAGCATGTGGGCCGGGTCTCCGAGATTACGTGGTCGAAGGTGCAGGCCCTGCCGACGACGATCGCGGACACCCAGGTGTACGCACTGCGTCAACTCGACGCGCTGGCGGAAAAGATGGAGAGCAAGACCAAGATCGGTGATCTCGCGACAACGGCCAAGGAAGTCGAGTCCAAGGCCCGGGAGTGGCTCGCTGTTCTGGCTCGCTGCTTCCAACTGCAGGATGCGATCGGCGTGGTCGAGCTCGAACGAGTACTGGACGCGGCCCCGCATGAGCTGGACCAGCATCGCCTCGGGCTTCGGGCTGCCCGACAGAACCGGCTGAATCTCATCTCGCGAAGCACTGAGCGTCTGGTGGCCCGGATGAACGCGGCTGCCGGCATGGCCAACGCAAAGGTCCTGATGCACCCATCCCAGTCCCCGGCCGTAGTTCAGTCGAGCAACCATGTCGTGACCGGCGTCCACGACTTCCACGGGCTGCTCGGAATTGAGTCCGGTAGCCAGTCGTCGGAGGCTAGGCGATGGGTGGAGGCTGCCACAGAGGCGAGGGATAAAGCGCTCGAGACAGGAGCGAAGGGCGTCGAGGCCGCCAGGAACTTCGGCAACGAGACCCTCGACAAGGCCAACTCGGTCAAGGGCAAACTCTCCCGCGGAATAGCCGAGCGAGCGCGTCGCCGGCGCCAGGACGGGGAGGAACGCGGCGAGGCTGAGTGAGCGCCGAACGTCAGCCACGTACGCAGCCCGACCACACCTCAACGGCGAAGAACCGGTTCACGTGCCACGGTGGCATGCGCCTGCGGGCCTGCCACCGTGACGCGTCGCCTTCAGACCTCCGCCACAAAGTCCAGGAACCGCAACCAGCCGTCCCGGCCCACGGCAAAGGGCGTGCGCATCGCATCCTTGGAGTCCCGTACGTGCACGACCCGTTCGGTGACGGCTACCTCCACGCAGTCGTCCCCCTGCGTGCCGCTGTAGCTGGACTTGAACCAGGCGAGTTCGGGGTTGCTCATAGCTCTCCTCGCAGTCGCTCCAGCAGACCCCGTGAGTCTTTGGGGTGCAGGGCCTGCGACCGCAGTGTGTCATAGCACTGGCAGAGCAGGCTCACCTCTTTCGCGTCGGTGATCAGACGACCGTTCTGCTGGCCCTCCGAGTAGGCCATCCGTCGACGCTCCGGGGTTTCCAGCAAGCGCATGGGACCGTCGAGGCATGCGTGAAACTCGGCGTCCATCGGCATGACTTGAAACATCACGTTCCTGGGAGCGGTGAGTTCCAGCACGTGATCCAGCAAGCCTCGCATCACCTCCGCACCGCCAAGCCGCCGCCGTAAGACGTGCTCCTCGACGATGAAGCTGAACGGGACGTTGGGCCGCTCGGTCAGCATCCGCTGCCGCTCCAGCCGAGCGATGACCTGCGCCTCCAACTGCTGGTCGGAGAGCGGTGGAACGCTGTTGTCGAACACCGCCCGCGCATACCCCTCCGACTGCAACAACCCTGGCACCAGCCTGCACTCATACGTGCACAGACTCACCGCCACCCGCTCCAGCCGAGCCCACCGCCGGAACCAAGCCGCCAGCCCCGCCTCTCCCCTCGTCAGAAACCGAGCCGCCCTCCGCAGCGCCCCGGTGTTCCCCAGCACTTCTTCGGCCCGCTCCACGAACGACTCGTCCGGCATCCGCCGCCCCAGCTCCACCGACTCCACGGTGTGCTTCGAGAACCGCACCAGCTCGCCGAACTCGGCCCGGCTGAGCCCCGCGTTCTCCCGCAGGGCCTGGACGACCGCCCCGAACGTCCGCAAACTGTCCGACGGGTCCGGCTCCCGTTCCGCCTCGCAGACCGTCAGCTCGTCACTCGCCCCCACGCCACCGCCCGTCATACGCGGTCACCTCCGATGCCTGCCTGCATGGCCGTCGACGGCCGTTGCCGTCGTCCCCGCACTGGACAACACCCAGAGTGACCGCAGGTTTCGCGTACCGTCCACGGAATGCGCCCGTACGCTGACGCACCGTACGGGCCGCACCCCTGGATCACGCTCCCGCGCGCCCGCCACCGTGGCCCCATGAACACGACCACACCTCAGCTCCGCTCCGCCCTGCGCAACTTCGCTCAGCAGCTGTCGTCCACCCGCCGCGGAGCCCGACTCGCCCGCCTGCTCACCTACGAGCAGCTGCGCTCCTGGGAGGTGTCCCCCACGGTCACCGAGCGTGCCGAGCAGATCGTGGCCGAACTGGCCGCGAACGCCGTCCTGCACGGCCGCGTCCAAGGCCGCGACTTCCGCCTCACGATCACCCTCGACCACCCGGCCGCCGGCGTCCTCCGCATCGCCGTCACCGACGCCCGGGGCGACCAACTGCCCGCCACCTCATCGGACTTCGAGACGTCACCGGACGCCGAAATGGGCCGTGGGCTCCTGCTCGTCACCGCCCTGGCCGACCGATGGGGCACCGAGCCGTATCCACCCGGCGGCAAAACCGTATGGGTAGAGGTGGACATCACCGTCCCCGGTCGGCCACCAGCCACCGAACCGTGAACCACACCAGTCCGGCCGCCCGGTGCGCGGACGGCCGGTACGGTTCAGACGCTGCCCCGGCTGTCACCCGCGGAGCGCCACGCACTGGCGGAGCAGCGGTTCCAGGTGCAGCTGGGTGCCCTCACGGTCGAACACCTGGAGGGCGTCGAGGCAGGTGACGATCCAGCGGGCCTCGTCCTCGTCCTCGATCCGGACCGCCACGGCGGTCACCGCACTCTCCAGATCGAACGAGCCGTCCTCGAACTCGTCGTCAAGGGCCCGGTACCCGGTCGCGACCAGCGGGTCCGCATACACACCGGTCGCCTCGACGAAGGCGCGTGCCTCAGCCCGGTCCGTGCGCAGGCCGGCCAGGTGGCGCAACACCTCATCGGGATCGCCCAGTTCAGTGTGCAGGCGGTGCGCTCGGCCGACCATGAGCGGCCAGCCACTGGTCAGCTCATGGAGGCGGTCCAGCCGGTCCTCCGTGTGGAACATCTCGACGCGCTGGGCCCAGCCGCGCAGGCTGCGGCGATCATGGCGGCGCAGCACGACAGGGGCCGCCGAGGTGGGTTCCGTGCCCGTCAGCAGAGTGCGCCACAGGGCCAGCTGGGTGGGGTCGGTGACCAGGACGGCCGCGCGGGTAACCCCTGGGGTGGTGGGCAGCAGCGTCTCGGCCAAGTCGACGGCTTCCCGGCAGGTCTCGGGCCGCACCGGGTAGCGGGCGAAGTCGCTGATGACGACGCGCCGTTCACGGGGACGTCCGCCCATGAGCTCCTGCTTGTAGACGCTGGGCTTGCCGACGGGCGGCAGCTTCCAGTCAGCGATGCGTCCGGCGACCGTACGCAGGGTGTCACCGACATCGGTGACACCGGTGGCGGAGGTGCCGAGGACGACCCTCGTCTGGTTGCATCGCTCGCCGAGAAGATCGTCCAGCTGGGTGATGGTGAGTGGAGCCGGCCGACCGTCGGGCAGCTCGGGACGGCCCTCCTGCACGATGCTCTCCTGGAGTTCGCAGTCCTGTTCGGCCCTGAGCAGGCGGGCGTCCACCTCGTGGGAGGTGCCGATCATGCGCAGGGCGTTCGGGCCGCGGAGATGCCAGCCCTGGCCGTCGTGATTGGGAGCGAGGATCCCGAGGCCCACCATCTCGGAAAGATAGGCGCGGAAGCCCTCGGTGTCGAGCTGTTCGAAGCCCTTGCGCCAGAACGTCTCGCACTCCTCGCGCAGTTCGGCGTCGCTCAGCCGTACCTCCAAGCCGTGGTGGCGGGCGTGGTACGCCAGCACGTTGGCAATCACGTCGTAGCGGTGGTCGAGGCTCAACGTGTCCTTGAAAGCGGCCGAGATACTGTCCCTGAGCCCGGCGTCCGACTCCACGATCTCGATGTCGGCGAGCTCCACCGGGTACGAGGGTCCCTCGGCTCCGCGTCGCACTCGCTTGCGGTGCATCAGTTCGACCAGCCGGTGACCGAACATCTGGAGCAGGAACGGCTGGTAGGAACAGTAGCCGAGCACCCGGTTCACGAGGTCCATGTCTTGGAACTCGAAGCCGAGTGCCCGCATCGGCTCGACCAGTAGTTCGGCGGCGAACTGGGGAGCGAGCGGGCCGATCACCTTTGGGGTCTGCGCGAGGTGGCCGAACGGCCCGTTGCTTGCGAGCTTGGAGAACCGCTGCACGGAGTGCAGCCCGGCGAAGACGACCTTGGCGCGGTCCTGCGTGTCGTCTCCGAGGCCCTTTAGCTTCTTCGTCTGGTTGAAGCGGGGCGCGTCCGCCTCGAAGAACTGGTCGCACTCGTCGAGCAGGATCAGCAGTCGGCGGCGTGAGTCTCCGTCGAGCCAGGCCCTGATGTTGGCGCGCACCCGTTCGGAGGTGTCCTTCTGCGACCTGCGGCCCTGAGGCCGGCCCAGTACCTGCGCCTCGGCCAGTTTCCTGTCCAGGACGCTCCAGAGCGCTTCCGGTCCCAGCGAACTGCCCTTGCCGATGTTCTCCTGGTCGAGGTTCACATACACCGCGTGGTGGTAGCCGGAGCGTTGCTCCCTGAACCGTTCCCCAGCGTCGGCGAGCAGTGCTGACTTGCCCAGGCCGCGGCCGCCGAAGATGACCTGTGTGCCGTGCCGGTCGATGATGCTCTTGCGTTCGGCGTCACGGCCGTAGAACATCTCCCCGCCGATCCGGCCGCGCTTCTCCCTGATGTACGGGTTGACGCCGGAGAACGGCAGCAGGGTCTGCGTGGCCGTGCTGACCTGCCGGTTGCCGCGGGCCGCGAGATAGGCGAGGGCGGCATCGTCCACGACCAGCAGCGGCTGCAAGCCACTGGAGCCTACGGCGAGTTCGACACGTGACTCGCGGCTGAGGGTGCCGAAGTAGGCAACGAGAAGACTCGCCCCGCTGGTGTCGGGCTCCGCTAGGCTCATGACGACCTTGGCGGGCGGACGGCCCCAGACCATCAGCACCCGCAGGGTGCCGCCCTGCTCTTTGATCTGCGAGCCGAAAGCGGGTGCCTTGGCCCTGCCGTTGATCTCCACCTCAGTCAGCTCGAACAAGCGGTGCTCGCGTCGGCGATGCGACCGCTCGTCCAGGGGCCTTGCACTCTTGGCGTCGTAGCCGAGCAGCTTGAGGGCCGGAAGCAGCTGCCGTTTTGCGGACACGAGGAGCCGGTCCTTCGGCTCAGTCGCGGCCAGCTCCCGCCACTCGTCGAGGGCGTCGGCCGCCAGTGCAGCCTCGTCGGTGGAGAGGGCGCCGTAGTCCAAAACCGGGAGCATCGAGTGCTTGCCGCCGGACCGGACGAGGTCGACGAGGCCGCGGTCGATGCCCCCCGGCAGGCCATCGGGCACGGCCGGGAAGAACTCGGTCAGGTGGGACTCGCCGGTCTCGATCTCCGGGACGGGTTCGCCGATCTCCAGGAAGTAGACGAGGTCGGCGGCGGTGGCCAGGCCACCGGTGTCCAGGTGCCGCAGGACCTGGGCGCGCTCGTCCGCGGTGAGGTCCAAGGCGTCAAGCCGGGCCCGGATCCGGTCGGCCGCCTGTTCCCGGAAGGCGGGCAGGTCGCTGCGTACGGTGTCGAGCGCCCGCCGTACGTCCATCAGGTCGTGGGTGTCGGTGCCATCGAGCCAGCCGCGGGCGTCGGCCAGCAGCTCTTGAAGGCGCAGGTCCTGGTCGTCCGTCACGGCGCCATCGGCCTGCGCGCGGTGCAACTCGGCGACAAGTCCGTCGTGTTCCCGGCGCAGCTCCGTGCGCCTAGCGGCCTCCAACTCCTCGATCTCGGCGAGTGCAGGCTGGGTGAACATCCCGGGCTGCGCGGCGGGCAGCATCCCTCGTTCGGCCAGCTCAACGATGGTACGGGCGGCCGCGAAGGCGTCGTGGGCGAGCCGCTCGGCGAAGGCGTCCTGCCAGCTCCGGTCGACCGCTGTGAGGAGCCGGTCGAACGACGGCTGCTCGTCACGGGTGTCGCACACCTTCAGCAATTCCACGTCCAGCAGGAATTCGGGGGCAATGGAACCGCCGGGGCGCGTGGTCACCGCGGTGTCACCGGCCAGAAGAGCGAACAGCTCCTCCATCGAGGCCCGTGCCGCCCATGCCGTCGCCGCGGCGAGGGCGCTCGAGCGCCGTGCGAGCTGCTCCAGTTCGCCCAGTACTGCCTCCCTGCCGTCCAGCAGGGACTGGCGCAGAGCCGAGATCTCCTTGACCGCCCGGTTGCCGTCGGACCGGTCGCCGCGACGGATGCCGTCGACCGCCAGGCACCATTCTTTCACCAGGCCGACGGCTCGCTCCACGAGATGCACCAGGTCCTGCCGCCCGGAGCCCTGGAGCGGTTTGCCGCTGGACGAGCGGTGCTTGCGGTCCATGCGGTCGATCTCGTTGTTGATCTCGTTCAGTTTCGACAGGCGTTCGGCCTGCTCCCGCGCCTGCGCTACCGCGTCGCGGTTATCGCGAACCACGGTCGTGAGCAGCGTTCCGAGCATCCCGTCGTCGGGGGCCAGCCATCGCTTGGCAATCTCCGTCGCCCGCGCGAATCGCAGCCTCGGCGGCGCGAGCAGGGCACGGCATTGCTCGCGCAGCTCCCTCAGCCGGGCCTCCGTCTCGGAGACGTCGGCGATGACGACGAGCGGGGAGGCGATCATCAATGCACCGCTGAGGGCACGGTCGGCCACGGCGGTCGCCGCCTCCCCGAGCCGGTACGGCAGCCGCGGCGCCAGCGCCTTGAGCTGAGCGCCCGCCAGGTGATCGCCGGTGATCAGCGCCGTCCGCAGCAGGGCGGGCAGCAGGAGGAGTTCGCTGCCCTCCGCGTCACGGCCCGCGTATCCGCCGTACTGCCGGAGCAGGTCCGTGGTCAGCCGGACGCCCTGGCTGTCACCGGCGGTGAGTTGCGCGGCGGCACCGGCCAGGCGGAGCACCGCCACCTGCGGCTCGGGCCAGCCGGCGGCCTTCGCCACATGGTGGGCGAGTCCGAAGCGCCGTTCCACGACGAGCTGCGCCAGAGCCCGCTCGGCGGCGGCCTCGTCTGTGTCCTCGCTCTCGTACGCGGACGTGGCCGGGCCGAGGTCCGCGGGCGTTTCCGGTGCTGGTGCATCCTCGCCGCGCGGTGCGGCGGAAGTGAGCGTGAGTGCGGGCGCCGAGTTCGACGCGGCCGGGGAGCCGGCGTCCGCGTCCGCGGGTCGTGCCGGGTCGCTATCGGCGGGTGTCGCGGCCTGTGCGTCGTCGGCGCGGACCGGTTCGGAGGCCGTCGTCCGGGCAGGTGCGGTGGCGTCCGGTTCAGCGAAGGAGTGGAGCGCGGACCCTTCTGCGTGGTGATCTGCGGTCTCCCCCGCCGGGCTGCCGTCTATCGGCTCGGCCGACTGTGCGGCACCGTCTTCCACGGTCGTTGTGCCGTCAGCGGGCAAGGTGATGCCCGCCGTGTCGTCGTCGGTGCCGTCCGCCTCGGCCTCGACGTGTCCGCGGTCGGCGCCCTGCGGCTGGGCCAACGTCAGCTCGGGGGCCATGACCACGGCCATGGCACAGGCGGGCAGCACCCGCACGACCTGCTCCTGCAGAGCCAGGATCTCGGTCGCAGCGTCCGCCTGCCGCCCGAGGCGGATGAGCCGCGCCAAGGCGCCGAGCGCAGCGCTCTCCTGCCGTTGCGTCTGTTCCCACGCCGGTGCGTCCAGCAGGCGGCGGGCCGCGCCTCGCACGGCTTCAGCAGCAGAGGCGGCGGGGCTGTCCGGACGGCATGCGACGTCCAGCAGTTCCCGCAGCGTCTCCCGTGCCTGGAGGTCACGTTCGTGTGCCGCGCGGTACGCCTGTGCAGCGCGCGTCATGTCCTCAAGGCGGCGGCGCACTCCCTCGATCCCTGCAGCACGGAACACAGCTTGGGCCCTGTCGAAGACAGCGCTCAGTGCGGACAGCGCGGCCAGGTCCTGATCCCTCGGAGGGCGGCCGTCCGCGACCGCACCGGTCACGCCCTCCGCGGCTCGCCGGGCCCCCGCAAAGGCCGACTCCAGCTGTTGGCAGGCGGCCTCCGGATCCGTCACCTTCTCGGTCCGGGCGTCTTCGAGCGCCGTCGCGGGCATGCCGTTCGAGGCAGCAAGCCCCGCTACGGCCTTCTCAGGTGCGGGGGCGTTCGTGGTCTGCTCGTCGGCGACGGCGCGCTCGTGCTTCCCATCGGCCACGGCTGGCGGGTCCTGGTCTTCCGATACGCCGGGCTCGAAGCCCGGGCTCGCCCCCACAACGGAGCGCGCCGCGTCACCGACAGTGGCAAGCCGCGCCGTCTCCTTCTCGTCAGCTGCCGCGAACCAGTCCTGGTCGGCCGCCCAGGCAAGGATGTAAGCGTCGGCGACGGAGGCGTTGCACCACGCGAACACCGCGGCCCGGACCAGCGTCGCACCCCACCGGGAAACCGGGTCGGGCACCGTCTCGCCGTCTTGCGAAAAGACGAACCTGCCCACCTGATTCATTACGGTGACCGTAAGGCCCCTGACGCCGCAGGTGCAGGTGTGCTGCCGTGACTCGCGGCGCAGCCTGGTTAGAACGTCCCGACACAGGGCACTGCCCGCCCGTCGAGGGGCTGCCATGCGGATTCCAAGGCTGCCGAGCAACTCCTGCCGGTCCTTGGGCTGCAGGGAGTTGAAGGCGAGTTCCACCATGCCGACCGTGAGGTCATTGAGGGCAGCGGCAGCAGGGTGTTCCAGGGCGTTGAGCGCGGCGGCCAGGGCTTCGAGGCCCTCGACCGAGACGTCCGGCGGGGACGACGGCGGCCCCGTCACCACGCGGTAGCGATCCTGCATGTACACGTACTCCGTTCCTGTGGCTGGTTCTGCGAGATCGGCTCACTCCACGCCGAGGAGCCTTGAAGAGAGGTGAGGAAAGACGTGAGACAAGGGCCGAAGAGGTGGATGCGCGAGCGGCAAACGGCTCAGCGGCCGCGCGTGTGCTCGGTGACGAACGTGTACCCGTCGGGCAGTTCCCAGCCGTCCGCTTTGCCGAGCCTGCGGCAATGCTCCCGAAAGGCCGCTCGCTGAGCTTCGCTGGGCGAGCAACCCGGCCGCAGACGGCGCAGATGGCCGGGGACGAACTGGACGCCGCGCAGCCCACCGCCGCCCGGTTCTGTGCCGCCCCATGGGCGTATCACCCGCCGTTGAGCAGGACGGTAGCCGATGAGGGGGATGGTCGGCTCCCCGGCGCGTGCCGGGAAGTGCGGCTGGCCCCAGGGGTCGCGGCTACCGAAGGCCGGCTCCAGCAGCCGTTCGGCGAGCAGTTCCGCGACGGCCGATTCCAGGGCTGCTGCCTGCGACCGTGCCGGCCTGCGTCCGTAGACCGCACTCGGCACGACCGAACGGTCCAGGAGAGCGTGGCCGTCCAGGGTGAGCAACCCGCTACGGCGCACCGTGCGCATCACCAGTTGCCGGGGGCCGAGCCCGACTGCCGTGTCACCGTGGCGGTCACTGCCCGGAGCGTCCTCCCTCGTGAGAACACGGGGATCGAAGCAGTTCCCGATCACACGATCGCCGACCTGCACCGGTTCCTGGAGCCGAATCGTGGCCGCGCGAACCACCAGGCCGCCGCGGGGCCACCGCAGCTCAAGCATCAGTCCGGGGAAGAAGTCGCAGGGCCAGGCGACTCCGGTCAGCCGACCGGTGCCGTCACCGAGTTCGGCGGCGACGTCCTGAACCATCTCGCGCCCATCCAACGCCGGGCCCGAGTGGTCAAGTTCCAGGCGTGCTGTGCAGCGTCGGCCGTACAGCCCGCGAAGTTCCCGCGCGACCTCCGAGTGCAGAGGAAGCCAGCCATTGATGAGATGGGCCAGCCGCAGGGGCAACCGCCAAACGATCTGCTGAGCGTCGGTCCGCAGGAGCTCGCTGGGGCCGAGGGCGGCATCATCGGCGAGGGGCAGGTCGACCGGATCCACATCCGCTTCCGGCTCCCGCTGCGGTTCTGCGTCCGGCTCTGGTTCTGGCTCCGGTGGCGCACAGGTCGTGGACTTCCAACCGCGTCCGGCCGGGACCAAGGGCTCTCTGAGGGTTTCCGCGTCCCCGGGATGATGCGACCGCCATACGCCTCCGCCCTCGAAGGCGTCGTCGAGCGTGATCCGGGAACCGTTCTCGAACAGGCCATGATCGCTGTCACGTTGGACGACATCGGCGAGCGCCACATTCGCGCGGCACACCGCTGTGGCGTACCCCACTCCCCTTAGCAGTTCGGTTGCCCCGGGAAACCCGCGAAGCCGCGGTCCGACCGCTGTGTACACACTGACCGGAGTGGTGAGGCCATAGCGCCGCCTCGCCGGGGTGGCCGCGTGTTCCACCGCTGCCGCGAGGGACCTCAGGTCATCGCCGCCCAACGGTCCGGTGTCGCGCCAGCAGTCCGCGAGCGAGGTCCGGGCCATGGCGTAGTGACGCCATGTGCGCAGCGCATCGCTGGAGTTGAGGACCCCCCGCACCGTGTCGAGGAGACCGAGTAGACCCGTCCGCAGATCGTCGTCGCGTGTGCCGCCCACCAATTCGGCGAGGGAAACGGGAACAAAGGGACTGAGCAACTGCTCCCGGGCCGTTGTCATAAGGTAATCCGCATAGGCCGTCAGGTCGTCGCTCCGGGCCGCATCCCGAGACGGATAGGAGACGTCGACGACGACATGGCCGTCGCTGTTGATCCAGCGCTGGCGTGTGCGTAAGCGGTGGAGCTGGGCCGGTGACAGGCTCAGGCCCGGTCCGAAGGCGTGGAAATCCGGGACCAGGAGCTCCCTTCGCCGGGGAGCGGCGCTGCTCCCCGGCCTGCCCGGCCCCTCAGCGCCGGCAGGAGCCCCCGACACCCAGGCCGGTACGTCACCGAGGACGCCCACCTCCGGGTGTGCGCCCTCCCGGTAGACGATCTCGGCGTAGAGCGGGTCCGACCCGGTGGCGACGCACACCATCGCACCGACCGGGAGCACAGGAGCGCACTCACCGAAGATGATCACGGGGAAGTCGTCGAGACGCAGCGGGCTGCCGCCATAGCCGTCGCCGCCGAGTTCGTAACCGAAATACACGGCGTTGAATGCGACGGTGGTGTGCACCGGCGCCCGGCGGACCGAGACAACCGCTTCGAGATAGCGCAGTAGCCGATCCCGTTCCGGTTCGGGTACGGCGTCGTAGCCCCTTGTCATGACAGAGGTCAGGAGGGCCCGGTCGCCATACGGGTCAGGCACCTCCGAACCGTCGCGACGCATCAATGACGCCTGCGGCTCCCGACGCTCGCCGACCGCTGCCGATACATAAGGGTCCCCACCCATGACACCTCCGCCGCACTAGAGGCCGCCCCCGCCCCACGTGCGGTAATTCCCGCAGACTATGCCTAGGCGCGGCATTCCGGCAGTACTTCGTCACTTCACGATTGGTTGGCAGCGGCTGACGCTCAATGCACTCCACGTGCGCACCACATCGCGCTCACACTGGAGAGTACGGCGATCCCGTTGACACCGTCAACGGGTCAACACAGAAGACATCACCGACCGTGTGCCCAGCTCATTCGCACGCAGGTCGCTCCGAGCCCACCACTCGGACCAACAACCGTCGGGAAGTCGGACTGTGTGCATCCGGCTCGGGGCGCCCTGGTCACAGGTGATCAGCAAGTGCGGCGAGGACAACAGGCCGTTGGGTCCGTCCGGCACGCACGGGCACAGGCTGGGACCGGATGCTGGGCCCACTCATCAGCCGGAATAGCAGCGCCCCTCGGCCGAAGACAGCGCGTCAGGGGAAAGAGGGCGCGGCCGGGGTGCCATGCATGCGTGCGACGAACTCGTCGGCCTGCGCTGCCCAGCCGATTCCGGCAACCGCAATCGGAGAAGCGATCGCGTCAGAGCATGACAGCCCCCCACCCGGGGGTGGCCGTCTGACCCTGAGGATCTTCGATGCAGGACAGGGCCGGCACCGACGCCGGAACGCTGCCACGCAGCTCGGCCGGCACGGGATCGCTCGCGGACGAGCCGTGCGGCCGCACCCCGCCGCTCTTGCCGAAAGCCCAGCGGCGCCGCATCCGTTCCACTTCGATGCCCTCAAGGGCCGCCGCCGACTGGCAGTAGGCGTGCAGAACCACCGCGATGAAGAACAGATCCCCCTTGTGCTTTCCGCGCACCATATCCCTGATGACACCCGGAGCGGTTAAGCAGGCCAACTGCGTGCTGACGCAAGCCCGCAGTGGACCGCTCGCCGACAGCTTGCCCTGAGCCGGTCCCACGCGTCACCGATGGCCAGCCCGAGCATCAGTCCTCGCACCCGTGATTCCGTCCGGAGGGCCTTGCTCCGCTGGACCTGTGCGTCAGCCAAGTCAGCCTGCCTTCTCCCCCCGGCCCTACAACCCCTCGTTCCCCGGATCGGGTTCATCGTCCGGAACGGTCTGCCCGGCCCCCAGTACGTCGGCGGTCGGCTCCTGCATACGGATCACGATAGCCGGGCGGCGGGTACCGGCTGCTCGACGGGCGCAGGGTTCTCGCGCCGTGGCGCCCCGTCCCGCCTCGTGTCCGTCCCGTCGTCCTACAATCCCGCCCTCGCCAGCAGCACCGGCAGCGCCTCGGGTTTCACCTTCTGCACCGACCTCACCTGGCCGAGCCCCAGTTCGTCCCGGCCGACCGGGCTGCCGCACAAGGCGTCCGTCGCCTCCGGCAGCAGGGTCACCTCGACCCGGTACGAGAACTCCGGGTCCTCGGGATCCTCGTACGGCTCCTTGTCGATCTCGGCCAGCGCCGCCACGGCCGACTCCGGCTGGCTGAAGAAGAACCACAGGCGGTCCCCCGGGTTCATACGGTTGCGCCGGCTGAGCCAGAGATCGAGTTCGGGTTCTTCGTGGGCGAGGCGGCGGATGGTCTCCTTGGTGGAGGGTTCCCCGTCCAGCGTGTCCCTGTTCGGGTTGAGGATGTAGATCCAGTCCGCCATGGCTTCCCCCGATCACCTGCGTCGCCGCGCTCCGCGAGTACGGAGCTGGAGCTGCACCTTCCGGTCCATGGTGTCAGCCGACAGAGCCGTCCGCAGACGAACCACCAACAACAGGCAGCGGACTCAAGGTCGTCCGGCATCATGGCGGCATGACAGGTGGGGTGGATGTGAGCACCGCAGCGGGCCAGTTCGATCGGACTGCCGTCGCGGAAACGGAGTCGGCCGCCGGGGAGGAACGCAAGCGGGTGCTCTCCCTCTTCCCGTTGGAGGGGTGGAAGACGCTGCCGCTCGAGCGCTATGCCCTCGGCCAGCCCGCGCCCGCCGGGTCGGAACCGACGTACTGCCGGCTGCTCGAGTTCCTCACTCCGAACCTGGGCAGCATCAAGGGCGGCAGCGCCGCGAAGCACATCATGTACCGCCACAACTCGGGCGAGTGGCGCCTTGCGGCCCCGCTGCGCAAGGCGGATCCGCGAGACGCGTGGGAGGAGCTTCGGGGTCAGTTCGTCGCAGCGTTCGACGCGGTCGCCGCCGGGGACTTCGAGGCCGTGGACGAACTGTCCGCGCTGCGGTTCGGTCCGGCCCTGGTGACCAAGTCACTGGCCGTCTACTTCCCCGAACACTTCCTGCCGGTCTACTCCGCCGAACACCTGCGGCAGTTCCTCATCCGGCTCGGCGGGACGACGGATGCCGACTCGCCCGCCTGGCGCAGCAACCGCAGGCTCCTCGAACTCGTCCGGTCGAGGCCGGAGTTCGAGGGCTGGAGCGGGCTCGAAGTGATGACCTTTCTCTACCGGGAATTCGACCCGCGTCCCCAGCAACGCACGATCTGGAAGATCGCTCCCGGCGAGCGCGGGCGGCTCTGGGGCGAGTGCCGCGACGGCGGCTTCATCTGCGTGGGCTGGGACGAACTGGGTGACCTGGGCCAGTACCAGAGCGACACAGAACTCAAGGAGGCCCTTGACAGGGGCTATCCCGGCGGTAGCGGCGGCAGTCTGACCACCGCCCGCAGGCTCCTCGCCTTCCGGGACCTGGAGCCCGGCGACCGGATCGTGGCAAACCGCGGGATCGACGAGGTCCTGGCCACCGGCACCGTCGCCGGAAGCTACCAGTTCGTTCCGGACCGGCCGGAGTACCAGCACATCGTCCCGGTGACGTGGGACCTTTCCCACGCACAGAAACTGTCAAAGCCCCAGCGCGGCTGGCGGTCCACCTTCGCCAGGGTCGACCCGACCACGTTCGCCAAGTTCACCGCGCAGCGGTCCGACTCCGCTCCGGGCGCCGGTGTGGAGTCGGAAAGTAGGCCCGTCGCCCTGCCCGAAGACATTCAGGCAGTCCTGGACGCCGTCGAACGCAAGGGACAGGTCATCCTGCACGGACCGCCCGGCACCGGCAAGACACGGCTCGCCCTGGGCGCCGCCCTCGCCCTGGCCGGCCGCGTCGACGTGCTCGACGGTTCGGAACCGGAGCGACGTACGGAGGCGCAGGCCGAGGTGCTGAGCAGTGACCAGGTCCGGCTGGTCACGTTCCACCCGTCTTACGGATACGAGGACTTCGTCGAAGGATTCAAGCCAGACCTCGACGCCAAGGGGTCCGGGCTCACCCTCGCGCTCGCGGACGGCCTGTTCCACACGTTCTGCAGCCGCGCCGCCGGCCATCCCGACCAGACCTTCCTCCTGATCATCGACGAGATCAACCGAGGCGACCTGCCGAGGATCTTCGGTGAGCTGATCACACTCCTCGAACTCGACAAAAGGAACCTGCCTGTGGACCTGCCGGTCAGCAAGCGCAGCTTCTCCGTGCCGCCGAACGTCCGGATCATCGGCACGATGAACACGGCCGACCGGAGCATCAGCCACCTGGACGCCGCGGTGCGCCGCCGCTTCGCCTTCCTGCCCGTGGGTCCCGACCCGGACGCCGTGTCGGGAACGGTCGGCCCCCTCGACCTGGCGGCCTTCTTGGAGTCCCTCAACAGCCGTATCGCCCACCACCTCGACACGGATCACCAGATCGGGCACGCCTACCTGATGCGCGACGGAGAGCCGATCGCCACCGAGGAGGACCTGGCCGCCGCCTTCCACCACGAGGTGGTGCCGCTCCTGGAGGACTACTGCCTCGGCCGGGCCGACCTGCTGCACCGCATCCTCGGCGGCCTGGTCGACCCGGACACCGGGCGGCCCGTACTCATGTCCCCTCAGGACCTCCCAGACGCGCTGGCCACCGAATTCACCAGTGACGCGACGGGCCCTGATGCCTGACCGGCGTCCCGAGGTCCGGCTCGGCGAGTACGAGTCCGCCGAGCTGGGCCCTGACCAGCTCACCGCCCGGGATCTCGACCGGCTGAACGCCCTGCAGGCACGCGGCTGCCTGACTCTGATCACGGCCCGCGCAGGGTGGAGGCTCAAGGCCGAGGCCACCGTAGGCGTACTCGCCCTGGACCGGGTCCGGCTGGTCATAGAACCGAAGTTCGCCATTCCGGGCGAACAGCTCATGACCTGGCTCGCCTACGCGCTCCACACCCCTGTCCCGACGGCGGCCAGGCGCTGGTCCACCGCCCCTGACGGCTACGCCGACCTCGTGGCCGCCGCGCTGCTGGAGGAGTGCGAGAAGCTCCTGCGGGAGGGGTTGCGCCGGGACTACGTCCGCCATCAGAGCCTCGAGCCGGTGCTGCGCGGACGCCTGGACGTCGCCGCGCAGGCCACCCGCCGCTTCGGGCAACTGGACCAGCTGCATGTCCGTACTTTCGACAGGGAGGCGGACATCTGGGACAACCGCGTCCTCGGAACGGCCCTGAAAGCCGCTCTCGGCCTGACGACCGACTCCCGGCTGGCCCGCAGCCTGCACGGCGTCGCCGACGCGTTCCCGGATTCCGGCACGCCCGCCACCGCGTTGCGCGCCCTCCAGCGCACCCAGTACACACGCCTCAACGCCCGCTACCGTCCCGCTCACACGTGGGCCCGGCTGCTGTTGCGCGGCGGAGGTGTGAGCGACCTGCTGACCGACCACGGCACCACGGCGGGCGGCCTCCTGCTGGCCATGCCCGCGCTCTGGGAAGCCGTCGTCCGGCGGCTCGCCACCGATGCGGCCACCCCGCACGGAGGCCGTCCCGTCCCCAGCAACGGAGGCACCGGCATCACCGTCCGCGGCGACCTCGGCAGTACCTCGACGTTCCGCCCGGACCTTCTGCTCAACCTGCCCCACCCCGGTATGGACCATCACACCCTGCTGCCCATAGACGCCAAGTACAAGCGCTACGACCGCCACGGCGTGAGCGCGGGCGACATCCACCAGCTCCTGACCTACAGCGCCGGCTACACACCCGCCGAAGCCCCGAGCGCAGTCATCGTCCATCCTCAGCCGGGCGGATACGCCCGACGCACGCTGCGGATCGGGAGCCCTCAGCGCGGTCTTGGCGTCATCCACGTACTCGGCATCGACACACACGCCCCACCGGAGCAGGCGAGCGCATGGATGCGGACGCCATACAACGCCGCCCAACAACCCCCTTGTCGTCCCGCCCGGTAGTTTGGCATTAAAGTGTCTCCGCCGATGAGGGGGGAGCTTCGTCGAACCGCTGTGCCGTGTCACCCGGGCGGAAGGCGGACCGGCGCCAATGCACGGACCTCCCGGAGTCGGTCGAGCGCTGGGCCAATCGGTGGCCACGAATGGGCGCAGAGCATCAGGGGGGTACATGACTCATCTGTCCGGTCTCCGCGAACGGACTACTTCTCGCAGGCGGCCGTTCATGGTGACGGGAGGCGAACCATGCCGGTGAACCCGCCCGAAACCCCCCGTCCGTCCCAACCTTCCGAGCCCCCCGAACAGATAGGTCCCTACCGGCTGATCCGGCGTCTCGGATCCGGCGGCATGGGCACGGTCTACTACGCAACCGACCCCGCAGGAGGGGAGCCGCTCGCCGTCAAGGTGCTGCACCAGAGCTTCGCTGCCGACCCCGCCCACCGGGCCCGCTTCCGGCGCGAGACCACGACGCTTCGCAAGGTCACAGGCCCGTACCTCGTCCCTCTGATCGCTGCCGACCCCGATGCACCTCTGCCTTGGCTGGCGACGGCCTACGTGCACGGAGACACCCTGCACGAGCATGTCCAGACCCACGGGGCGATGACACCCGGCAACCTGCTGACTTTCGCAGCGGCTGTCGCCCACGCACTGGCCTGCATCCACGATGCCGGGGTCGCCCACCGCGACCTGAAGCCGACGAACGTGCTCCTGTCCGCCGATGGACCACGCGTCGTGGACTTCGGCATCGCCCACCACTTGGACGCCACCGCGATCACCGAGACATCTGTGACGACCGGCACTCCGGGATGGATGGCGCCGGAGCAACTCACCGACGGCCTCACCCTTCCGGCCTGTGACATCTTCGCCTGGGGGCTGCTCGTCGCCTACGCCTCGGCCGGCTCTCATCCGTTCGGTACGCCTACGGGTATCACGCACCGCATCATCAGCGCAGCGCCCTCTCTCAGGGGTGTGCCCGACACACTGCTGCCCCTCGTCCGAGAGGCCCTGGACAAGGAACCCGAGCGTCGGCCGAGCGCAGCGGAGATCGCCGAGCGGACGGCCTCCGCCTACGGGCCGTCGGGCACCCTCGTGTTCCCGACCTTGGCGTACACCCGATCCTCCGGCCGAAGTGGGCAACAAGGAGACTCGCCCGCCGCCGACACCGGCGTCACGGTTCCGCCGGCGCGTGCCCGCTGGGATGTACCGCTGCCCGTCGAACAGCCGGGCGAAGCACAGCCCGGAACAGCCCAGATTCCCTCCGGCTCGCCGGCGGCCGTTGAACCCACGCCGCCGAAGGCCGGCACCCGGCAGGTCTCATCGGCGCCCACGCAGACGGCCCCGCCGCCTCGGCCGACGGCTCCCTCACCGCAGGCTCCCTCCTCGCCCACATCCCCGGGATCGGACGGCCCTCCCGCAGGGCGGCCACTCAGACCCGCTGAACGCCGACGCCACCCGCGACGCCGCGCCCTGTATGCCCTGGCCGCCGCCGTGGTCGTGGGCTCTGCTGCGGGGGGCGTCGCTGCCGCCATGGCTGGAAGCAGTTCCACCCACCGGCACCAGGCCGCGGGCCCCGTCAAGGAGTCGAAGCCCGCGGCGTCGAACTCGCCTACGCCCAGCGCAACTCCGGCCGTGGACAGCACACCGGACGCACTGGAAACCACCTCACCGGCGCCACAACCGCTGTCCGTGTTCGGCGGCCTCCGTGTCACCGTCCCTTCGGATTTCGAGCAGGCAGCTCAGCCCAGCGATGACAACCAGCAGGTGGACGGGGAGCAGGATTCCACCACCGCCACGGCGGAAGCCGACTTCTCCCTGGTCGATCACCCGGACTCCGGCATACGCATCGTGTACTCCCCGACGCTGACCGTTGACCAGATCCGTGACGGCCAGCGCGACGCCGGCGCGATGTGGTCCGTCGAGGACGCCAACGGCAATACCACGGACGAGTCGGTGATCGCCGTACACGACGGTCCGTTGACCGGCATCGGCGGCAAGAGGGCCATCAGCTGGGTCATGACCACGGACGTTCTTCCCGACTACGACGGCGCCCGGAAGAACACCTACCGCGTGTGGTGGCTGCCCTACAGCAAGTACCTCCTCTATACCTACGGCAAGCAGGACAAAGCCGCCGACACGGCAGTGGACGAGCTGATCAGGGCCGTCACCTTCGAGCGCACCAAGATGCCTCGAGACTGCGCGGACGCCGTCGTGGCTCTGGACAAAACGGCCGCGAGCGGCGACACCGCGGACGACCACGGGGCCCTGGGCAACTGCCTGGACGCCGCCGTGAACGGTGCAGACCAACTGGACCCGGGAACGGTCAGCACCAAGGGGGAGGCCGCCTGTGTGGCCCTGGCCGAGTCGTACAGGATGAATGGACCCGACCTCAGCTACGACGGGGCCAAGGCCTACGAAGAACTGCGGCCGTGGTGCGACCTTCCCGGAGCCGTCAACCATCCCCGGTTGCCCGACTGGACGTCTTGACCGTCGGGCTGTCCCCCCAAGCCGCCGCTACGTCTCAACTCGTCCGATTCGGGCCTTCTCCGCCCTTCATCCAGGCAATGACGTCGAAGACTCTCAGAATGCCGATGTCCTCACCGATGCCCGCGTTGCTACGGAGGTGAATCAACCGGTCGCGGAAGGCGCCACCATCTGCTCGCAGAGCGACTGCCAATGCGGCCCAGAAGGAGTGGTCCACCTTCGGCCGTTCGAACAGATGCTTGACGCGGATGTCATAGATCGGAATCAGGTGGGGGCGCTTGCGGGCCAGCAACTTGCCGGCGATGACCGGCCCGCTGCCGTCCGGTTTGTTCGGGTACTTGTTGCCGTCTGCCAGTCGTTCCCACAGTTCCCACGCCGGTCCCCCAGGGGCGATCAGCTTGTCGCTGGCGGGATCCTCCAAGCGCGCGTCGCGAGGAATCTGCGTCAGCAGACGCGAGAAGTGCCCGTCTCGATCCGCCAGGAGGGTGAGGGCGCCATGGGCGTCCAGAGAAACGCTGAGCGTGGTGATGGCCACCACGTCGGTGCTGTCGAACCGGTTGGCGACATGTTCGGCATCCCCACCTCCGCCCAGCCGCTCGAAGTGCGCGCCCGAATAGAACAGATCACCCCGCGAACGGCGACGGGTGAAGTACTCCACGAGCAGGCTGACGGCCCCCTCGTCGTCCCAGTAGATCTCCGGGATCTTCAAGCCGGTCACTGTCCCCCCAGCGGTCGCACCGATGTGCCTGCCGCGCGGTACGTTCGTGCGTCTCCTCAACGCCCTGGGGCCAGTCGGAGGAGCGCCCCGGCCGTCCGCCCATGCGTGAAGGACCCGACCGGCCCATTGTCGGTGGGTGGCCCTACCGTAGTCGGTGGATCTGTGCGCGGGGAGGGGCCAGCCATGCCGGCTGAAGAAAGCAGGGAGTACCCGGAGTTCTATCTGCGTCTGCCCAACGGCGGACCCGTGGCCCAGGGGCGGCCGGCGGATGAACTGGGGACGAATGGAAGCCGGAAGTTCGTTGTTCCCGCGGGCCAACCCGTGCGACCGGAGGTCGTGCCGTCGTTCCCCACCCGCGTGGCCGGTGCCCACATGGAGCGCGAGGAGCTGATCCGGCAGGGACGGATCAAGCCGTCCGAAAGGTGGCCCGGCTGGCTGGAGACAGCCGAAACGATCACCTTCGACTCCTCTTCCAGAGCCGCAGCGGTGTTGAAAGGCCATAGTGCCAACGGTTGGCTCAATTGGAAGACGAAGGACGGTCGTCCCCTTGGCGACTTCATGCCGGGTATGTGGCCGGGTCCCAACCGCCCCTGGCTGGTTCGCGGGTCGAACGTGAGTGGACTGGACCTGGTGCAGCGGATGTGGTTGCCGGAGGGACGCGTCACGCTCGCCGCCTCCCGGCTGCGCCAGGGTGTGGGGCAGGGCATCAGCAAGGATCAGCTTCGCCTCCTGGTCCAGGAGGACTACGAGTCCACCGCCACCTACAGCCAGAAGCAGCAACTGGTGGAGGAACTGCACGCGTTCCTGTCTCGGATGAAACCGGGTGACACGGTCTGCACCATCTCCGGCGGCCATCTGTACGTGGGCGAGATCACCGGTGGAGCGGAACAGAGCGAGTCCGAGGGTGCGCGGTCCAACCTGCACCGCCCCGTGGAGTGGCAGCCGGACGGCTATCCGTACGACGAACTGCCGGAGGAACTGCAGCAGAAGCTGTCCATCCAGCACGACGTGGTCGACCTTTCCTCCGTCCAGGCTCTGGTCGACGGGCTTGGCCTCAGCGATCAGGAACTGGCGGAGGAAGCCCAGGCCATGGAGCGGGACCCGACCGTGGAGATCCCGGTCATTGCCGTGCGCCGTGAGCTCGAACTGCCCGAGCCGACGGACGGGCTCGCCGCGGACCTTCTGGTGCACGACGTGAGTTGGCTGCACGAAGTACGCGATCTGCTGTGGGACGAGCGCCAGCTGGTGTTCTACGGGCCCCCGGGAACGGGCAAGACATATCTGGCGCTGAAGCTCGCGGAGTTCCTCGGCGGCGGTCCCGAGCAGGTGAAACTCGTGCAGTTCCACCCGTCGTACGCGTACGAGGACTTCTTCGAAGGCTTTCGACCGCGGGAGGACCCGCAGACCCGCGAAGTCGCCTTCCGGCTCACCGCCGGGCCGCTGCGCGAACTCGCCGACCTCGCCTCCCGCGAGGGCAGCCGGCACATCCCGCACTTCCTGATCATCGATGAGATCAACCGCGCCAACCTGGCGAAGGTCTTCGGCGAGCTGTACTTCCTGCTGGAGTACCGGAACAAGTCGGTGCGGCTGACCTACTCCGGTGACGACTTCGCGCTGCCGCCGAACCTGTTCGTGATCGGCACCATGAACACAGCGGACCGGTCCATCGCGCTCGTGGACGCGGCGATGCGCCGCCGTTTCGCGTTCGTCGAGCTGTCGCCCCGTACGGAGCCGACGAGCGGGTTGCTGCGCCGCTGGCTGGTGAAGGAGGGCAAGGACACCGAACCCGCTGATCTGCTAGACGCGCTCAACTCCCGTATCGACGACCCGGACTTCCGCATAGGCCCCTCGTACCTGATGAAGAAGGGGGTCTATCGGGCGGGCGGCCTCGAGCGGACCTGGCGGACGAAGATCCTGCCGCTGCTGGAGGAGCACCACTACGGGGAAGGCGTGGACATCGAGAAGCGCTACGGACTGGCCGCGCTGCGGGAGTCCCTGGCGTGACGGGCGTCGTCGCAGTCGAGGGGCCCGCGTCGTCCGTCGAGCTCGTCGAGCACGCGCCGGCGGTCAGCCTCGCCCTGCCGGACGGCATCGGCCGGGCCCTGGCCGCCGGGGACATCGTGGATGCGGCACCCGATCCCTATACGCCGGGCCGCTGGTCGTTGCGCGCCGGCAGCAAGGTCGGCGCGGTGGCGGTCGCGGTTCCGGGCGGCGGGGAGCCGGTCATCGTGCGCGTCAGGCCGAAGGTGCCCATCGCCCGGCTCTTCTTCCTGCTCGGCTACAGCCTCGACCCCAAGGGCGCATGGCGGGACGGTGACGTCGAGGTGGCCGAGCACCGCGATCTGCTGCCCGCCCTCGCGCACGCCGTGGAGCGGCAGGTGGACCGGGCCCTGCGACAGGGCCTGTTGCATGGGTACCGGGCGACTGAGGAGACCGCCCTCGTCGTGCGCGGCCGGATCCGGGAGGCCGAGCAGATCCGACGGCGGTTCGGTGCGACGCTGCCGGTGGAGGTGGCGTACGACGAATTCACCACCGACATCGCGGAGAACCGCATCCTGCGCACGGCCGTCGAACGCCTGCTGCGCCTGCCCGGCGTACCGCGCGACGTGCGCCGGAGACTGCTGCACCAGCGTGCCCGGCTCGCCGACGTCCCGGCGATCGTGCGCGGACAGCCGGTTCCCGAGTGGCGGCCGACGCGCCTCAACGCCCGGTACCACCATGCGCTCCGCCTCGCCCGAGCCGTGCTCGACGGCACCTCGGTCGAGCACGCGCCGGGCGGGCTGCGGATCGACGGGTTCCTGCTCGACATGAACAAGCTCTTCGAGGACTTCGTCACGGTCGCTCTGCGGGAGTCTTTTCGCGGCTCGAGGTTCTCCGCCCGGTTCCAGGACACGCACCACCTCGACGACGCCGCCGCGATCCGGATGAAGCCGGACTTCGTGCTGTACGGGCCGGACGGCACCCCGTGCGCGGTGGCGGACGCGAAGTACAAGGCGGAGAAGTGGGGCGGCTTCCCGGACGCCGACCTATACCAGATGCTGGCGTACTGCACCGCCCTGGGTCTGAACGAAGGACACCTGGTGTACGCCAAGGGCAACGCCTCGCACGCGGCCCACCGAGTGCGTCACGCGGGCATCGTGATCCACCAGCACGCCCTCGACCTCGACCAGGAGCCGGCGGGACTGCTCACGGATATCTCGGCGGTCGGCCGGCGCATGACCGGCCTGTGCCGCGACTGACCTGCGCGGACCACCCCGCGCGTATGATCGACTGCGCAGGGTCCGTTCAGGGTGGGGAGTGCACGTCGTGCCGCAGCTCGCGTTCGCCAACAGCTTCTGGGAGAGCTACGACGTCCTCGAGAGGCCCGTAAGGGCCGGCGTGCGCAAGGCGATGCAGAAGTTCCAGCAGCTGACCGTTCCGGAACTGCAGGCGGACAAGGGGCTGCACCTGGAGTCGGTCGAGAACGCTCGGGATCCGCGTATGCGGACCATCCGCATCAACGACTTCTGGCGCGGGGTCGTCCTCGCCCCTGACGACGGCAGTGACGTGTTTCTGCTCGTCAACGTCGTTCCCCACGACGACGCGTACACCTGGGCGGCCAAGCGGCTGTACACGACGAACTCCGCGACCAGGGCGCTCGAGGTGCGCAACGTGGTGGCGATCGAGCAGCTGACCCCCCAACTGGAGAAGGCGGCGGCCGCCGCCGACTCCCTTTTGTTCGCCGCCTACTCGGACACTGTGCTGCGCGAACTCGGCATCGACGATCAGGTGCTGCGTGCCGTCCGCACCATCGTGGACAAGGCGCAGCTGGAGGCGTTCGGGACGCTGCTGCCGGAGGACCAGTTCGAGGTGTTGCAGTACCTCGCCGAAGGGTTCAGCCCGGAGGAGGTCTACCGGGATGTGGTCGCCGTGCGGCGTCCCGTCGATGCCGGTCCCGATCCGGACGAGAGCCTCGCCGTGGCGATCGCCAACACCACGAGCCGCATCACGCTGGTCACCGGCCCCGAGGAGCTCGCCGACATCCTGGAGAAGCCGTTCGCGGCCTGGCGCGTGTTCCTGCACCCCTCGCAGCGCCGGGTCGCCTACCGGGTGTCGTACGGCGGACCGGTCCAGGTCACGGGTGGTCCGGGAACCGGCAAGACGGTCGCGGCGCTGCACCGGGTGAAGCACCTGCTCAGTCGCTCGCCCGACGCCCGGGTCCTGCTGACCACCTACACCAACGCGCTGGCCGCCTCGCTGCGCGAGAACCTCTCTCTCCTGCTCGACGGGGACGAGTCGCTGCTCGCGCGCGTCGAGGTGACGACGGTCAACGCCTACGCGCACGGCATCGTGACCCGCCTCGACGGCAAGGCCCCCTCCCCCATCAACGACCGGGAGGAACGGCAGCTGTGGCAGCGGGTCGTCAAGAAGCTCGGGCTGCCGTGGACCGAGCAGTTCCTGGCGCAGGAGTACCGGCACGTGATCCTGGCCCAGGACCTGCGCAGCCTGGACGCGTACCGCGCGGCGACCCGCCGCGGCCGGGGCAGCGCACTGTCGCCGGCCAAGCGGGACCAACTGTGGCCCGCGGTCGAGCTGTTCGAGTCGTTGCTGCGCGAGCAGAAGGCCACCACGCATCTGAAGGTGTGTTCACGGGCCGCCGAGCTGTTGGCCGCCTCGACGCCGACGCACGACCACGTGGTGGTCGACGAGGCGCAGGATCTCCACCCGGCCCAGTGGCGCGTCCTGCGCGGCGCGGTGGCTCCCGGCAGCGACGACCTGTTCCTCACGGGCGACCCGCACCAGCGGATCTATGACTCCAAGGTCTCCCTCGGGTCACTGGGAATCTCGGTCACCGGGCGCACCCACCGCCTGCGCATCAATTACCGCAGCACCGAAGAGATCCTCGCGTGGTCGACGGGGATACTCAGCCCCGTGTCGGTCGACGACCTGGGCGGTGAGGGCAGTGACACGCTGGCCGGCTACCGCTCGCTGCTGCACGGCCGCAGACCGCAGGTGGACGGGTACGGCTCGGAGCAGGCAGAGGTGGCTGCCCTCGTCGAGCGCGTGGAGGGGTGGATCGCGCAGGGCATCCGTCCGTCCGAGATCGGTGTGTGCGCCCGCTTCAACGTGTTGCTCGACAAGGTCTACGACAAGTTGACCGCCGCCAGGGTGCCGGTGGTCCGGGTCCGGGACAATCCCGGGCCGGACGTCGACGGGGTGCGTCTGGCCACCATGCATGCGATGAAGGGGCTTGAGTTCCGCTGCGTCGCCGTGCTGGGAGTGACGGCAAGCGCGGTGCCGTTCGCGCGCGAGGTGACGTCGGCTTCGGTGGACGCACTCCAGCACGAGTCCGACCTGCTGCGCGAGCGGTGCCTGCTGTTCGTCGCCTGCACGCGAGCCCGGGAAGCGCTCGCGGTGTCGTGGAGCGGGACGGCCAGCTCGTTCGTACCACCGGTGAAGTGACGTAGCGGCCCTGGCACGCCTCAGAAGTGACGATTCGTCAGTCATCCGGTACCAGAGCGCCGTTACAGAGGCCGTCCCGCGCCAGCGCTGCGGCCTCCCGGCTCAGCTCCGCCAATCTCCTCGCCCGCTCCTCGAACTCCTGAAGGGCGCGGAATGCAGCCCCGTACCGCCGCTGCTCGGCGATGTCCATCTGCGGGACACGGGCCCCCTTGCCGTCGAGCCGGAAGGTACCGCTGGCGCTCGTGGAGCGGCGAGTATTGGCCGCGCTACGCAGGAAACCCTGGAGGAAGTCGGTGTCGAGCTGGTCGCTGGCCGATACCGGCTCCGGATCGCCGTACTCGACGAGCCCGGCCCGCGCGAGGTCTGCGACACTGACGGAGGAACCATCCAGGGTGCTTGGTCCGCTGCCCGCCCTCAGTGTCGGAAGGGGTCCGGTCAGGAGCCGCACGTGTTCGGCCAACTCCCTCTGAAGGGCCTGGTATTCGGCCGCGTAGTCGCGATGGGATCCCTCCACGTGGCGGCCCGGAGTCAGGTCCACCATGTCGTCGAGAAGCTCGATCAGAGAGACGTCAGCCGCTTGATCGGGCCGTGGGTCCAGCGAGCCGTCCGGATCGTTCGCGGTCAGATCGACCATGCGCACACTGGTGGCGGCGTCACGGGGTGACTGCGGGCGGCGCAGGTGCCAGAGATGCACAGGCAGTGAGTGCGACACCGCCGAGCCCGGCGGCAACGCGGTGACCTGGGTGAGGATCCCGCGGCGCACGAGTTCCCCGCGGATGCGGCGGCCCGCCTTGCGGTAGGCGACCGAGGCGGGCATGACCATGAGGACGCGGCCACCGGGTGCGGTGTGTGCGTAGGCGTGCTGCAACCAGGCCAGCTCTCCCTCGGCGCGCGAGGGCGTGCCGAGCTCCCAGCGGGAGTCGAGGAGCAGTTCCTCACGCCCCCAGTCGGTGTCACCGACGGGCGGATCGCACACCACCAAATCCGCCTTGAGGTCCGTCCATTGGTCGTCGCGCAGGGAGTCACCGGTGACGATGTCGACGCGAGTACGTCCGGTGAGATCGGCTCGCAGCTGCGCGAACCTGGCGCTACGGACGTCGGACTCCTGCCCGCACCGCCTCGGCCCCCGCTGGGGGCCCACCGCGAGCAGTAGGGTGCCTATACCGCACGCCGGGTCGAAGAGCGTCGCATCCACCTCCACCTCACCGGCGAAGTGCCGCACGGCGCGGACGATCCGCGCTGAGGTGACCTGGTCCGATCCCGCCCTGCGCACGGACTCGGTGAAGCGCTCGGCCAGGGCGTTCACCACCTCCCCCGCCGAACTGCTCTCGACCAGGCCGCGCACCACTCGAACGGCATCCTCGGGCAGCGCGTCCGGGGCTGCCCTCTCCGGGGCGGCGACGAGCTGCGCCACATCAGCGACGCCGGCGATCATCTCATCGCCGTATGCACTGCGCAGGGCCTGCCACAGTTGAACCTCCTCCGAGAGGGCCCGCCCCTTGCGCTGCTTGTCCAGCCACGCCTGTACCTCGGACAGGTCGAAGAGCGGGCTGTTCGCGCCGCCACCGGCCGGCGCCGGGAAGTCGTCGTACCGCCGCCTCCAGTTCGAGACCGCGGCCCGCGTGACGCCCGCGAGCCGCGCGATCTCGGAGCCGGTGACCAAGGGGCTGCCCGAGGCGGCGGGTGTGTCTGCCATGCGAGACACCGTACACAGGCCAGCGCCAGCCCTTCAATGAAAGATTCGTTGACGGCGTAAACGAATAGTGTGATTCTTATCCGTTTACGTGTCCAGCGCGCTTGTCCCGCACTTATGCCCGCCCATGCGTCTCCTGCGACCGCCGTGACAGCGCGTCGATGACCGCCGCCGCGAACAGGACCCCGCCGGTGACCACGAACTGGACGGCGACCGGGATGCCCGTGATCGCCATGCCGGAGGAGATCGACTGGATGATCAGGGCGCCGAGCACCGCGGACCAGGTCGTACCGCGTCCGCCGAACAGGCTGGTGCCGCCGATGACCGCGGCCGCGATGGCGTTCAGGAGCAGGACGCCCGAGCCGGAGGACTGGCTCACCGAGGTGATCCGTGAGGCGAGGAACAGGCCGCCGATCGCGGCCATCGTGCCCGAGACGGCGAGCACCGCCGTCTGCACCCGCACCACGCTGAGACTGGCACGGCGGGCCGCCTCGATGCCGCCGCCGAGGGCGTAGACCTGTCGTCCGTAGGGCGTGCCGCGCAGGAGGATGTCGAGGCCGGCCACCACGACGAGGAAGATCAGGAGGGCCAGCGGCAGGCCCTGGAACCGGTTGAGTACGTAGGCGGCGGCGAACGCGACCACCGCGAGCACGCCCGTCCGCACCCCGATCTCCCCGAGTGAGCGGTGCGGCAGGTCCAGGGCCCGGCGGCGGCGCCTGTCGTGGTAGGAGATGAGGAAGAGCAGGCCGGCACCGAGCGCCGCCAGACCGTAGGCGACTCCGTTGTGGTGGAAGTAGTAGCTGGTCAGCGTGGCGACGAGGCCGTTCTCGTCGAGGTCGATGGTGCCGGTGCTGCCGAGGATGTAGAGCATGAGGCCGTTCCAGGTCAGCAGCCCCGCCAGGGTGACGACGAACGCGGGCACGCGCGTCCTCGCGACGGAGAAGCCCTGGATGGTGCCCGCGGCGGTGCCCGCGAGTACGGCGATGATGACGGCGAGCCATTCCGGCATGCCGTTGTTCACGTTGAGCACGGCGAAGACCGCCGCCGCCAGTCCGCTGATCGAGCCGACGGACAGGTCGAGCTCGCCGATCAGCAGCACGAAGACGATGCCGACGGCGATCAGTCCCGTGCCCACGATGTCCACGCTGAGATTGGACAGGTTGCGTGGCGAGAGGAAGTTCTGGTTGAGGGACTGGAAGATGATCCATACCGCGGCCAGGACCATGATGACCGGGAGCGAGCCCAGTTCGCCGGCGATGAACCGGCGCCGGGACGCGGCGGCCCAGCCCTCCACGACACGGACGGTCCTCCGCCCGGGCTGCGGCCGGCGGGGGGCGGCGGGGGCGGTCCGCGTGTCGTCTTCCCTCTTGCGGCTCTCTTTCACCACTCCACCTCCCGATGGGCCATCCGAGGGGGAATGTTCTCCGTGGCTCCGGTGATGGAGGAGATGATCTCTTCCTGCGACGCGGTGTTCACGTTGAAGAAGCCGTTGTTGTGGCCCAGTCGCAGTACCGCCGCCCGGTCCGCGAGGGCTTTGACGTCGGCCATGTTGTGGCTGATGAGCAGGACCCCCATGCCGCGGTCACGCAGTTGGTCGACGAGTTCCAGTACCTCGGCGGTCTGCTGGAAGCCCAGGGATGCGGTGGGCTCGTCCAGGAGGAGGAGCCGCGGGTCGCCGAGGAGCGAGCGGGCGACGGCGACCATCTGCCGCTGGCCGCTCGAGAGGGAGACCACCGGGGAGCGCAGATCGGCCAGGCCCGTCGCCAGGCGCTTGAGCAGGTCCCGGGTGCGGCGTTCCATCTCCACCTCGTCGAGGAACCCGAACCTGCGGATCTCACGGCCGAGGAACAGGTTGCCGACGACGTCGAGGTTCCCGCACAGGGCGAGGTCCTGGTAGACGGTGGCGATGCCGAGTTCACGGGCGTCGTGGGGACGCCTGATCTGCACCGCCCGGCCCTCCCACTCGATGAGGCCCGCGTCCGCGGGCGCGACACCCGAGATCACCTTGACCAGGGTGGACTTGCCGGCCCCGTTGTCGCCCAGCAGCGCCACGACCTCGCCGGCCCGTACCTCCAGCTCGATGTCGGTGAGGACCTGAACGACACCGAAGCGCTTGCAGACGCCGTGCAGTGCCAGCAGGGGTGGAGCCGGCACGGAAACCATCTCCTTCCCGGGCCCGGCCGTGGTGGACCGGCCTATCCGGTGAGTCCGTCCTTCTCGCAGGCCGCCTTGAGTCGGAGTGTGCAGATCTGCTGAACCGTGTACACGCCGCCTTTCACGAGGGTGTCCTTGATGGTGTCGGCGGTCACCGACACCGGGGTGAGCAGGATGGCCGGGACCTCCTTCCCGCCGCGGGGGCTCACCTTGCCGGTGGCGATGCGGGCGAGGTTCTCGCCGCGGGCGGCGGCAACGGCCATGGCGGCACCGGCGGCGGCCTCGGGCTGGAAGGGCTTCCAGACCGTCATGTACTGCTCGCCGCTGACGATGCGCCGGACGGCTCCGAGGTCGGCGTCCTGGCCGGTGACAGGGGGCAGCGGGCTGATCTTGTTGGCTCGGAGGGAGGCGATGATGCCGGCGGCGAGGGCGTCGTTCGCGGAGTAGACGCCGTCGATGGCGCCGGCGCCGAGGTCGGCGATGGCTCCCGACATGTTCGCGTTGGCGAGGTCGGACCGCCACATGGGCGTGTCGTACATCTTGTCGATCTCGACCTTGCCCCTGAGTACGGAGAGGGCTCCCTCCTTGAACGCGACCGCGTTGGGGTCGGTGGGGTCACCGTTGATCATGACGATCCGGTCGCCGCGCGCTCTCTGGGCCATGGCCTTCAGCAGCGCGGTGCCCTGGAGCCTGCCGACCTCCTGACCGTCGAAGGAGACGTAACCCGAGATCGGGCCCTCGGAGAGGCGGTCGTAGGCGATGACCGGGATACCTGCCTCGCGGGTCTTCCTGACCGCGGCGCTGAGCGCCCTGGCGTCGACCGCCACGAGGACCACCGCATCGACCTGTCTGGTGATCATCGAGTCCACCTGCTGCTGCTGGGTGGCCACATCGCCCCTGGCATTGGCGCTCTGGACCGTGCACTCGTGGCACAGTTCCTTGATCTTCTTCTCCAGCAGTGGCCTGTCGTCCGTCTCCCAGCGGGTCGTGATGGCATCGGGCATGAGCAGGCCGATGCTCGGGCCGCTGCCGCCGCCGAGCTCGTTCCCGGCGCTCTGTCCACAGGCCGTGAGGGCAACGGCCACCGACACTGCGGCCACAGCGATGACGGCGTTCCGTATGCAGGTCTTCATGCGAGAGACCTCCCTGGGCCCTCCACCGGGGCGCGGCCCGACCAGGTCCTCGGATCAGGGCGGCCACGGCCCGGCGGGTGCCGCGCGCCCCGGGTCCGGGGTCGTCGGCCCGGCGGGGGCACGCGTGGTCACGGCCGTGCCGTTCGGCGGCCCGTGCCCTCGGCGCCGTGGCCGGCGGGCACCGGCACCTCCCGCGCTGCGCGTGGCGACCACCCGGCCTCCTCACCGTGCCACGCGTACCGGCGGGCGGGGGCCTGCCGGAAGGCGGAGACGGCGGCGCTGCGGGCGCCGTGCGCCATACGTCCGCGATGCGTCAGCCGGGCGCCGTACGTCCGCAACGTGCCGCCCAGGAGTGACAACACGGCCACGTCGTCAGTGTGGCATCGGCCAGGGCGACCTGCGAGCGCAACGGGTCCGTGGGAGTGCCCCGGCCCGGCCGGGGCTCCCCGCCGTCACCGAACGGCCCGCCGCCGACGGCATCCCCTGCGGTGGCCATCGGCGTCGGCACCGGCTGCGAGAACGGCGCCGTGCGGCGGTGTCGCGCACCCCCTCTGTGGAACCCGGCCCGCTGAGCCATCCCGTACGCCGTCTGGAGGCCGCGTGTCCCGCACACCCGAAGCCGTGTACTCCCGCATCCGCCGCGAGGTGGCCGACCGGGCCGACGTCCTGTGGGACGTCGCCCTGGCGTTGCACGCCGACCCCGAGTACGCCTTCGCCGAACACCACGCGGCGGCCCTGCTGACCGGCGAGCTGGAGCGAACTCGTGAGTGATCCATGGTCCTTTCCCCTTCCGCGAATTCCCCGCCGCTCCGCCGTCCCAAGGCGCCGGTGTTCGGCCGTGGACCGGGTTCCATACCGGGCGGCTGCCGGGGCGCAGGTGTCCGTCGCCGTTGCCGGTCACCGGGACCCTGGAGTCAGTCGCGGCCGCGGAGGCTGGCCTCCTCGAGGTCGAGTTCGCGCTGGATCCGGCGCCGGGTGGCGTTGCTGATCTTGTTGGCTTCGTAGAGGCGCTGGAGCTCGGCCGCTTCGATGGTGATGAGGGTCCGGCGTATCTCCCGGTAGGCGTCGGCAGGACGGGCGTCCGGGTCGCCGAAGTCGGCGTCCTCGGCCTGGTGGATGCGCGCTTCCAGATGGCGGCGGGCCTGTTTCACGGCGGCCTCGGCGGCCGCACCCAGTTCGGCGAGCTGGTCCAGGTCGCCGAGTTGTCTGAGCTCTTCGAGAGCGGCGTGGGCGATGCGCCGGCGGGTCCGGGCCTCCTCGCGGGCCGTGTGTTCCGGTTCCAGAGCGATGCCGGAGCGGCGGACGACCGGGGCGAGGGTGAAGCCCTGGACGACGAGAGTGAGCGCGACGGTCCCGGTGGTGAGCGTGAGGATGAGCGACCGGTGCGGCAGCGGCGCACCCGTGTCGGTGACCAGCGGGATGGAGAGCGCGGCGGCCAGCGGCATGACGCCTCGGGTGCCCGCCCAGGACAGGACGGCGGGAACGCGCCAGGACAGACGACGGTCGCTCCCGGCGCGCCGGCGCTGCATGAAGGCGGACAGCGGGAAGGCCCACAGCAGGCGGATCGCCAGCACGGTGAAGGCGATCACGGGCACCCACAACGGCCAGCCGTGCTCGTCGTGCGCGAGGTGACGGACGGCGAAGGGGAGCTGCAGCCCGATCAGGGCGAAGACGACGCTCTCCAGCAGGAAGGCCACGGTGTCGTAGACCGCGTGGACCTGGAGGCGGATGGGGGCGTTGCTGAGCTTGTGCCCGGTGCTGCCGAGGACGACCCCGGACACGATGACGGCGGTCACGCCGGAGGTGTGCGACTGCTCCGCGATGACGTACGAGGCGTACGGGGTGACCAGTGCGATGACGGTGTCCAGCATGGGGTCCTCGGTCCGTCGGCGGATGAGGGTGACCACCGCGGCGACCGCCGCGCCGATGAGGGCCCCTCCGCCCGCGAGGATCAGGAACTGCTCGACCGTGCCGGGCACGCTGACGGCGCTGCCGGACACCGCGGTGGCCACGGCGACCTTGTACAGGACCAGGGACGTCGCGTCGTTGAACAGGCTTTCCGCCTGCACCATGGCCTGCACCCGCGGGGGGAGGGACAGGCGCCGGCCCAGCGCGGTCACGGCGACGGGGTCGGTGCTGGCCAGGACGGAGCCGAGGATGAACGCCGTGGCGGCGGTCAGCGGAGTGATCGCCCGGGCGACGTACCCGACGGCGACGGCCGAGGCGAGGACCAGACCGAAGACCAGGCCGGTCACGGGCCGCCATACGGTGCGCAGGTCGCGCAGGGAGATCTCCCCGGCCGAGGCGAACAGCAGCGGCGGCAGCACCAGCACGTTGATCACGTGGGGCGCCGGGCGGACCTCGGGAACCCAGGGCATCAGTCCGACGACCAGACCGGCGACCACGAGGAGGGAGGGGGCGGGCAGGCTCCAGCGCCGGGCACCGGTCGCCACGGCTGTGGCCAGGACCACGAGCAGCAGGACGACGGTCAGGCCGGTCATGGAGCGTCCCCGGTGGGTTACGGCTTGTTACCCCCTCTGACCAGAGGCTTTACCAACGTAACCGACCTATGGCGGTGACGCAGCCGACGGGGCCGCGACCGCCGGTCGACCCGGACGGCGGCTGCGACCGGCGCAGGACCGCTGGGCCGGCGGTCCTGCGCCGGGTGCGCTCCGACGCCGTCATACCTCCGACGCCGTCTGCGACGCCGTCATACCGACCGGCGCGGGATTCCCGATGGTTCCGGCCCGGGCGCCGGACCCTTCAGTTGACGCGGACGATCTTCCAGAGCCGGTCGTCGACGCTCACGTCGTTCCACTGGATGACGGATGCACCGTTGGCCGTGGAGGACTGTGCCACCCCGGCCACCAGGCCGCTGCCCGCGTTGACGAGCGTGTAGTAGCCGCCGCCTGCGCCGGTCAGGGTCCACGTCTGGGAGTTGCCGCCGGGGGAGGTGTTCTGGACGACGGCTGCGCCGGCGGAGGTGGAGGAGACGGCATCCTGTCGTCCATCGAGCGCCAGAAGAAGACGATCTCCGCGTCCTCATGAGCACCGACCCGGAACCAGGCCAGACGTCGGGCGTCGGAGGGCGGGTCAGTCGCCGAATCTCAGGGGGCGCAGGGCAGCGGCACCGGCCCGCATCACCGCGGACACCGGTGACCCTGCCCACCGCACGAGGTCGCGCGGCAAGCCGGCGTCGAGTTCGATGGTCACCCGGACGTATCGGGTCTGCAGCCGGGTGACCTTGACGGGGCGCGGTGCGGCGGCGTCCGGTTCGCGCTGCAGTGCGGCTCGATAGGTGTCCTTGCGCTGGTTCATGCCGTGTCCTGTCGCTTGATGAGTTCCTCTGCGAGGTCCATGTACGCCGAGCCTTTGGCCTTCACCGGACTGCCGAACGACTGGGCATACAGGTCGAGTCGCGGGATGTGGGTGGACAACACGTCGAATCCGCGTTCGGTGAGAGCTTCGCGGGCGTCGGCGTCGGGGCCGGTCCGCGTGGCGTCGGCGCGATTCGTCCGGTTCAGCAGAACGGCGGCGCGGGCCGGCTCGACACGCAGGGACTGCACGTCGTTCATCTCGCGGCCGATGGGCGCCATGCGGTCGAGCTCGATGGGAGCCGGAGTCACCGGCAGGATCCACTCGCTCGCGTACCTCATGATGCTCCGGGTGATGTGCGCGTGGTCCTCCAGCTGCGGGGCGTCGAACACGACGGCCCGCCGGTCGCCGAGGAAGTCGTTCACGCGCCGGTGCACGTCGCCCACCGGAAGCGCGACCACGGGAAACGGGAAGCCGCCCGCCAGTTCGCTCCAGCGCAGCGCGGAGGAGGCGGCGTCACTGTCGACCAGCAGCGGCGGGACGCCCGACTCGTGAAGTGCGTGGGCCAACCAGACCGCGCTCGTCGTCTTTCCCACTCCGGGCTTCAGGTTCACAAAGGCGTAGCTCAGCGACACAGGAGTCAACGTACGGTCGCGCACGGCCGGCGGCCGCCGGCTCGGGGCGCACGGTGCCGTCATTCACCCCGGGGCGCCGGTGAATCATTCGTATGGGCCAGCCGGGCCGGCCCGCACGGTCCGGTGTGGCCGTCCGAGCCGGCTTCACCCCGCGTGACCAGCGCGATGTGGTGCCGACTCGCGCAGCGGCCCGACGACGGATGTCAGCCCGTCACGGCGGACTTCCGGCCGGACGGGGTGACGGCGTACCACTCCTTGTCCTTCCCCTGACCGTTCATCTGCCCGGCCCTGGTGTCGCCGATGTACCGGTACAGCGGCCAGCCGGCCAGGGTGAGCTGCTTCATGCCCTTGCGGTGGACCGTGCCGAGGAGGCTCTTCTCGATCCCCGTGGCCTGGACGGAGTCCTGCACGATGACGGGCACCCACGTCTTGGTGCACGCACCGGCGCACGTCCACTTGGAGGGGGACGCCTGGTCCTTGTCGTAGCGGTAGAGCGTCATCCCCTTGTCGTCGGTGACCACGCTGCCCGTTCCCTTCATCGCCCGGGCGATCACCCCGGTGGTCGTGGCCGGGTGTCCGCTCGCGGCGTCGCCCCCGGCGGCCGGTGCGGAGGTCGCGGGACCCGACACCGCCGGGACGACCGGGGCGGCGCTGCCAGGGCTCGTGCCGGACGCGTTGTCGTTCGAGGAGCCGCACGCCCCCAGCAGGAGCGCGGAGGCGAGCCCTACGGCCGAGGCGAGGACGATGCGTTGCGGGATCACGGAGTTGCCCTTCATCGAGAGTCGCGTCTGCTTGCCCCCTCAATACGTCGGGTGACTCCGGGCCTCTCAGCCGCCGAGGTCACATGACGCAGTCTTGACCAACGCCGTGCTCGCCCGGCGGAAGGGGGCCCACGCCGGCCGCGCGCCACGCGAACGCCGGTCCACCTGCGCGGGAAAGGCCCGTTCAAGGATGGCAAAGTGATGGTCGGCAGGCGGTGTTGCCGGGGAGGATGGTCGCCATGACGGATGAAGGCTCCTCCATCGACCCGACCAGGCCCAGCATCGCCCGCGTCTACGACTACCTGCTCGGCGGCAAGGACAACTACGCCGTGGACCGGGAGATCGGTGACGTGTTCAAACGTGACCTTCCTGGTTCGGTGGCGATCGCCTTCGCCAACCGCGCAGCACTGATCCGGGCGGTCGGGGAGATCGCGACGACCACCGGCGTACGGCAGTTCATCGACCTGGGCAGCGGGCTGCCGACCGCCGACAACGTCCACCAGGTCGCGCAGCGGCACGCCCCGGAGTCCCGGGTCGTGTACGTCGACATCGACCCCCAAGTGCTGGTCCACGGGCGTGCGCTGCTCGAGGAGAACGACCGGACCCGGGTCGTCGCGGCCGATGTGCGCAACCCCGAGGACGTCCGCAACCATCCGGACACCCTGGAACTGATCGACTTCGATCGTCCCGTCGCCGTCATGTTCAGCGCGATCCTCCACCACGTCAACGACGAGGAGGACCCGGCCGGCATCGTCCGTTACTGGCGCGACCACGTGCCCTCGGGGAGCTACTTCTTCGTCAGCCACTTCCGGTCCGGCAACAATCCGGAGACGGCGGAGGCCGAAAGAGTCCTCCAGCAGACGTTCGGCCGCGGCCGGTGGCGCACCGACGAGGAGATCGAATCCCTGCTGGACGGCCTGGAGCTCCTGGATCCCGGGATCGTCCCCGCGTCCCTGTGGCGTCCTGACGTGGTCGACAGTCCGTGGAACGGCAGCGGTGAACGGGAACTCACCGTCTGGGAGCGTCTCATCGCCGCCGGGCTGGCCCGGAAAGCTTAGGGTTCGGCGACGCACCGCCTGGGTCCCCTCCGCGCCGTCCTCACGCCCTGTTCCGGCGCAAGCCGCGAAATACCGGCGCGTGGGTCGCCCCCACCTGCCGCGTGTGCCCGAGCGGCCGGGCATAGACTCGAACAGCCGTGCCCTCGGTCAGGGCGCGCGGCGGGAGGTTGGTGTCCATGAGCGGGGAATGGACGGGGGCCGGGCTGCCTCCGGTGGCAGCCGCACGCATCGCGGAGGTGCGGAGCAGCGGTACGTGGTCCTCGGCGCTGTCCACCGGTGAGTTCGCCGCACTGCGCGCCGTGGGGTTCGAGCCGGTGGGCCAGGTCATGGGCTCGGCCGTCTACCACGTGGGCCGCAACGGCCGGTACTGGGGCTACCACGACTGCCTTTACGGGGGCATACAGTACGCCTTCAGCGGCGCCCCCGCGCCCGTCGCCGTTTCCGGACGCGGCGCCCCGTCCGCCGGGCTCGTGAAGGTGCTCGACCAGGCGCGTCGCTCGGCCCTCGAGCGGATGACCGCGGAGTGCTCGGCCCTCGGCGGCGACGGCGTCGTCGCGGCAGAGTTGACGGTGGCGCCCTTCGTGGCGCAGCCCAACTGCCTGGAGTTCAAGGTGATCGGGACCGCCGTGCGCGCGGCCGGAACGGTACGGGCGCCGCAGCCGTTCACCTGTCACCTGGACGGCCAGGGGTTCGCGAAGCTGGTGACCGCGGGATGGGTGCCGGTGGAGCTGCTGTACGGGATGTCCATCGGCGTACGCCACGACGACTACCGCACCCGCAGGCAGGCGCGCTCGTGGAGCAACACGGAGGTCGGCGGCTGGAGCGAGCTCGTGCAGGCGGTGCGCGCCGACGCACGCGCGCACCTGCGGGCGCAGAGCGGGCGGCGGGGCGGAGACGGCGTGATCCTCTCCGCGGGCGGCCTGCGCATCTGGGGTGAGCCCTGCTGGCGCAGCAGTAACAACGACCAGAAGGACCATGTGGCCGAGGCGACGCTGGTGGGCACCACCGTCGCCCGCTTCACGGCGCGCGAGGTGCGGCCCCGGACGCTCACCGTGATGCCGCTCGACCCGGGACGACGTCGGCGGACCATGCGCCGCACCACCACCGACCTGCGATGAGGGGAACCCGTTCATGACCGTCTTCGATCCCGCCGAGGGCACTGCCGACGGCGCATCCGCACAGGGCGTGCCGGCCGACGCGATGCGGCGGCTGGCCGAACTGCAGCCGGGCAAGCCGGGTTCGATCTTCACCAGTGACCTGTCGGTCAACGAGTTCCTGCTGGTACGCGAGGCGGGATTCCGGCCCATCGGGCTGGTACTGGGCAGCTCCATCTACCACGTGGGCATCCAGCTCGGCCGCTGGGGCAGGAACCAGGAGCTGACCACGCTCAGCCAGGCGATGTACCACGCGCGGGAGCTGGCGATGACCCGCATGGAAGCGGAGGCGGCCCAGCTCGGCGCGGACGGCATCGTCGGCGTGCGGCTCAGCGTCGAGGCGCGTGAATTCGGCAGCGACATCGCGGAGTTCATCGCGGTCGGCACCGCCGTCAAGGCCGAGCACCCGGCGCCGGGCGGCAACGGCGGTAGCTGGCGCAACCTCAAGGGCCAGCCGTTCACCTCCGACCTCAACGGCCAGGACTTCTGGACCCTCATCCGCGCCGGATACGCGCCGCTGGGCATGGTGATGGGCACCTGCGTGTACCACATCGCGCACCAGCGGGTGGGCCAGATGTTCTCCAACCTCGGCAGGAACGTGGAGATCGAGCAGTTCACGCAGGCGCTGTACGACGCGCGGGAGCTGGCGATGGAGCGGATGCAGCGCGAAGCCGAGGAGCTGCAGGCGGAGGGCATCGTCGGCGTGCAGCTCAACTCGCACAACCATCGCTGGGGCGGTCACACCACCGAGTTCTTCGCGATCGGCACGGCCGTGCGGCCGCTGCGCGAGGACCACGTCATCGAGCGCCCGACGATAGTGCTCAGCCTGGACGGCTGAGCACCGCTCCAGCAGACCCGGTGCAACCACACATCACGAGAGGCCCGCGATGACCTCGCCACACGACCCCGCCCCGTTCGAGCCCGGCGGGGAGACGGACTCCGTCGAACTGCTGGCGGCCGCGCTGCGCAGGGACGCCGCCGACCTGGACGTCTACGCCCAGGTGCTCACCGGGACACTCTCACAGGCGCTGCCGCCGGATTCCGTCGCCGTGCGGCGCAAGCGGGGCATGGCCGACCGGCTCGCGGGGCGCGACGGCCGCGTCGAGCGGGTCGAGGTCTTCCTCGGCGAGCAGCGTCTGGTGCTCGACCTGGCGGGCGGGCAACCGAGGGGGGAGGTGTGCAAGGAGGTCCGCGGCGTGGTGCTCTCGCGGCGCCCGGTGCCGCTCGACGAGTGGGTGCGGGAGCTCGCGGGTGCGATCGCGGCCCGTGCACGGTCCGACGCACGGGCACGGGCGGCGCTGGAGCGGCTGCTGCTCGGCGAGTAACGGCGCCGCCTCGCCGGGCGGTTCCGTCACCGGGAACGAGTGCGCTTACTCCGAGCACGGCCGATCCGCACACCCGCTCGATGACCGTCGCTTGACTGGTTTCCACCCCCATGCGCCGTTACCCACCGGGTACGGGTGATCGTGGTCCGTGACGGCACCCGTGAGACGGGGCGACTTGGGGAGGGATCGTGATCAGAGTGCTTCTGGTCCATGAAAACCGTCTGCTGCGGTCGGCGCTGGCGGCGCTGTTAGGGCAGGACAGCGGGTTGGAAGTCGCCACATCCGGTTGGGGGGATGCGGTCTCGGAGGCCCGCTCGCTGAGGCCCCAGGTGTGTGTGCTGGACGTGGACACGCCCGCCGCCCCGGGCGCCGCGCACGGGCCGGAGTCGGCCGAGCTGGCCGGCCTGGCCGCGCTGTCCGACGGCTCGCGCGGTCCCGGCCTGCTGGTGCTGGCCGGCCCCGGCAGACCGGGCCTGCTGCGCCGGATGTGGCGGGCGCGCCCGCTGGGCTTCGTCAACAAGGACGCGGCGCCGGACGCGCTGCTCGGGGCCATCCGGCGGGTCGCCAAGGGGGAACGTTTCGTCGACAGCTCGCTCGGCCACGACTTCCTGCGGGCCGCCGAGATACCGCTCACCCCGCGGGAGCTCAGCGTGCTGTCACTGGCCGCCGAGGGCGCGTCCATCCCGGAGATCGCGCGCAGTCTGCACCTGTGCAACGGCACGGTGCGCAATTACATGGCCGCCATCACCCGCAAGACCGGGGGCCGCAACCGGGTCGACGCCATCCGCATCTCCCACGGCGCCGGGTGGCTGTGAACCGTCGTCCCACGCACCGACCAGGTCGCGGTAGAGCGCTGACCGGCGCAGCAGTTCCTCGTGGGTGCCATCGACCGCCCGCACGCCGTCCAGCAGGAGCACCCGGTCCGCCCGGCGCGCGGAGCTGATGCGGTGTGCGACCACCACCAGGGTGCCCCCTGGCCTGGCGGCGAAGGCCCGCTCGACGCGCGCCTCGGCCGCCGGGTCCAGGTGGCAGGTGGCCTCGTCCAGCAGGGCGACCGGCGCGGGGCTGAGCCAGGCGCGGGCCAGGGCGATGAGCTGCCGCTCCCCGGCGGACAGCCCTGCCGGATCCAGCTCGGCGTCCCAGCCGCCCAGCCGGGCCGCCAGCTCGGCGATGCCCAGGGCCTCGGTCGCCGCCCGCAGTTCGGTGTCGGTGGCGGGCGCGGCGGACGGGCGCAGATAGCCGAGGTTGGCGCGCAGCGTCCCGGTGAAGACATAGGCCTCCTGGGGGATGAGTACCCGCAGTGCGGCCTGCCGGGCCGGTTCGCTTCCGGCCACCGCCACGCCGTGCACCCGCACCTGCCCGGCCTGCGGCGCCAGCGTCCCGGCCACCAGCCCGGCGAGCGTGGACTTGCCGACTCCGCTGGGCCCCACCACGGCCAGCCACTCGCCGGACGCCACGGTCAGGTCGAGGCCGTCCACCACGGGCCGGGCACCCGCGCCGTGGGCGAACGTCACCCCCCGCAGTTCCACGGCCGGTGCCCGCCGGGGCACCGGCGCCGCCGGCCGTCCCGGGGACGGCGGCGGTGCGGGGCCGGAGGCCGCGGTCAGGCGGTCGACGACGACGGTGAGCCGGGTGCCCGCCCCGGCGAAGCCGTGCACCAGCGCCTGCAACGCCGGGGAGAGCGACTGCGTCAGGTAGGTCAGCGCGCCCAGCAGGTCACCGGCGGTCACGCCGCGGGCCGACAGCCAGGGCGCGGCGACCAGCAGGAGCACCACGGGCAGCCGGCTGCCGACCGCCAGGGCGACGATCCGCAACGTGCCCCACCGCGCGAGCGCTCGGGCGGCCCGGTATTCGGCGGCGATCCGCTCCTCGGCCCGCCGCCCGGCCCGGTCCTCCGCCCCGCAGGCCACCACGTCGCGCAGCCCGGTGGCGGTGGCGTGCAGCTCGTCGGCCAGCTCCTCGCCCGCGGCGAGGAACGCGCGCTGCCGGGTCGCCATGGGACGCAGCGACACCGCGAACACCGCGAGCCCCGCCACCAGCGGCACCCCCACCACGGGCAGCAGGGCGGGCGACAGGGACACGAGACCCGCCAGCGCCCCAGCGGCGGTGAACACGAACGACCGGGCCACCATCACCAGTCCGGCGAAGCTCTCCCGGGCGATCTCGACCTGTTGGGTGAGCCGTGCGACGGCGCCGGAGGCCGCCGTGCCGAGGGCACCGTGCACCACCCGTCGTACCAGGGCGTCCCGCAACGGCTCGGCGAGCGCGGCGACGCCCGCGTAGGAGCGCCCGGTGCCGAAGGCGCCGAGCAGGATGCCGGCCGCGCCCACGCCCAGCCAGCCCAGACCGACGCCCGGCCGCCCGGCGAGGAAACCCGCGTCCACGGCGCGGGCCAGCGCATAGCCGCCGAGGAAGGTCTGCCCTGTCTCCAGAAGCGACCACAAGGCGAGCGCCACCAGCACCGAGGTCCGCCGCCGCAGGAACCGCAGCCCGTGCCGCACCAGGCGGTGGCGGGGGCTGTCCGGTCCGGTGAGGCGCCGCCCGGCCGCGGGGGGCACCGTGCGGGCGGCCCGAACGGCGTCGGGACGCACTGCGAGAGCCGTCCGCACGCGGGCACGCGGCCTCATCCGTCCTCCTCGGCGAAGGCCGCCCGGTACTCCGGCAGCCGCCACAGCTCCCGGTGCGGCGCGAGTGCCCTGACGCGCCCGCGGTCGAGCCAGGCCACGGTGTCGGCGCGGGCGGCGGTGGCCGCACGGTGTGCGACGACCAGGCGGGTGCGGCCGTCGGTGTGGTGCATCAGGATGCCGGTGACGTGCCGTTCGGTGACGGTGTCGAGGCTGGAGGTGGCGTCGTCCAGGATGAGCAGCCTGCCGCCGTGGGCGAAGGCGCGTGCCAGGCCGAGGCGTTGGGCCTCGCCGCCGGACAGCGGGGCGCCGGTCAGGGGCGTGCGGTAACCGTCGGGCAGGAGGTTGACGAAGCCGTCCGCGCGGGCCGCCCGGGCCGCGGCGGTGACGCGGTCCGGGTCGGCTCCGGGGGTGGCGTAGCCGATGGCGTCGGCGATCGTCTCACCGAAGAGCGCGGGCCGTTCGAAGGCGTAGCCGATCCCGGCGCGCAGCGCGGCCCGGTCGAGTTCGTCCAGCGGCACGCCGTCGAGGGTGACCACGCCGCGGTCCGGATCGGCCAGCCGGCCGGCCACCGCGGCGAGCAGGGATTTGCCGGATCCCGAGCGCCCGACCACGGCGAGCGACGTGCCGCCGGGCACCACCAAGTCCAGTTCGTGCAGCACGGTTTCACCGCCGCGCGCCACGGTCACACCGCGCAGCTCCAGTCGGCCCGGGCCCGCGGGCAGCCGCCGGCTGCCATACGCGACGGGGGGCAGATCGAGCAGGGCGCCGGTGCGGGCGGCCGCGGTCCGGGCCCGGACCAGGGCGTCCAGCCGGCTGACGATCACACCGATGCCGGCGGCGAGCACGGCGTAGCGGGAGGCGGCGAGCAGGTCGCCGACGCTGAGGCGGCCCGCGGCCAGCCGTAGCCCGCCCACTGCGACCACCGTGGCCTGCAGCAGCGGGACGAGCGCGGACGCCTGCGCGGTGGCCCGGCCCTGGATGCGCCACATGCGGTGGCCCTGGCGGCTCAGTTCCGGCAGGGCGCGCAGGATGCGGGCGCTCTCGCGGGCCTGTGTTCCGGCAGCGGCAATGGTGCGGGCGCCGCCGACGGCTTCCGCGAGTGGTCCCGCGATGGCCGCCTGGGCCTGTTGGTAGCGGGCGGCACAGTCGGTGCCGGCCCGGGTGAAGGCGCGCAGCAGCGCGACGAGCAGCGGAGCGCCGAGCAGGAAGACACCCATCAGCCACGGGTCGGTCAGGCCCAGGGCGACGACGGCGCCGACCGGAGTGGCGAGCGCGGCGAGCAGACCGGCGGCCGAGGTGGGCGCGGTGCCGGCGGCTGCCGCGTTGCCGGTGCAGCGGGCCACCACGTCGCCGACGGTGAACCGTTCGGCGGTGGCGGGGCCGGCGGCGAGGACACGGTGGATCAGCCGGCGGCGCAGCCAGGCCGTGGTGCGGGCGTCGGTGGTGCCGGTCAGCCAGGTCTGGAGCGCGTCGCAGAGGGCGACGGCGGCCAGCAGGCAGCCGCAGAGCAGCGTCCAGCGCGCGGTGGTCGAACGGTCCTGGTGGGCGAGCAGCAGGTCGAGGGTGCGGCCGAGCGCGGCGGGCAGGATCAGCGCGGCGGCCGAGCCGCAGACGGTGACGGCGCACAGCGCGGCGGCCGGCAAGGCGCTGTGCCGCATCGCGGACGGCCCGCTGGTCTTCGTCATGCACACCTTCCTGCCGAAGCCTGCTGAAGCTCCCGAAGCCTGCTGAAGCTTCCGAAGCCTGCCGGAGCCCGCTGGAGTCGTGGGGTCGAAGAGGTGTGTCCCGGGCGGCTCACGGCCGCCCGGGACGTTTCAGCGCCGGCCCGTCAGGGCCGCACGGAGCGTCAGAGACAGAGCGTGACGCTGGCGACGCTGTTGCACAGCGTCAGGCTGATCTCGCTGCCGCCGCCGTGCAGTTCGTCCTCCTGCGGCTCCGGGGTCTCCATGATCTGCAGGTCGAGAAGGGACATGATCGTTTCCTTTCCTTCCGGGTCCTCGTGGGGACGGGGATGGTTGGTCACGACTCCGGGTGCGGAGCCGGCTCGTGGTCCCGCGGCCGTGGCGGCGGGAGGAAGGGGAGCCCGACGGGCTCCGGGTGGAGGGCCGCGCCGGCGGCGAGCAGACAGCCCGCCGTGCCGGTGGCCAGGTCGTGGGACAGCCGCATCATCTGGTCGCCGGGGAACGCCAGTCCGCCGCCGTGGCGCATGGCGTACCAGTCGAGGGCGGCGAGCTGGACCGGCAGTTCCGCGGCCGGGCCGTCGCCGGGCGTGGTGGTGCGGGCCAGGTGCAGCACCATGCCGGCCCGGCCGCGGAACAGGCCCGGCTGCGCGTAGAAGCGGGAACAGGCGGCCGGCAGGATGGCGGCCCGGGCGGTTTCGAACTCCGGGTCGTCGCGGTGTGCGAGGTAGTCGTCGAGCACCATGGCGATGCCGACGCTGCCCGCACCGGTGTACGGCAGGGTGCGGGTGCGGTCGTCGACGACGAGGGTGCCGTCCGGACGGTGCACACAGCGAGCCAGGTCGGTGCGGAGCGCGGTGGCGGCGGCGTCCAGCAGCGCCGGGTCACCGGTGCGTTCGTGGTGCCGGATGAACAGCAGGGCCGCCCCGGTGGCGCCGTGCAGCAGTCCGGTGCGGTCCGGCGGTGCGGCGGCCAGCCGGCGGACGGTCAGCCGCACCACCTCCTCCGCTCGTTCCCGGAGCGTCGCGTCGTGCCGCGCGAGATGGCCCAGGACGAGGCCGACGCCGGCCAGCCCGCCGTGCAGACCGGTGCCGAGCCGGTCCCACTTCTCGCGCAGCACCCGTGCGGTGATCTCCAGCGCGGCCTCGGTGCGGCCCAGGACGTCCAGCACGTACGCCGCACCGAGCAGCCCGTCGTACAGACCGGGCGGGGTGCCGCGCGGCGGGTCGGCGGCATGCCGCAGCAGCCACTGCTCGCCTTCCTCGTACCGGCCGGCGCCGGTGACGGCAAGGGCGTACAGCACCCCGGCCGCGCCGTGCGCGATGCCGAGGCCGCCGCCGTCACCGAACTGTGCGATGTCGCCCGGGAAGAGCCGGTCGTCGCGTTCCGGGGTGGCGGCGGCGAGGATGGCGGCGGCCATCGCGTCCCGGCTGCGCGGCCAGTCCGCCGCCTGAGGCGGGTCCGCGGGCGGTGCCGCGACGGATGGCCGCCCCTCGATCTCCGCGACGGCCTCGGCCAGCCACTGGCGGGGCACGTCCGGGAAGTGGTCCTGAACCAGCGCGGCGAGGTGGGCCGCCTTGCCGCGGTCGATCGCCAGCAGCGTCGTCAGCGGAAGGAACAGCGCGAGCCGCAGGCATGCCAGGGCGTACCGGTCGATGGCGAAGCCGGTGCGGTCGGGCGGTGCCACGAAACCGGGATGCGCGACGGTCTGGCGGGCGCCGTCCTCGGCCGGGGCCGCGGCCTCGAAGTCCAGCAGCGCCACCGACTTCTCGTCGGGCGCGACCATGATGTTGAACATGTGCAGATCGCCGATGACCACGCCGCGCCCGTGTACGGCGGCGACGGCCTCCTCGACCGCCCGGTGCAGCCGCAGCGCCCATCGGGTGTAGCCGGCCACGGCCTCCGGGTCGGGATGCGAGGCGATCAGCGGGTGCCGTTCGGCGAAGAACGCGTTGAGGGTGCGGCCGGGCAGGAAGTCCATGACCAGGAACCGGTGCCCGCCGATGTCGAGCCAGTCCCGCACCGCGGGCACGACGTCCAGGCCGGCCAGCCGTTCCAGGGCGGCCTTCTCCCGTTCGAGACGGGTGACCGCGTCGGCGCCGTCCGCCGCGAGCCCGGCGTACGGGCGGGCCTCCTTGAGGACCACCTGGTCGCCGGTGCGGGTGTCGGTGCCGGCGTAGACCCCGCCGCCGTTGGAGAAGTGCAGCGCCCGCTCGATGCGGTAGGGCAGGTCGGTGACGGTCGTGGCGGCGCGCGCGGCGAGCTGGGGTTCGAGGAAGGCCGGCAGCCGCACCCAGGACGGCACGTGGAACACCGGGTCGCGGCGATCCGGTATCAGCCGGCCTCGGTCGTCCTCGACGGCCGGCACCAGCGCACCGGTGGCGTCGGCGCAGTAGCGCGGCGCGAAGGCGCCGTAGCGCACGTACAGTGGGCCGTCGTTCCAGCGCAGGTCGGTGAGGATGTACGGACCCGGCTCGCCGGCCAGCATCTCGTCCAGTTCGCGCAGCACGGTGTGCAGCTGTTCCTCGTCGTCCGGGTAGACGGTGGCGAACTTGCCGCTGCCGCCGCGGTCGGCGTACTTGGAGTTGCGCAGGAACAGTTCGCGGGCACTGGGCACGAACTTGAACGGGATGCCGCGCGGCACGCAGTAGTCCCACAGCTTGGCGGCGGTCTTCTCGGCGTTGTCGAGGCACGCCGAGACGTGGATCTTCCATCCCTGGGCGGGCCCGGGGACACCGGACGGCCTCAGGTGCAGCCAGTCCCCCTTGCGGCTGCGCCGCCAGCCCTCGGGGGCCGGGCGCAGGGCCGGTTCGAACTCCTGCGGGCCGGCGTGCTCGCGGACGGCCGCCGTCCGCTCGGGGGTCTCGTAGAAGTGCCGGTCGGCGAGACAGAACACCTCGTACCGCTTGTCCATGCCACCCCTTCGTCCGGCGTGTCCGACGGGAGCGAGATTGTCACGCGCGGCAGGAGCCCGACAGTCACCTTTGTCATGAACCGGCAGTGAGAAATGCATGGTTGGCGTCACCGCGGAGGCTTTGGCCGCGCTCGCAACGGTCGACCGCCGGGCGATGACCCCGCCGCCCCCCAGCGCTCCTCCGCCCGCACGGCCCGCCCCTCAGATACATCCCATGTAAAGTGCGATCACCGAAGCGCTTCGCCGAGCATCCGGGCAGCGGGTTACGACAACTTGCGTTGCATTACGAGAATTTGCGTCGCAACTATGGACACGGACATCGCGGATATTGGTTAATTCATCCCACGTCTGGGGGTGGAGCGTAAAGGGGAGCAAGGCTCCCGAGGAGCCCCGGACCCACCGGCCGAGCCGCGCCGCCGCTCTGCTCGAGGTCGCCGACTCCGGGCGGACTTCCGACGATCGAACAGGAGAAACCACGTTGCCCGAATCCCTCTCGCGCAGATCGGTTCTCGTTGGTACGGCGGCCATGACGGTGGCCGCCGCGGTCGGCTCCTTCGCGGTGGCGGCACCCGCGTACGCGGCGACCACCACCCCGCTGCCGCTTGCCCCCTTGCGGATCCCGAAGACCGACATGGGCGTCGAGCAGCAGCCGGACTCCAAGGTCCAGTGGCTGCAGGACGCCAAGCTGGGCATGTTCATCCACTGGGGTGTCTACTCGGGCCCCGCCAAGGGCGAGTGGTGGATGCACAACGCGCCCGTCACGCCCTCCGACTACCAGAAATACGTCACCGACGCCACGAGTGAGCAGTTCACCGCGGACGCCTACGACCCGGCGGCCTGGGCGCAGTTGGCGAAGGACTTCGGAGCGAGGTACGTGACGCTGACCACGCGTCACCACGACGGTTTCGCCCTGTGGCCGCTGAAGCACCCCAATGGCTGGAACTCCGGCCAGGCACCCCTGAGCCGGGACTTCGTCAAGGACTACGTCGCTGCGGTGCGGGCGGCGGGGCTGAAGGTGGGCCTGTACTACTCGCCGATCAACTGGCGCTACCCCGGCTACTACGACGTGTACGGCACCGACTGCGCGCCCAACCCCTGGAACTACACCACCGACCCCGCGCACAAGGAGAACGCGCGGATCATGAAGACCGAGGTGTACGAGTCCGTCAAGGAACTCGTCACCCAGTACGGCGTCATCGACGACCTGTGGTGGGACGGAGGCTGGCTGGCGGAGCAGGGCGGCGACGCCGACGCGGCGTTCTTCTGGGAGCCCGGCCGGTACCGGGACACCGCCAACCAGTGGCCGGTGGACTCCGCCTACGGCGAGACCGACAGCAGTGGCAAGCCGCTGGGCCTGATGGGCATGGTGCGCGCCCACCAGCCCGACATCGTGGCCACCTCGCGTTCCGGCTGGATGGGCGACTACGCCAGCGAGGAGGGGTCCTCGGTCCCGAGCGGAGCCATCCGCACCGGCAAGGTCACCGAGAAGGTCTTCAGCCTCGGCACCACCTGGGGCTACAACTCCGACGGCAAGGTCATGAGTTACAGCACCGCCATGAACCTTCTGGTCAACTCCTGGATCCGGAACATGACGGTGATGGTCAACGTCGGCCCGGACCGGCACGGCACGGTGCCCGCGGGCCAGGCGAGCCTGCTGCGCCAGATCGGCTCCTTCATGACCACCTATGGCCGGGCGATCTACGCGACCCGCGGCGGCCCGTGGAACCCCGTGGACGGCCAGTACGGCTACACCTACAAGGACGACACCTTCTACGTGCACCTGCTGCCCGGCTACAGCGGCACCTCGTTCACCACCCCGCCGGTCGGGGACGCCCAGGTCACGCGGGTCTTCGAGGTGCGCTCCGGGGCCGACCTCGCGTACTCGGCCGGCAGCGACGGCCGGGTCACCATCACCGGCATCGACCGCACCACCCACCCCCAGGACAGCGTCGTCGGCGTCACGCTGGACCGGTCCGTACAGCCTGCCGACATCGCCGCCGGCAGGACGGTGACGGCCGACAGCGAGGAGTCGTCCAAGGGCAACACCGCGGCGAAGGCGGTCGACGGGTCCACCTCCACGCGCTGGTGCGCGAATGACGGCGGCACCGGGCACTGGCTCAAGGTCGACCTCGGCGCGACCCGCTCGCTGACGGGCACCCGTATCGCCTGGGAGCTGGACAAGACCAACTACCGGTACAGGATCGAGGGTTCCACGGACAACAGCACGTGGACCACTCTCGCCGACAACACCGCCACCACCAGCACCAGCCAGGTCCAGGTGGCCGTGTTCCGGGCCCAGGCCCGGTACGTCCGTGTCACCGTCACCGGACTGCCTTCCGGTGCGTGGGCGTCCATCCGCACCCTGGAGGTCTACGACCGGCCCTTCTCCGCTGACCTGGGCGTCTACAAACTGGTCAACCGAGCCAGCGGCAAGGTGATGGACGTCAGCGACTCCTCGACGGCCGACGGCGCCTCGCTCATCCAGTGGCCCTGGAACGGCGGGGCCAACCAGCAGTGGAACCTCGTGCCGAACGCCGACGGCTCCTACCGGCTGGTCAACGGCCGCAGCGGCAAGGTCCTGGAGAGCCCCGGGGCATCCGCCCAGGGCGCGAGCCTGGACCAGTGGACCGACAACGGCGGCGACAACCAGTGGTGGAAGCTGGTCCCCTCCCCCACCGGCGGCTACCACCGGCTCGTCAACGTCCGTACCGGATGGTGCGCCGACGTGGCGAACGCCTCGACCGCCGACGGGGCCAAGGTCATCCAGTGGCCCACGACAGGCGGCGCCAACCAGGACTGGCAGCTCGTCGCCCTCTGAACGGACCACCGAGGGGGCGGAACCCAACGCGGTCCAGCCCCCCCCCGTACCTTCCCCCGGGCCCTTGTTTTCTGCGCCCCCCACCCCAAACGCACCCAAACCAACACCGCCCCATT
>NZ_JBVHTR010000022.1:46365-78124 GCF_055565775.1 Streptomyces sp. NPDC028331 | reverse complement strand
AAGGGGTAGTCGTGGCACCAGGAGGGGGGCACAAAAAAGGAGCTGTAACGTTTCCCCCCCTAGAAGCACACACAGGGGGGGCAGCACCCCCTGCCGTCCCCCCCCCTCCCCGTATGCGCATCAGGGCCCTGGCTGTCGGCGCCCACCAATCGAAGCGCATCGACGCCGACGCCGCCCTGTTGGGGCGTCGGCGCACCAGGCAGAAGACAGCCTCTTGTCGTTGCAGCTCTTGTTACGCGCGAAAGTCGTCCATTACCTTCGCTTGCGAGGTGAAGCGCTTCGACGCTCGTCCCAGGGAAGGGCCGCCGCCGTGAGCCATGTGTGGAATCGCAGCAGCTTCGTCAGCGCAGCACCCTCGGTCGCGGGAGCGGCGGCACCGGCGCCGATGCCGTGGACCCCTGCGGGGAGCCCGCCCACGCCCTGCTGACCGGCGCCGTCGCGCACGAACTCCCGCCCGGCGGTCGCGCGGTACTGCGCAGGCCGTCACTGCCGAGCCGCCGTCCGGCGGCTCACCCGACGAAAGGACCGAAGGGGTGTCCCTTCAGCACCACGCCGCCCGCGCGGCCAATCCCGTGATCCCCGGCTTCCACCCCGACCCCAGCGTCTGCCGCGTCGGCGACGACTACTACCTCGCCTGTTCCAGTTTCGAGTACTTTCCCGGTGTACCCGTCTTCCACAGTCGCGACCTGGTCAACTGGACGCAGATCGGCAACGTCCTGGACCGGCCGGACCAACTGCGTCTGCCGGCCTCCATGCCGTCCTCCGGCGGGATCTACGCCCCCACCCTGCGCCACCACGACGGACGCTTCTGGCTGATCGTCACGAATGTGAGGGAGGGCGGCGGCAACCTGATCGTCACCGCCACCGACCCCGCGGGGCCCTGGTCGGATCCCGTATGGGCGCCGGGCGTGCCCGGTATCGATCCCGACCTGGCCTGGGACGAGGACGGCACCTGCTGGTGCACGGTCGCCGGGGTGTCGCAGGTCCGTATCGACCCGTCGACCGGGCGGACGTACGGGACACCGCGCAAGCTCTGGTCCGGGGCGCCCGGCGCCAAGGCCCCGGAGGCGCCGCACCTGTACCGGATCGGCGACTACTGGTACCTGCTCATCGCCGAGGGCGGCACCGAGCGGGGCCACGGCGTGTCGATCGCCCGCGGCCGTACCCCGGGCGGCCCGTTCGAGCCGTGCCCGGCCAACCCGATCCTCACCCACCGGAGCACCGACCACCCCGTGCAGAACACCGGGCACGCGGACCTGGTCCAGGCACCCGACGGGTCCTGGTGGATGGTGCTGCTCGGCGTACGGCCGCGCGGTGGCACCCCGGGCTGGCACGTGCTGGGCCGGGAGACCTTCCTGGCGCCCGTGACCTGGGTGGACGGCTGGCCGGTCGTCGGCGAGGTCGCCCTGGAGCTGTCCGCGCTCCCGTGGCCGCTCTCCCCCGGCCCCGTCGAGGAGAACCGGGACGACTTCGAGCTCAGCGATCTGCGCCCGTACTGGATCTCCCTGCGGGACCGCCCCGCCGAGCACTGCACCACCAAGGAGCGCCCCGGGTGGCTGACGCTCCGCGCGCGGGGCGCCTCCCTGGACGAGCCCGACGTGGTGTTCACCGGCCGGCGTCAGCAGCACCCGTCGTGCCGGGCACGCACGCTGGTCGATCCCTCGGAGGGACGCGGCGGGCTCGCCGTCCGGCTGGACGAGCGGCACCACTACGCGATCGAGGCGTCCGGCACCGAGGTGCGGGTGATCGCGCGCGTCGGCTCCCTGCGCACGGTCGTGGCCGTACAGCCCGTGCCCGACGGCCCTGTGGTCCTCGGCGTCACGATGAGCGACCCGCCCCCGCCGCACGGACCGCGCACCGGACCCGACGTCGTCTCCCTGGGCGTCGAGCAGCCCGACGGCACGTTCAGCGAACTCGCCACCCTCGACGGCCGCTACCTGTCGACCGAGGTCGCCGGCGGCTTCACCGGCCGGGTCATCGGCATGTACGCCGCGGCAGGCACCGTCCACTTCGACTGGTTCGACTACGAGCCCCTCAGCCGCTGAACCGGCCCGCTCCCCCTGCCGACGAGGAACACGACCGCCGGGAAGCCACGACCGACCGACACACAGGACCGACCGACACACACGACCGCCACACACGACCGACCGACACGCAAGACGGACATGCACGACCGACATGCACGACCGACCGAAAGGGACGACACGCATGAAGGACATACGGCAACCCGCGCCCCACCGCAGCCGCGGCCCCGGGCGCCTGGCCGCCCTGCTGCTGACGCTGCTCGTCATCCTGGGGCTGTCCGGCGGAACGTCGATCGCCGCGCCCCACAGCGCGGCGCAACCGGCACGGTCCACCGTCAGAGTTCCGGCCCGCGCCGTGGACGCCGTCGCCGCGATGCAGCCCGGCTGGAACCTGGGCAACACCCTGGACGCCATTCCGGACGAGACGTCCTGGGGCAACCCGCCGGTCACCAAGACCCTGTTCGACACCATCCGCGCGCAGGGCTTCCGCAGCGTCCGCATCCCGGTGACCTGGACCGACCACCAGTCCGCCACCGCGCCCTACACCATCGACGCCGCGTTCATGAGCCGTGTCAAGCAGGTGGTCGACTGGGCGCTCGCCGACGGCCTGTACGTCGTGCTCAACGTCCACCACGACTCGTGGCAGTGGATCGCGAACATGCCCGCCGACCACGACAACGTGCTCGCCCGCTACAACGCGATCTGGACCCAGATCTCCGCGACGTTCCGCGACGAGCCGCGCGCGCTGCTCTTCGAGAGCGTCAACGAGCCGCAGTTCAACAACGCCACGGACGCCCAGAAGACCCAGCTCCTCAACGAGCTGAACACCTCCTTCCACTCCATCGTCCGCTCCTCGGGCGGCGGCAACGCAAGCCGCCTGCTCGTCCTGCCCACACAGGGCTGCACGCCGTCCCAGGCCCTCATGGACGACCTGTCCGCCACGATCGGCGCGCTGCACGACAGCAATCTGGTCGCCACCGTGCACTACTACAGCTGGTACCCGTTCAGCGTGAACGTCGCGGGCGGCACCCGGTACGACGCCACCGCGCAGAAGGACCTGACCGACGCCTTCGCCCGCATGCACGACACGTTCGTCGCCAAGGGCATCCCCGTCTACCTCGGCGAGTACGGCACGCTGAGCTGGCCCGACTACACCCACCCCGACCCCATCGAGCGGGGTGAGGGGCTGAAGTACTTCGAGCAGCTCGGATACCAGGCGCGTGTCTCCGGGGTCACCACCGCCCTGTGGGACCCGTTCTCCTTCCTGAACCGCTCGACCCTGCAATGGCGGGACCCCGCCCTGTTCGCCTGGATCAGGTCGAGCTGGACCACCCGCTCGGGAACGGCCTCGTTCGACAAGGTCTTCGTGTCCAAGTCGAGCCCCGTCACGGCCCGGACGCTCACTCTGAACCCGAACGGCACCACCTTCCGGGGGCTGTGGCAGGGCGACACCAAGCTCGCCGCGGGACGGGACTACACCGTCTCCGGCAACCAGCTCACCCTCACGGCCGGTGCGCTGACCCGGCTGACCGGCGACCGCGCCTACGGGGTGAACGCGACGCTCCAGGCGCGGTTCTCCCGCGGGCTGCCCTGGCAGATCGACGTGATCACGTACGACACTCCGGTGCTGTCGAACGCGACGGGTACGACCGGTGCGTTCACCATTCCCACGCAGTACCGGGGTGACGTACTGGCGACCATGGAGGCCACGTACGCCGACGGCGGCAACGCCGGCCAGACCGGTTGGACCCCCTACCAGGAGTTCAACCGGGCCTTCTCGCCGGACTACCCGAACGGCACGATCATCCTGACCTCCGACTTCCTGAACGCCCTCCGCGACAACGCACCGGTGACGCTGACCTTCCACTTCTGGAGCGGCGCCACCGTGACGTACCACGTGACCAAGTCGGGAAGCACGGTGACCGGCACGACGTCCTGAACGAGTCCCTGTGCCCGCCCGGGAGGTTCCCGGGCGGGCACAGGTCGTCGGCAACCTTTTCGCTTCCTGCGGCCACTGATGAGCGCACCATCGGCTCGATGTAACGGACGGACATGAAGACAGCGAGGCAGGCCGCGCGGCAGCGCAGGCAACGACGCAGGCTCGCGCTGGGCACCGCCCTGGCGCTGACCGCGGTGGGCGTACTGATCACCCTGGTCGTGGGGTTGCTGCCCGACCGCAAGAGCGATACGGGGTCTGCGGCCGCCGCATCCGTCGCCACCACCCGGATGACTGCCGCCACCGAGACCGGGACGGGCACCCCGAGTGCGGCGGCCACTCGGACCCCGACCGGCACCCCGACCCCGACGGCCGCCTCGAGCAGCGCGTCGGCGCGACCGTCCGCCACGGGCAGCCCGCGGCCCGCGCGAACGGCGTCCACCACGGCATCGCAGGCAGGGCGGATCCAGCCAGGGACCAGCTACCGAGGAGTCGCCACCGCGTACGACGCCGGGAACGGGGACGGCGCCTGCCTGTTCGGCCCGAGCGACGACCTCATGATCGCGGCGATGAACACCACCGACTACGAGACGGCCAGGGCGTGCGGCGCGTACGTGCTCGTCCGCGCGGCGAACGGCAACTCCATCACCGTGCGGATCACCAACGAGTGCCCCCTGCCCTGCGCGCCCGGGCAACTCGACCTCAGCCGGCAGGCCTTCGCCGAACTCGCCGACCTCAACGTCGGCCGCATCCCGATCACCTGGAGCCTGCTGAGCCCCAGCACGGTCGGCACGATCTCCATCAGGTACAAGACCGGGTCCAGCCGCTACTGGTGCGGCATCCAGGCGATCGGCCACCGGAACCCGGTCACGCGGCTGGAGGTCGGCACCGGCGGCGGCTGGCGGCAACTGCCCCGCACCGGCTTCAACTACTTCATCTCCGCCGACGGCAGCGGGTGCGGCGGCGCGATCAGGCTCACGGACATCTACGGAGAACGCCTGACGATCAACGGGATCGCGCTGCGGCCGAACGTCGTGCAACCGACCCGGGTGCAGTTCGCCCGGCACTGATCCCGCGGCGCACAGAAGGCGGCTGCGGCGGGGAGCGCGTGGAGCGCGCCCGCCGCAGCCGCTCGTCATGCCGGTGCGAGGGTCACAGCGCGGTGAAGGTCCACTCCAGGTTGGGACTGCTGTTCCCGGACCACTGCTTGGTCACGGAGCCCGAGGGCACGTTGCCGCCGCCGTCGAGGACGAGGCCGGTGGTGCGGTTGACGATCCAGTACCTGCCGCCACCGCGGGGGCTGATCTGCCATTGCTGGTTGGTGCCACCGTTCCAGGGAGCCTGCTGGGCGGCGGAGCCGTTCGTGGTGGCGCCCCATCCGTCGGCGACCATGCCGTTGGTGCGGTTCACCAGCTTGTAGTAGCCGTTGCCGAGTTCGACGGCCTGCCACTGCAGGTTGGTGCTGCCGTTCCAGGTCCACTGCTTGAGGTTGGAGCCGCTGGGGACGTTGCCGCCGCTGTCCAGCACCAGCCCGTCGGTGACGTTGGTGATCCTGAGCCAGGCCGAGGGGTTGAACTGCACCTTCATCGACACGACGGCGTCGTTGTTGCCGGTGTTGCGCAGGTCGGCGTTGTCGGAGGTGAAGGTCCAGGCGGTGCCGGTGAAGTTGTCACCGGAGTAGCCGATGATCTGGTAGCCGGGGGCCAGCTTCAGGGAGGACAGGCTGGGGCCGGCCAGTCCGGCGAGCGTCAACTGGTCGGCGGTGTAGGAGCCGATCGGGAGCACGGCGTAGCCACCGGAGTAGTTGACGTCCTGGTAGACCACGGCTCCGGCCAGTGGCTGCAGGGGCGGGATCCGGCCGGAGAAGGTCAGCTTCACGACGTAGGCGAGGGCGGAGAACGGCGCCGACGACGACGGCAGGGTCACGTGCAGCCCGGTCGAGTCCTGAGTCGGCGCGGGCAGGTTCGTGTACGTGCCGGCGGTGGGGTTGAGCAGTTGCGCCGAGGCCAGGGAGCCGACGTCGATCCGGGCGGAGTTGAGGGTCGATATCGTCAGTGTGCTGCCCGGCCAGCCGAGGACCGTCGCGTACAGGACGGTGTTGTTCTTGCTCCGGGTGAAGCGGATGTCCTGCGCGGTGCCGGCTTGCGGGGCGGTGAAGGCGCCGCCGCCCATCTGCGTGGGACCTTCGCCGTACGCGGTCCAGGCCCGGGTCGAGTAGATCGACTCGCCGAAGCGGCCCAGGTAGTCGCCGATGCCGAGCAGGATGTCCTTCTGGGCCTGCGGGATGGTGCCGTCGGCCATCGGTGCGATGTTGAGCAGCATGTTGCCGCTCTTGCTGACCCGGTCGATCAGTGAGTGCAGCATCTGCTGGGTGCTGTAGTAGCCGATGCCGTTCGTGTAGCACCAGCTCGAGCTGGAGATGCTGTCGTCGGTGAGCCAGTAGGGGGCGGTGATGTCGGCGGGGCCGCCGCGCTCGTAGTCGAAGACCTCGCCGTGACTGTTGAAGCCGTCCTTGTAGGTGGCGACGACTTCGCGGCCCCAGGTGTTCGCCTGGTTGTAGTAGTACGACAGGAAGTTCAGCCGCTGGGTCTCGTCGACCTTGGACAGGTCGAAGTCCTCCCAGAGGATGTCGGGCTGGGCGAGGTCGATGACCTCCTTCAGCTTGTCGTACCAGAGCTGGTTCTCCTGCGCGGCGCCCAACTGCCCGTACAGCTTCTGCAGGCTCGGGTCCGACTGGGCGGGGACGTGGTCGTAGTAGCCGTTGAAGTTGTACGCGTGGTGCATGGCGACCAGCAGCTTGAGCCCCTTGGCCCGGATCGCCGTGGTGAACAGTTGCAGCAGGTTGAGCTTCGGGCCCTTGGCGACCGAGTTCCACTCGTTGACCTGGCTGTTCCACATGGAGAAGCCGTCGTGGTGTTCGGCGACCGGTCCGGCGAACCTCGCGCCCGCGTCGACGAACAGCTGCGCCCACGCGTCGGGGTCGAAGTTCCCGCCCGCCGACTTCAGCTTCGGCGCGAACTGCACGAAGTTGCCCGCCAGGTCCTTCGCCCCGTTGATGAAGTTGTGGTACGGCCACGCGGACGGGTCGCCGTAGGTCGCGATGTGGTGCTTGTTGGCCGCGCTGCCGGCTATGTACATGTTGCGCGGGTACCACTCGCTGTCGTAGGCGGGAACGCTGAAGACGCCCCAGTGGAAGTAGATGCCGAACTTGGCGTCCTGGAACCACTCGGGGGCGGGCGGGTGCTGGTCGACCGAGGTCCACGCCGGTGTGTAGGTGCTCGGTGCCGCCTGTGCGACGCCGGCCCCGAGGCCACCGCCGGCGACGGCTGCCGCGGCTACGCATGTGGCGGCGCCCAGGAACTGGCGTCTGTTGAACGAGCTCGACATGAGGACATCCCTGAAGTGGGGGACAAGGCAAGTCGCGACGCCCACGGCACTGGAGCGCCGGACGTTACGCATGAAGTTCGGCCATGTGACGCGCTGATGTCAACGGGCGTGCAGGGATGAAAGCAACCTCTTGACTTATGGCTTCGCCCGAATTTCGGAGTTTATGTCCATTTTATCGAGCGCCAGACATGGAATGTTTGCGTGATGCAGGCGGGTCGCGACGCCCCACAGGACGTCACGCATACGCCCTCGGCACATCACAAACACGCATCATTGATGGGATTGATTTAGCCACCGGCCACTCCGGACGGGTCGCAAGCTCACCTATTTGCAGCGACTTCTCCCGAGACCTAGACAGCACCCTCGGCCGCGACCTATACATACATCCCATCTCTTCGATGCGGCGGCACACGGCTGTCGCCCTGCGAACCATCTCCCGCTACGGGACCAGCGCGAGGAAGTACCGATGAGACTCAGAACCGCTCTCTGCTCCACCGCCTCGGCCCTGTCCGCCCTGGCGCTGCTCAGTGCCTGCAGCGGCGGCTCGGGCACCGCGGCCGGCTCGAGCGACAAGCCGCTGGTCGGCGTCGACTACCCGCGTTCCGACACCGACTTCTGGAACTCGTACATCAAGTACACGCCGGAGTACGCGAAGCAGCTCGGCCTCTCGCTCAAGACCACCAACTCGCAGAACGACGTCGCCAAGCTCACCGCCAACGCGCAGACGTTCATCAGTCAGGGCGTCAAGGGCATCGCGATGGCCCCGCAGGACACCGCCGCCATCGCGCCGACCCTGTCGCAGCTCGAGGCGAAGAAGATCCCGGTCGTCACGGTCGACACCCGCCCCGACACCGGCGACGTCTACATGGTCGTCCGCGCCGACAACCGCGCGTACGGCGAGAAGGCGTGCAAGTACCTCGGCACCAAGCTCGGCGGCAAGGGCAAGGTCGTCATGCTGCAGGGCGACCTGTCCTCCATCAACGGCCGTGACCGCACCGAGGCGTTCAACGACTGCATGAAGAAGGACTACCCCGGCATCAAGGTGTTCGGTGAGGCCACCAACTGGGACGGCGCCGTCGCCGCCCAGAAGCTGCAGACGGACCTGACCGCCAACCCGGACATCAAGGGCGTTTACATGCAGTCCAGCTTCGCACTGTCCGGGACGCTCCAGGTCCTCAAGCAGAAGGGGCTGCTGGTCGGCCCTAAGGACGAGAAGCACGTGTTCGTCGTCTCCAACGACGGCATCCCCGAGGAGCTGAAGGACATCGCGGCCGGCAACATCGACGCCACCGTCTCCCAGCCGGCCGACCTCTACGCCAAGTACGCCCTGTACTACCTGAAGGCCGCGATCGACGGGAAGACGTTCCAGCCCGGCAAGACCGACCACGACAGCACCATCGTCAAGGTCCGCGACGGACTGCTCGAGGACCAGCTCTCGGCTCCGCTCGTCACCGCCGACGGGGGCACCTACGGCGGCATCACCAGCCTCAAGAGCGACGACAAGTCGCTGTGGGGCAACAACCTCGGCTGAGCCCACGTCCCGCAGACGAATGACGAACACGACCAAGGCGGTGGAGATGAGCGACGCGGAGCGAGCAGTCCGCCCCGCGCCCGCCCCGGCGGACGACGGACGGGTCCCGGACGATCCGCCCGTCGTCGAGGCGACGGGCATTGTCAAACGATTCGGTCCGACGGTGGCCCTCGACGGCGCCCGGATCACCATCAGGCCCGGCGAGACGCACGCGCTCGTCGGCCGCAACGGAGCCGGCAAGTCGACCCTCGTCTCCGTCCTGACCGGCCTGCAGGCTCCGGACGAGGGGACGGTGACCTTCGGCGGCGACCCGGCGCCACGGCTCACGGACCGCGACGCCTGGCGGCGGCGCGTTGCCTGCGTCTACCAGAAGTCGACGATCATCCCCACGCTGACCGTCGCCGAGAACCTGTTCCTGAACCGGCACGACCGGGGCCGCCACCGGCTGATCAGCTGGCCGGGGGTGCGCCGCCGCGCACGGGACCTGCTGTCGACCTGGTCCGTGGACGTCGACCCGCAGACCCCGGCCGCTGAACTCAGCGTGGAGCAGCGGCAGTTCGTGGAGATCGCCCGCGCACTGTCCTTCGGCGCCCGGTTCATCATCCTCGACGAGCCGACCGCCCAGCTCGACGCCGCGGCCATCAACCGTCTCTTCGACCGCATCCGCGACCTGCAACGGCAGGGCGTCACCTTCCTGTTCATCAGCCACCACCTGCAGGAGATCTACGAGATCTGCGACATGGTGACGGTGTTCCGGGACGCCCGCCACATCCTGACCGCACCGGTCGCGGAGCTTCCCCGCACCGAGCTCGTCGCCGCCATGACCGGCGAGGCCGCGGCGGACCGGCGCGCGGAGCGGGCGAGCACCGTCGACACCGCGGCCACCGCCGCGCTCAGCGTCCAGGGCCTGAGCGGCGAGACCTACGACGACATCACGTTCCAGGTCGGCGCCGGCGAGATCGTCGGACTCGCGGGGGCCGCGGGCAGCGGACGTACCGAGGTGGCCGAGACCGTCGTGGGACTGCGGACCGCCGACGGCGGCGAAGTGAGGATCGCCGGCAACCGTCCGCGTCCCGGCAGCGTGCCCGCCGCGCTCGCCGCAGGCGCCGGGTTCGTCCCACAGGACCGGCACCACCAGGGCTTCGTGCCCGACATGTCCATCGCGGACAACGCCACGCTGTCCGTTCCCCGCAGGCTCGGCAGGAACGGGTTCCTCAGCCGCAGCCGGCGCGACCGGCTCGCCGAGGGGATGATCGAGAACCTGGCGATCAAGACGCCCGGACCCGACCTGCCCGTCTCCTCGCTGTCCGGAGGCAACCAGCAGAAGGTCGTCATGGCCCGCGCGCTCGCCGACGACCCCCGGCTGCTGGTCCTGATCAACCCGACCGCGGGCGTGGACGTGCGCTCCAAGGAATTCCTCCTCGGCAAGGTCGAGGAGACCGCGGAGACCGGCACCGGGGTGCTCATCGCCTCCGACGAACTCGACGACCTGCGCATGTGCGACCGGGTCCTGGTGATGTTCCAGGGCCGTGTGACGACAGAGATCTCCCGCGGCTGGCACGACCACGAACTCGTGGCCGCGATGGAAGGAGTGGACCTCCATGCCTGACACCGTCCTCGCGGACACCCCGGTCCCCGGGACGACCGAGCCGAAGGCCAGGCGAACCGGTCTGTTCGGCGGCCGGATACCCATGGCCCGGCTGCGCGACCTCGCCCTCGTCCCGGCCATCGTGGTCATCGCGATCGTCGGCCAGATCGTCAACCCGGTGTTCCTGCAGGCGGACAACCTCATCAACGTCCTGCAGACCATGTCCGAGATCGCCCTGCTGGTCCTGGCCCAGACGATGATCCTGATCGTCAAGAAGATGGACCTGTCACTGGAGTCCACCATGGGCCTCGCACCCGGTGTCGCGGCCTGGCTCGTGGTTCCGGCCGGCGCCGGCCACGGCCTCGGTCTCCTCCCCGGCGCATGGGCGATTCCCGTCACGCTCGCCGTGGGCGTGCTCGTCGGAGTGATCAACGCGCTGCTGATCATCCGCTTCGGCCTCAACGGCTTCATCGTCACCCTCGGCATGCTGATCGTCCTGCGGGGCGTCCTGACCGGCATCTCGGGTGGCCAGACCTTCTTCCAGCTCCCGAAGTCGATGCTCTACCTGGGCACCGCGGAATGGTTCGGGATGCCGGCCTCCATCTGGATCTGCCTGGCGCTGTTCGGCGTCGCCATCGTCGTCCTGGGCTGGACCAGCTTCGGCCGGTCGCTGTACGCCATCGGCGGCAACGTCGACGCGGCGAAGGCGGCCGGCGTCCGCACCGACCGGGTGCTGTGGATCGTCATCGTCACCGGCAGCGTGCTCGCCGCCCTCGCCGGCCTGCTGCTGTCCGGGCGGCTCGCCTCGGTCGCCTCCGCGCAGGGCAACGGCTACATCTTCACCGTCTTCGCCGCCGCCGTCATCGGCGGAATCAGCCTCAACGGCGGCAAGGGCACCATGTTCGGGGCCTTCAGCGGCATCCTCCTGCTGTTCATGATCCAGAACGTGCTGACCCTCGCGGGCGTCCCCGCTCAGTGGATCGGCGCCCTCAACGGCCTGATCATCCTGGTCGCCCTGACCATCTCGCGCATCACCGGCGGCAAGGTCCAGGACTGAACCGGGCGGCCCCCGCCGCCGGCCGACGCCCGCCGCTGCCCATCCCGTCGCAGGGGGCCGTGTACCCACCTGCTCTCACAGGAGTCGCCGTCATGTCCTCTGCCGTGTCCGCATCCGCCCGTATCACCGCCCTCGACGTCCTGGACGTGCGGTTCCCGACGTCCGAGCACCTGGACGGGTCGGACGCGATGAACCCCGAACCCGACTACTCGGCCGCCTACGTGATCCTGCGCACCGACGCCGGCGACGGACTGGAGGGGCACGCCCTGGCCTTCACCACCGGCCGCGGCAACGACGTCCAGGCCGCGGCCATCGCGGCCCTCGCCCCGCACGTGGTCGGACTCTCCGTGGACCAGGTCTGCGCCGACCTCGGCGCGTTCTCCCGCTCCCTCGTGCACGATCCCCAACTGCGCTGGCTGGGACCGGAGAAGGGTGCCATCCACATGGCCACCGGCGCGGTGGTCAACGCCGCCTGGGACCTGGCCGCCAAGCGTGCGGGCAAGCCCGTGTGGCGCTTCCTCGGCGAGATGTCACCCGAGGAACTGGTCGCGCAGGTCGACTTCCGCTGGCTCAGCGACGCCCTCACCCCCGGGGAGGCCCTGGAGATCCTGCGCCGCGCCGAACCGGGCCGCCGGGAGCGCGTCACCCGGCTGCTGGACCGCGGCTACCCGGCCTACACCACCACACCCGGCTGGCTCGGCTACTCCGACGAGAAGCTGGCCCGCCTGGCCCGGGAGGCCGTCGCCGACGGCTTCACCCAGATCAAACTGAAGGTCGGTGCGTCGCTGGAGGACGACGTACGGCGCATGCGCACCGCCCGCGAGGCGGTGGGCGACGGCATCCGCATCGCCGTGGACGCCAACCAGAGATGGGACGTCCAGGCCGCGATCGACTGGATGCAGGCCCTGGCGCCCTACCGGCCGTACTGGATCGAGGAACCCACCTCCCCGGACGACATCCTCGGTCACGCCGCGGTCCGCAGAGCCGTCAGCCCCATCAAGGTCGCCACCGGCGAGCACGTCGCCAACAGAGTCGTCTTCAAGCAGCTCCTCCAGGCCGGCGCGGTGGACATCGTGCAGATCGACTCGGCACGGGTCGGCGGCGTCAACGAGAACATCGCGATCCTGCTGCTCGCCGCGAAGTTCGGCGTGCCGGTGTGCCCGCACGCCGGAGGCGTCGGTCTGTGCGAGATGGTGCAGCACCTGTCGATGTTCGACTACGTGGCCGTATCCGGCACCGTGGAGGACCGGGTCATCGAGTACGTCGACCACCTCCACGAGCACTTCGTCGACCCGGTGCGCATCGCCGGCGGTCACTACCTGGCGCCGGAACTCCCCGGACTGAGCGCGCAGATGCACCCGGAGTCCCTCAAGGAGTACGCCTACCCCGACGGACCCGTCTGGACCGCCCGTGTCTGACGCCCAGAGCCTCGTAGACGCCCACCACCACGTGTGGAACCTGGACGTCCGGCCGCAGCCCTGGCTGGACGAACCCGGGCACGAACCGATCCGCCGCAGCTTCAGCTCGCACGCCCTGCGCTCCGCCGCGAGCCGGACAATCGCCGGACGACGGCTGACGAGCACGGTGGTCGTCCAGTGCGTCGCATCCGTCCCCGAGACACGCGACCTCCTCGCCCTGGCCGACGGCGACCCGCTGATCGGCGCCGTCGTCGGCTGGGCGGACCTGACGTCCCCCGCGATCGGCGACGTCCTCGACGACCTGCGGACGGGGGCCGCCGGCCGGTACCTGCGGGCCGTACGGCACCTCGTGCAGGGCGAGTCCGACCCGCACTGGCTCCAACGGGTCGACGTCGAACGGGGGTTGCGAGCGGTCGGGGAGCGCGGGCTCGCCTACGACGTGCTGATCCGCAGCCACCAGTTCCCCCAGGCGATCCGTCTGGCGGAGAGGCTGCCGGAGCTGCCCCTCGTCCTGGACCATGCGGGCAAGCCCCCTCTCGCACGGGGGGATCTGACCGACTGGGCGCGGCAGGTGCGGGCGCTGGCCGCGCATCCCCAGGTCCGCTGCAAGGTGTCGGGTCTTGTCACGGAGGCCGACCACCGGCAGTGGACCATCGACGACATCCGCCCGGCCTGGGACGTCCTGCTCTCCGCCTTCGGCCCCGACCGGCTGATGTTCGGCTCCGACTGGCCGGTCTGCGTCCTCGCCGGTGGCTGGAACCGCTGGGCCGCCACCGTCGAGGACCTCCTGGACGGATGCTCCGGCACCGAGATCGACGCGGTGCTCGCCGGCACCGCGACGGCCTTCTACCACCTGACGCCTGTCCCGACGAAGGAGGGGACGCCGTGCTGATGACGGAACTGCTGCACCCCGGAATCCTCGAAGCCCTGGCCGGATCCGGCCACGGGGCCCGCATCCTGCTCGCCGACGGCCACTACCCCGCCAGTACGGCCACCGGCGAGCGGGCCAGAACCGTCCACCTCAATCTGAGGCCGGGCCTGCTGGACGTCACCACCGTGCTCGACGTCCTCCTGCGGGCGGTCCCCGTGGAGTCGGGACAGGTGATGGTGCCGCCCGAGGGCGAACCGGAGCCGCCGGCCATCGCCGAGTACCGCGCCCGGCTGGCGCCCGCCCCGGTGCAGACGCTGGGCCGCTTCGAGTTCTACGACGCCGCACGCTCCCCCGACCTGGCGCTGGCGATCGTCACCGCCGACATCCGTACGTACGCCAACCTGCTGCTGACCATCGGCGTCCGCGCTGAAGGGACCCTGACCCCACGATGACACTCGCAGTCCGCTACACGGCCGCCCGCACCCTGGACACGGCGCCCGCCGAGACCCGCTCCCCCGGCCCCGGCGAGGTGGAACTGGCGCCCGCCTACGTCGGCATCTGCGGCACCGACCTGCACATCTTCCACGGAGACATGGACGCCCGGGTCGCCGCGCCCGCCGTCCTCGGACACGAGATGTCCGGCCGCGTCGTACGCGTCGGCCCGGACGTGGCGGGCTGGCAGCCCGGTGACGCGGTGACCGTGATGCCGCTGCGCTGGGACGGCACCTGCCCGGCGTGCACCTCCGGGCACCGGCACGTCTGCCAGAACCTCGACTTCATCGGCATCGACTCGCCGGGCGCGATGCAGCAGCGCTGGACCGTGCCCGCCGCCACCCTCGTCCGGCTGCCCGGCTCCCTGGCCCTGGACCGGGCCGCACTCGTGGAACCCACGGCCGTGGCCGTGCACGATGTCGGCCGGGCCCAGGTGCGGGAGGGCGAGCGGGTCGTCGTGGTCGGCGGCGGACCGGTCGGGGTGCTCATCGCACTGGTGGCGCGCGCGGCCGGTGCCGAGGTCCGCGTGGTCGAGCCGAGCACCCACCGGCGCCTGCTCGCCGAGGAGTCGGGCCTGACCGCCTGGGACCCGGCCGCCGGGGACGTGCCCGAACTCGTCCGGCGGTGGACCGGCGGCGCGGGCGCGGACGTCGCCTTCGAGGTCTCCGGCGCGGCGGGCGGCGTGGACACGGCAGTCGAAGTCCTGGGCGTGCGCGGCAGGCTGTGTCTGGTGGCGATCCACCCCCGGCCCCGCGAGGTGAACCTGCACCGCTTCTTCTGGCGCGAACTCACCCTCGTCGGTGCCCGGCTGTACGACCGCTCGGACTTCGAGCGGGCGGTGGCGCTGGTGGCGGACGGCACGATCCCCGCCGACCGGCTGATCAGCAAGGTCGTGCCGCTCGCCGAGGCGCCCGCGGCCTTCGAGGCGCTGGAGGCGGGCGGCGACGTGATGAAGATCCTGGTGGACTGCGGCAACGACACGACGGGAGCCTGAGATGCCTCTGTTCGACCTGACCGGCCGGCTCGCCGTCGTCACCGGCGCCCGGCGCGGCCTCGGCCGGGCCATGGCCCGTGCGCTGGCCGAGGCCGGCGCGGACGTCATCGGCGTCAGCGCCTCGCTGGAGGACTCCGGCAGCGCGGTGGAGAAGGACGTCGTCGCCGCGGGGCGCACCTTCGAGGCGATCCGGACCGACTTCGCGGACCCCGACGCCGTACGGGCCCTGGGCGCGGACCTCGCGGGCCGGCGGCGGCCGGTGGACATCCTCGTCAACAACGCGGGCACCATCCGCCGGACACCGGCCGCCGAACACTCCGACGCCGACTGGGAGTTGGTGCTCCAGGTCAACCTCAACGCACAGTTCGCCCTCACTCGGGCGGTCGGCGCGGCGATGGTGGCCCGCGGCCAGGGGAAGATCATCTTCACGGCGTCGCTGCTCAGCTTCCAGGGCGGCATCACCGTCCCCGGCTACACCGCCGCCAAGCACGGCATCGCCGGACTGACCAAGGCACTGGCCAACGAGTGGGCCCCGCACGGCGTCAACGTCAACGCCATCGCGCCGGGCTACATCGCCACCGACAACACCCAGGCGCTGCGGGACGATCCGGTGCGCAGCAAGGCGATCCTGGACCGTATCCCGGCCGGACGCTGGGGCACCCCCGACGACCTGGCGGGCGCCACCGTGTTCCTGGCCTCCGACGCCGCCGCCTACGTCCACGGCACCGTCCTGCCCGTCGACGGCGGATGGCTCGGCCGATGACCGCCGATCTCGCCTCCGTGCCGCCCGGCGCCCGGATCCCGCCCGTGCTCACGGTTCCGTCCGTCGCACACGCCGGTCCGCTCGCCGACGCGCTCACGGCGGGCGGGGCCCGGTGCGCCGAGGTCGCCTTCCGCACCGCGGCCGCCGAGCAGGCGGTGAAGGCGATGGCGGCGCACGGCGCCCTGCCCATGACCACGCCCGGCGACGTCTCCACGGCCTCGCTCGCCGAGGTCGAAGCGCTCGCGGCGGGCGGCCCGGCCGCCGTCGGGCGCTGAACGGCACCCCCTGTCCCACCCGTAGGACCCGAGGAGCACGTCTTGCGACACCGGAACATCACGAACACCGCCGTCGACGTCACCGAGCTGGGCTTCGGGGCCTCCGTCATCGGCAACCTCTACCGGGTCACACCGGTCCAGGACGCGGCCGCCGCGATCGAGGCGGCCTGGGACAGCGGCATCCGTTACTTCGACACCGCGCCGCACTACGGGCTCGGCCTGTCCGAGCGGCGCCTGGGGGCCGCCCTGCGCGACCGTCCCCGCGGGCAGTACGTCGTCTCCTCCAAGGTGGGCCGGCTGCTCGTGCCCAACGAGCAGCCGCGGGGCGTCGACAGCGAGGGGTTCGTCGTCCGGGACGACCTGCGCCGCCGCTGGGACTTCAGCCGGGACGGCGTGCTCCGCTCCATCGACGCCACCCTGGAACGCACGGGTCTCGACCGCCTCGACATCGTCTACGTGCACGACCCCGACGACCACTGGCAGCAGGCGGCCGACGAAGCCATACCCGCGCTCGCGGACCTGCGCGACCAGGGTGTGATCGGCGCGATCGGCGCCGGCATGAACCAGTCGGCCATGCTCGCCCGCTTCCTGCGCGAGACCGCCGCCGACGTGGTGATGCTGGCCGGACGCTACACGCTCCTCGACCAGTCGGCGCTGGACGACGTGCTGCCCGCCGCACGGGAGCACGGCAAGGCCGTGGTCGCCGTCGGCGTGTTCAACTCGGGTCTGCTCTCCCAGGACCGTCCGACGCCGGGCATGAAGTACGACTACAAGGACGCCCCGCCGGAATTCGTCGCCCGTGCCCTGGCCATCGCCGAGGTCTGCGAACGTCACGGCACCACCCTGCCCGCCGCCGCGATCGCTTTCCCCTTCAGCCATCCCAGTATCATCAATGTCACCCTTGGGATGAGGAATCGGGAGCAGGTCCGCCGGAACGTGGAACTCCACCGTCGGCACGTGCCGGAAGCTCTCTGGGCGGACCTTCGCACCCGGGGCCTGATCAGGCCGGACGTCCCCACGCGACACAGCGGGGAGAACACTCCGGGGAAGACGGAAGGGGTGCGTGTTGTCTCTGACGGACAAGGCCATTGAGCAGATCCGCGAGCTCATCCGCACCGGTGCGCTGCCACCGGGCTCGAAGCTGCCTCCGGAGCCGGAGCTCGCGGCCCAGCTCGGCCTGTCCCGCAACCTGGCCCGCGAGGCGGTCAAAGCACTCGCGGTCGCCCGTGTGCTCGAGGTCAGACGGGGCGACGGCACGTATGTGACCAGCCTCCAGCCGAGCCTGCTGCTCGAGGGCCTGGGCGGCGCGGTGGAACTGCTGCAGAGCGACTCGGCGGCACTGCTGGACCTGATGGAGGTCCGCCGGCTCCTCGAACCGGTCGCCACCGCTCTCGCCGCCACCCGGATCTCCGACGACGAGCTGGCCGAGGTCAAGCAGCACCTGGACGCCATGCGAGCGGCGCGCGACGACGTCGAACAGCTCAACGCGCACGACGCGGCGTTCCACCGCGCGGTGGTCTCGGCCACGGGCAACGAAACGCTGCTCACCCTGCTGGAGGGCATCTCGGGCCGTACCCTGCGCGCCCGCATCTGGCGCGGCCTGGTCGACGGCCAGGCCGCGGGGAGGACCCTCGCGGAACACGAGGCGATCTTCGATGCCCTGTGCACCCGTGACGCCGCCCTCAGCCAGGCCGCCGCACTGATGCACGTGAGTCACACCGAGCAGTGGCTGCGGGAACATCTGAGGAGCGCGAGCCCGGATGTCCCTCCGGCCACCGGGAAACCCGCCTGACACCAGGACCGCGCTCCCGTCCGTCGCCGTCCGGCCGCGCGAGCGCGGCGACGGCGACGTCACGGGGAGCGGCCTTGGGTGCGTCGATGCCCGAGGTCACCCGCTCATCGGTCCACGCGCTCCTTTCCCGCCGCTGCCAGGACGGACAGCACCGCGTCCCCGTCCTCCGGACGGCCCACCGTCAGCCGTATGCCCTCCCCGGGCCAGTGGCGGATGTGGATCCCGGCGGTGCCGAGCGCATGCGCCGTCCGGCCGGTGCCGGTACCGCTGCCGGGCCCGTCGGCGAACCAGAGGAAGTTGGCCTGGCTGGGCAGGACGGGCAGCCCGTACCCCGTGAGCCGGCGGTGCAGGCGTTCCCGTTCGGTGACGACGGCGTCCACGCGTGCGGCCAGTTCCTCGCCGGCCTCCAACGTCGCCTCGACCGCGGCGGCGGCCACGGCGTTGATGCCGTAGGGCAGTTGCTGATCCCGTATGCGTGCCACCAGTCGGGGATCACCCAGGCCGTAGCCCACCCGCAGCGCGGCCAGTCCGTAGGCCTTGGAGAAGGTCCGCAGCAGCAGGAGGTTCGGCCGACCGGCCAACAGGGGGAGAGTGTCGGGAGGGGCGGGGTGGCGTACGAACTCGAGGTACGCCTCGTCCAGCAGCACGATGACATGCTCCGGTACGCGGGCGAGGAACTCCGCGAGTTCCGGCGCGGTGACGAGGCTGCCCGTCGGGTTGTGCGGATTGCAGACCACCACGACGCCGGTGGTCGCGTCGATCGCCCCGGCCAGGGCGGCCAGGTTCTGTCGCCCGTCGGGCAGCAGTGGTACGGGAACCGGCTCGGCGCCCGCCATGGTGGCCAGCATCGGATAGGCGTCGAACCCGGGCCAGGCGTACACCATGCGGTCGCCCGGCCGGATCACGGCCTGGAGGAGTTGGAGCGCCACGCCCACCGAGCCGCTGCCGACCGCGACGGCGTCGCCGTCCACACCGCACCAGCCGGCGATCCGCCGGGCCAGCCGGTCGGGGTGGAACGGTGGGTAACGGTGGGCCCGGTCGGCGGTGTCCCGGATCGCCTTCCGCACGGACGGCAGCGGTGGGTAAGGGCTCTCGTTGAGTCCCAGCAGGCGCGGGGACGGGGGCACCGCGGTCACCATCCCCGCCCCCAGCGGATCGCGGCGGCACCGGCGTAGTCCCCGGCGTGGGCGAATCCGGCCAGCACCACCAGGTCGCCCTCCCTGATCTGCTGGGATCGGACCGCGTCGTCGAGTGTGACGGGCATCGCGGCGCCGAAGAGGTTGCCGCACCGGTCGAAGGTGTCGGGGTGGCGTTCGGCGGGCAGGCCCAGGGCGTCACGCCAGTTGCGCAAGAAGGTGCGGTTGGGCTGGTTGGTGATCAGGGAGTCGATGTCGGTGGTCTTCCTTCCCAGGCGACCGAACAGGTCCCGCACGACCTGCGGCACCAGGCGGTTGCCCCGCTCGAGCACGTCGGTGACTCCGGTCTCGGTGAACCCGATGTGGACCTGGGCTTCGCCGGCCTCCCAGTACTTGCGCCCGTCGGCACGCACCATGGTCATGTCACCGGCATGGGCGGCGATGTGCCGGCTCTCGATCCCGAGGACCGGGGCGTGTGCCGAGGTCGTCACGTAGCCGACTCCGCAGCCGTCGCCCGGGATGGCGGCCTGGGACAGACCGCGCACCTGTGACTGGGTGAACAACTGGCCCGCGGCGCTCTGCGCGTTGCAGATCAGGGCCGTGCGGGCGTCGCCGTCGAGCAGGATCTGCCGGGCGAGGTCGAGCATGTGCACGAAGGAGGCACAGCCCGCGTTGGCCACGTCGATCAGCCACCGGGGCGTCAGGCCCAGGCGGCGCGCCACCTCGGTGCCGGCGCCCACGAAGGGCTGGTCCGGCAGTTGGCTGTGCACGAGCAGGACGTCGACGCGGCGGATGGCCGCCCGGCCGTGCCGTTCGATCAGCGGCTGGACGGCACGCTCGATCATGTCCGCGTTGGTCTCGTCGGGGGCCACGTGGTGGCGTGACGCGGGGACCTTGAACATCGGGCTGTCGCGCAGCTTGTCCTCCGCCGCCGGATGCTCGGTGAAGAAGGCGGCGGGTACGGGCTCGCCGGGGAGGTAGGCGGAGACGTCGGTCAGGCTCACGGACGTCATCGGGCCACCTGCTGGGCCGGGGAGCTGCTGACGCGAAGACCGTTGCGGTGCCGGTGCTCCAGAATCGCCTTGAGGTTCTGCATTTCGATGGTGTGGCCGGCGTAGAACAGGTCCCAGTACTCACCCACCCAGCGCCGGTCGGGGTGCGGTGCCAGGTCCGGGTGAGGGTTGCGCCGGTAGTTCGGGTGGCGGCAGTTGGTCCAGGTGATCACCGATCCGGAGCGGCCGAGGACGAGGGCGGCCGGAACCACCCTCATCAGGTAGACCATCCACAGCTCGTCGCCCTGGTCCCAGGCGCAGTGGTAGTCGACGGTCATGGCGCCGGGGTGGGCCTCGGTCCGGCAGTAGATCCGGGTGCCCTTCTCCAGCAGGTCGTGGCCCACCCACAGCCCCGGTGTGCCCGCGGGCTCGAACCCCCGCAGGCTGCACGTCCACTCCTCGAGGTGGTGGCCGCGGCTGAGGTAGTCGTACGTCGCCTCCGGCGGGCAGTCGACGTACTCCTGGATGGTGCAGTACTCGCCGTAGACCTGCTGGTGCGGGTAGGCGTCCGAGGTCATCTCCAGGCAGCGGGCGGCCAGTTCCTCGGGACTGGTGTTCTCCACCCGCACCAGGCCCGGGATGTCAGCCAACGTGGATCGGTCGGTCATGGGTGTGCATCTCCTCGTCGTGGGTCGGCCGGTGTCCGGGCGCGACGGCGGCACCCGGACCGGCTGTGGCGGCGGTCAGGAAGGGCTGGAACGGTGGTGTCTCGCGGTGGTCGAGGTCCATGGCGACCAGGGCCGGCCCACCGCCGTCGTTGCTGTGCAGCAACGCGGATCGCAACTGCGCCGGGTCGCCGGCCGAGGCGACGCGCAGCCTGGGGAACATGGCCGACGCTCCGGCCGCTATGCGGGTCGGGTGGAAGACGTTCTCGGGGCGGGCGCCGCCCTGGAACAGCTCCTCGCGCATGACGCACATGGCGTGCGCGTTGTTGTTCAGGATGACGAAGGTGACCGGCGCGTCGTACTCGATGGCGGTGTGCATCTCCATGCCGTGCATGAAGAACGCCCCGTCACCGGCCACCACGTACGTCCGGCGGCCCGTGGCCAACGCGGCCCCTGTCCCGGCGCCGAAGGTGTAACCCATGCCCCCCATGCCCACCGCCACGACGAAGCGACCGTCGCGGGGGGCCGGCAGGGCGTGGATGGCGGCGGCCCCCACGTTGCCGGCGTCCACGAAGACATGGGCGTCCTGTGGCAGCGCCTCGGCGATCGCGCCGATCGCCGAGGTGTAGCCGGGGGCCGGTCCGGAACCGGGAGGAAGGCCCAGGAGGGACGGCGGGCGGTGGGCCGGGCAGGCCGCAGGCCGCGGTGACAGACGGCGCTGCAGCGTCCGCAGCGTGTCGGCCACCGGCCCGAGCAGGGGGATTCCCGGCACGAAGGGCGGCTCCGGATCGACGCAGACCACGGGTATCCCGGTGAGCAGCGACTCCAGTCTCCCCCGCGCCAGGACGGGCAGGCGCGTCCCCACCAGCAGGCAGGCGTCGGCCCGGCGCAGGCAGTCCTCGACCTCGGGATGGCCCATGACCCCTGCCACGCCCACGAACCGGGGGCTGCGGTTGTCGTAGACGTCCTTGGCGTCCGGCGACACGGCGACGCAGGCGCCGAGGTGCCGCACCAGGCCGGCCAGTTCCTCGCGCGCCCCCGTCCCGGCCGCGCCTTCCCCGGCGATCACCATGACGCGGGAGGCTCCCTCCAGCACACCGACCGCCTCGGCCAGACGGGCGGGATCCGGCCGCGGGGCGGCGGGCGCGTGCGGCTCCCCGACCGGCTGCGCCGCCGTGACCCTGGCCGCGAGGGATGTGTGCGCCGCCGTGCCCGTTCCCGGGGTTCGCGCGGCACGCGCGGATGCTCCGGTGTCCGCGGCCACCGCGGATCCGGTGACCGCCGGCACCTCGAGGTGCCCCTGCTGGGCGTCCTTGGGCAGCAGCAGCACGGCGGGGCCCCGCGGCTCGGTCTGTGCCACGGTGATCGCGCGGGCCAGCAGCCCGGGGATCGCGTCGGGTTCGGTCACTCGGGCGCAGAAGCGTGAGACGGGTGCGAAGACGTCCAGCGCGTCGAAGGAGCCCGCCTTGCCGCTGGAGTCCTGGAAGGCGCCCCGACCTTCCTGAAAGGTGGGCGGCTGTCCCACCAGGGCCAGTACCGGGATGCGCGAGGCGTGGGCCTCAGCCAGCCCCGGAACCAGGTTCATCGCACCGCCCCCCGACGTGGCCGCGACGACGCCGAGGCGCGCGGTGGCCCGGGCGTACCCGTCCGCCATGGTGACCGCGGAGAACTCGTGTTTGGCCACGACACCGCGGATGCGGCCGGGGGCACGGTGCAGCGCTTCGTACAGGTCCTCGATGTTGGCTCCGCCCACGCCGAACACGTACCGGACGCCGATCCGCTCCAGTTCGGCCGCGACGTAGTCCACGAGGCGCATCCGGCAGGTCATGCCGACCTCCGTTCCGCCCAGGCCGGCTCGGCGGTCGGGCCGGAGTGCGTCCGCAGTTGGAAGTGGTGCCGGTACTGTGCGGGGGTGAGGCCGACGACGGCGGCGAACGCGCGCAGGAACGTCTCGATCGCGGTGAATCCGCAGCGGCTCGCGATCTGACGTACCGACAGATCGGTCGCCTCCAGGAGCTGACGGGCCCGGGCGATGCGTAATCGCCGCACGTAGTGGCCCGGCGTCATCCCGACCGCTTGCGCGAAGACCCGGGCGAAGTGACGTGGACTCATGTTCGCGCGTTCGGCGAGTTCCGACACGGGCAGCGTGCGATGGAGGTTGTCCTGGATCCAGTCCTGAATGGACCGGATCGGCTCCTGATCGGTGAGCTGTGTGTCGAGAACCATGCTGAACTGGGTCTGGCCGCCGGGCCGTTTGAAGTACAGCACCAGGTACTTCGCCACCTCCAGGGCGCAGGCCGCCCCGAGGTCGTCCTCCACCAGGGCCAGGGCCATGTCGATACCGGTGGACACCCCCGCGGAGGTGATGTAGGGACCGTCCCGGACGTAGATCGGCTCGGGATCCACCGTCACCTCGGGGTAGCGACGCGCCATCTGCTCCCCGAAGGCCCAGTGCGTGGTGGCCCGTCGTCCGTCGAGGAGACCGGCCTCCGCCAGCAGGAAGGCCCCGCCGCACACGGAGGCCACGCGGCGGGACCGGGCCGCGGCGTGCCTGATCCATGTGACGAAGGACGTATCCGTCAACGTCTCTTTGAGGCCCGGTCCACCGGGCACGACGAGGGTGTCGATCGCCCCCTCCGCAGCCTCCAGGGGACCGGCCTGCACGACGAGGCCCGCGGAAGTGGCGACTGACGGGGCGTCAGGGGAGACGCACTGCAGACGGTAGGCGTTTCCGTGCTCGGCCGTCAGTCGGTTCACCGTGTCGAAGACTTCGAGCGGTCCGCTGACGTCCAGGGTCTGGGCACCGGGGTAGACCACGATAACAACACGTCGTTGTCTCATGGTCACAGCCTGTTCCCAGCGGGCGACCGTCCACAATGACAGGCTGTTGACGATTCCTGCCACGCGCCGGGCTCACCGCGCTGACCGGGCGAAAGGCGTCCGGCGAGCGCGGGGTGAAACAGATCACGGGAGGTGCGACACGTCGGTCACGGCGGTCGCCGAGCTCGCCCTCGCCGGCCGCCGGACGCCGGTTGTCCCGACCCGGTTCGGCTGAATGCCTCCTTCGCCGAAGCGGCCCCCATTGCTAGCGTCGGAGCGAGCCGAGAGACGGGGGCAGGCGATGGCGGCGGCCGAGGTGATCGATCTGGTGGCGATGGGCGAGGACTTCGTCCGCGATCCGTACCCGGTCTACGCAGCGCTGCGGGAGCGCGGCCCCGTGCACAGGGTGCGGATTCCGGAGGGCGCGGAGGCCTGGCTCGTCGTCGGCTACGAGGCCGGGCGGGCCGCGCTGGTGGATCCGCGGTTGTCCAAGCGGTGGGAGAACGCCTCGCCTTCCTTCCCGCTCTCCAGTCCGTCCGCGGGACCCCACATGCTCAACTCCGATCCGCCGGACCATGAGCGGCTGCGCAAGCTGGTCGTCCGCGAGTTCACTCCGCGCCGGATCGAGCAGCTCTCGCCGCGGGTGCGGCAGATCACCGACGAGTTGCTGGACGCGATGGAGGCGCTTCCGGAGGGGCGGGCCGATCTCGTCGAGGCGCTCTCGTTCCCGCTTCCGATCTCGGTGATCTGCGAGCTGCTCGGCGTGCCGATGCTCGACCGGGCCGCGTTCCGCGACTGGACCGGCACGATCCTCACCGATCCCGACCCGGCGGCGCGGCTGGCGGCGACGGACGAGGTCGCCAAATATCTCACCGACTTGCTGGAGCACAAGCGCCGGACCCCGGGCCAGGACCTCATGAGCGCCCTGATCCGCACCACCGACGAGGACGGCGACCGGCTGTCCGCGGACGAACTGCGCGGAACGGCCTGGCTGCTGCTGGTCGCGGGGCACGAGACCACGGTCAATCTGATCTCCAACGGCGTACTGGCCCTGCTGACCCATCCCGACCAACTCGCCGCGCTGCGTCAGGACATGACGCTCATCGACAACGCGGTGGAGGAGATGCTGCGCTACGACGGTCCGGTGGAGACGCCGACGTTCAGGTTCACCACCGAGCCGGTCGAGATCGGCACCACGGTCATCCCCGGCGGTGGTGAGCTGGTCCTGGTGGCCCTGGCCGATGCGAACCACGACCCGGCGCGCTTCCCCGACCCCGGCCGCTTCGACATCCGGCGACCCGCGGGCGGTCATGTCGCCTTCGGACACGGCATCCACTACTGCCTCGGCGCGCCGCTCGCCCGCATGGAGGCGCGGATCGCGATCCGTGCCCTGCTGGAGCGCTGCCCAGACCTCGCACTCGACGCCCACCCGGCCGCCCTCACCTGGCGCCCGGGCATGCTCATCCGGGGCCCGCGTCGGCTGCCGGTGCGCTGGAAGTCCTGACCTCACGGTTGCGGAACACCTCGTCCGTGCCGGTCGGGAGTCATGGGTGCCGTCGTGGAGGATGCCGCCGCGGCGCGATGAACCGTCCACCCAGGCGGACTTGACCGTCGTTCCGCCCTCCACGGACACCGACGGGGTCGCCCGGCCTGGACGGATGACGTAGCGGCATCCGCAGCATCGCGGGGCAGCGGCATCCGCAGCGTCGCGCGGTCCGGCCGTCCACCGGTGTCGCCGAACCCACCGCTGATCGGACGCCGTCGGTCCCGGCGTGACCGGATTCCCCACACCTCCCCAGACGCAAGGTCACGATTCGGCATCCCCCTGCACACCCCTAGGACGTACCGACTGGTCGGTACTAGCCTCGGCGCACAACTTCCCCGCCTGGACACAGAGACCCCGGGGTTCGGCCCACCTCGCCGAACAGTGCTCGTGCCAGCCGCGCCGCAAGGCGTGCACTGTCCGCACCCACCGCACCGGGCCCACGAGCCCGAACCCAGGAGCCGCCGCATGACCGCCATGCCCGCTTCGCCCCACGACACGAATCCCGCACCAGCCGACACCGGCAGGCCGGAAACTCCCGGCCTCGCCGCCCGGTTGTGGCGCCGCGAGTTGAACCACTACCCCGTCACCTCACGCCGCGTGGCGTACCTGGCGATCGTGGTGCTGACCACCGTGGTCCTGTACTACGCCCTCTACGTGCAGTACGCGGTCGCCACGTCGATCATCACGCACTTCCACATGACCTACGGCTATTTCGTGTGGGTCTCCGTCATCGGCAACGCGGTCGGCGCGTTCGCCTCGCTCGTGGCGGGCCTCGCCGACCGCTGGGGCCGGGCCAACATGGTGGTCTACGGGCTCCTGATCGCCGCCCTGCTCAGCCTCCTCGGCCTGCCCAACGCCCCGGACAAGGGCACCTACCTGGTGCTCTTCGCCTGCCTCAGCTTCATCGAAGGCATCGTGCTGGTGGCCACGCCGGCACTGATCCGGGACTTCTCCCCACAGCTCGGCCGAGCCACCGCGATGGGCTACTGGACCATGGGCCCGGTCATCGGGAGTCTGGTCGTCACCGTCGTCACCAGCAGCACCCTGTCCTTCGCCGACTGGCGGGACGAGCTGCGCTACTCCGGCTGGGCCGGGCTCGCCGTCTTCGTGTTGGCACTGCTGGGGCTGCGCGAGCTGTCGCCCCGGCTGCGTGACCAGATCATGGTCAGCCTCCGCGACCGTGCGCTGGTCGAAGCGCGGGCCAAGGGCATGAATCCGAGGACGGCGGCCGAGGGCCACTGGCGGCAGATGCTGCGGCTGGACATCATCGGCTCGGCCACCGCTGTCAGCCTCTTCCTCCTGCTCTACTTCGGCGCTGTCGGAAACTTCGTCGTCTATTTCGCCGCGACCTTCGGCTACAGCGAGCAACGCACCAATGGGCTGGCCAACTGGTACTGGGCGGCCAACGCGATCGCACTGGTGGCGGCGGGGCTGCTCTCCGACAGGCTGAAGGTGCGCAAGCCGTTCATGATCGTCGGAGCCGTCGGCTCGATCGCCGTCACCACGCTCTTCGCCCTGCAGGCCACGGAGCCGCACACCGGTTACTACACCTTTGCCGCGCTGTTCGTCGCCATCGGCGTGCTCACCGGCGTGACCTACGCGCCCTGGATGGCGAGCTTCACCGAAACCGTGGAGAAACAGAATCCGGCCGCCACGGCGACCGGTCTGGCCGTGTGGGGATGGATCATCCGGGCGGTGGTCGCCATCTCCACGGCGTTCGTCCCGGTCGTGGTGACGTCGGCCACGCCGCTGGTCGAGCACGGTGCCCAGGTCAAGGCAGCGAGTGTCCAGGCCGCCCCTGCCCTGGCCATCATCGACGCGCACCCACGGCTCTTCGCGGAACTCCAGGCGTACCCTCCGACCGCAGTCCCGCCGGCGCTGGCGGCGCAGGCGGTGCGCGAGGTCGGCGCCGACGACCTGGCCACCGTGCGCAAGGCCCAGCCGCAGTTGGCGCTGCTGCAACGCTACGGATCCCAGGTGAAGAGCGCCGCGGCCCAGGGACCGGAACAGTGGCGCACCTGGTGGTTGATCTGTGTCGCCGGACAAGTGCTCTTCCTGCCGTTCGTCTTCGTCATGGCCGGTCGCTGGAGCCCGCGCAAGGCCCGCGACGAGGCGGTGGAGCACCAGCGCGCCGTGGATCGTGAACTGGCGGCCCTCGCCGGGGACGGCGACTGATCCCACGACCGCCCTCCGGCCCGGGTGGGGCAGCCGATGCGCTGCCCCACCCGGGCTGCTTCAAGGTTCGGCAATGACCGGTGCGGCCGTTGAACATCCCGTGGGCTCGGCGCGTACCGCGAGTGGATCCGTCGTGCCGGGCGATCGGGTTGGCCGTCCCTCCGTCACGCCGAGAAGGTCCGCACTGTCATGACCGTCGTGCGCCCGCGCGACCGTGGGTCGCTCCCACGGAGGGACCGCACAGTGAGGAGCAGCTCAGTGACCCGCCAGAACCTGACACAGTCGTCGCGTGCTTCGCGGCGGGAGCACGCCCGACGCTGGAAGCGGTCCAAGGTGTCGCTCGCGCTGATCGGCGGGCCGGTGATTCTCGCCGTCGTCGCGGGTTCGGTGTTCGCGGCGGAGAGCCGCGATCAGCAGCGCCCGCACAGGAACCAGGGGGCCACCGCGCAGCTCGCGGCGGCCGGCAAAGCCGATCCCGACTGCACGCTGCTGGTGCCGGACAACCCGCTCACGGCCCGTGGCCTGGCCACGCCGTACAGGCTCGTCGCGACCGATCCGGCGCAGGGGCCCTGCCACGAGGCCGATCCCGATCAGTCGGCGTTCGTGGAAGCCGCGATCGTCACCCCGAACGGCAAGCTGACCCTCTACAACCCGCTGGTGATCGACAAGGGAACGAGACCGGCCGCGCGCACCGTCCGGCCCTCGGTGCCGCGCGGCTCGACCGTGGGCATCTGGTTCGGTTTCAACGGCGCTGATCTGACCTTGCGGGCGAGCGGCCGTTCGGACGCTCTCGCCCAGGGCAAGTGCGTCAACGGCCTGCGGGGGTCGGTCTTCGGCCAGTTCGCGTACTGCAACGCGCCGGCCTTCTTCCGGGCCGCCGACGCCCAGATCGCCAAGGGGCACCTGAGGATTCCGGCGCTCGGGAAAGCCAAGGACGGCTTGCCCTGCCCGACCACGCGGGACTTCTCCGTCGTGGACCAGGACGGAAGCGACAACGTGGTGACCCACTACCTCGCCGACGCACACGGCCGTATCGCCCAGAACAACGCCGCGAGCAGGGCCGCACTCAAGAAGGCCGCCCGGCTGACCAACCGCGGCGACCGACACCACCGGCACAACGGCAAGGTCAGGTCGGCGGCCACCAGGGCCCCCAGGGACCTGGCCAACGGCAGCGACAACCTGTTGCTGACCCAGTTCATGGACCCCGCCCTCGGCTGCAAGCCGTTCACCGCGCCCGACCAGTCCGGCGACGGCAGGGCCACCTCCGCGCTGGCGCTGGACGAACTGTCCGCCGCGGCCCACCAGAAGGCGCCGATCGCGCTGGTCCCGCAGAACGACCCGATGACGCTCGTCGACGGCCGCAGCAGCGTCGCGAAGACCGACGCGTACCGCACCGGAGTCGACATGCCCCCGGTCGGGGCCGGCACCGGCGGTGACGGCGCGGCCTTCTGCACCACCCTCTTCCGTGACCCGGCCGGCATCCGGCGCGTCTTCAAGGACAAGGCGCTCTTCCAGAAGGCGCCCTCGCCTGACCCGGCCACGGCGCCGAACCTCTTCGGTTTCCTCGCCGCACGGGCCAACCAGACGTTCACCAACCTGGGCTGCGATCACCTTCTCGGCGCCGCCGACCCCGTCGTCCTCACCACGAACGCGGACGGCCTGGTCACCGACGCGGTGCTGACGGCGCCCGGCCGGACGCCTTCCCCGGCCGCTCCCCCGACCAGCACCTCGCCGTCCGGGTCGCCGGGCACCCCGTCGGCCGCCGCAAGCGCCAGTCCGGGCACCGCCACCGAGGCCACCTCGCCGGCCGGCGCGTCCGCCTCCCCGTCCCCGACAGCACAGCAGTCCCGTGGAGGCCGCCGCTACGGCTCCTGACAGCCATGCACGCCCCCGCGTCCCCCGCCCCCACGGCTCCTGACCGGCGCTCCGCTGCACCGTACGCTCCCGTGCCCGGCACTCCCCTGCACCCGGCGCAGTAGTCGCGATGGCTCCCGCAGCAGGATGACCGCGGGTGTGCCATGGACGATGCTGGTGGGCTGTGACATCTGATCTTCGCCGAACCGGCGCCGGAGCCGGAGACCGAAACGGAGACGGAGGCGGAGCCGGGAACGCCCGTCCGGCACCGGCTCCGCCGTCGCCCCCTGCCGAGCGTGCGCACCCGCCGCACCGCTCCCGGCTGCGGCGGTGGCTGCGGCGTGCCGCGCTGGGCTGTGCCGTCGTGCTGGTGGCCGTCACAGCGGCCTCGTTCGTCTACAACGGCGTGACGGCCGGGCGCGCCACGCCGCCGCGGGGGCTCAGGTACGTGCAGGCCGCCGACATCCGCACGCGCTACCAGACCTGGGGTACGGCGGGCACGCCCGTCGTCCTGGTGCACGGCGCCTTCGAATCCGTGGACACCTGGTCGCGGCTCGCCCCGCTGCTCGCCCGCGACCACCGGGTGTACGCGCTCGACCTGACGGGCGACGGATACAGCGAGCGCCACGGCCCGTACACCGTCGACCATTTCACGCGGCAGCTCCTGGGTTTCCTGGGCGCCATGCACCTCGGCGGTCCGGGCGAGCGTCCGCTGCTGGTGGGGCACTCCAGCGGAGCCGCCGTGGTCACCGAGGCGGCGTTGCGGGCCCCTGGCCGACTGGGCGGTGTGATGCTCCTCGACGGTGACGCCCTGGACACGGGTGCCGGGCCGCCGCCGGCCTTCAAGTACGTGCTGATCGACCCCTACCGCACCAGCCTGCTGCGGATCGGGCTCGGCATCGACGCGGTGATCCGCAGCGTGTACGACGCACAGTGCGGCCCCGCCTGTCCGCGCCTGGACGCCGCCGGTCTGGATCGGTGGCGACGCCCGCTCCGGGTGCCGGGCGCGGAGAACGCGCTCTGGAGCATGCTGGCCGCGGGGGTGCCGGGCCTGCCCGCGGACCGGGTGGCGCGGCTCGCCGGGGTAGGCCTGCCCAAGTCGGTGGTGTTCGGCGCCCAGGACGACGTGTTCACCCGGCAGACTCCGCAGGAGACCGCCCGGCGCATCGGCGCACCGCCGGCGACCCTCATCCCGGGCGCCCGGCACCTGACGATGATCTCCAGCCCCGAGGCGATCGCGACGGCCGTGGACGGACTCACGGCGGCATCGATCGCGGCATCCCGGTGACTCCGTCACGGCCCCGGTTCCCACCCGCCGTCCCCGTCGGGCGGACGGAGCCGGGTTCACACCCCGGGTGAGCGGCACCCTGGAGGAGGAGAGGGTGTGACGGCGGGAGAGGAGGCGGGATGCGAACCAGCGACGAGATCTATCACCGGATCCGCTGGGACCCGCGGTTCGACCCGGGCCGGTTCGTGCTGGGCATCAGCCAGCGCGGGGGCGCGGTCAAACGTGTCCGGCTCCCGTGCTTCGTACCCGGGGGCGACATCCCGTGGCACCGGGTGGCGTTCATCGAGGCGGACGGCGAGGTGCTCTGGGACCGGGCCACGGGTGTGGACCGCGTCGACGCGTCGGGAGCCGGCCGGGTGCGGGGCCCGCGAGCGGACCCGGACCTCGGCAGCGGCGCACCCGTCGGCGTCCTGGACGTGTCCCCGACAGCCCGCACGGCGGTGGCCTGGATCCCGCCCGCGGAGCTGTGGCCGCCGATCCAGGACATCCGCCGGGATTACGACCCGCAGATCCTCCGCTGGCCGCCGCACGTCAATGTCCTCTTCGGCTTCGTGCCGGAGTCCGACTTCGAGCGGGCCGCCCCGCTGCTGAGCGCGGCGACGGCCGAGACGCCGGTTTTCACCGCCAGGCTGGACGGGGTACGCACCTTCCGGCACAGGGCGTACTCCACCGTGTGGCTCGACCCGACGGCGGCCGGCAGGGCGCCGTGGGCGGACCTGCACCGCGTGCTGCGGCAGCGGTTCCCGCGCTGTCGTGGGCCCGCAGAGAGCTTCACCCCGCATCTGTCCCTGGGCCGGACCCGGGATCCGCGGCGAGTCACCGCCGACTGCGCCACCCGGCTCGACGCCATGACGGCGACGGTCTGGGAGCTCGTCCTGCTCTCGCGCAAGGGTGACGGGCCGATGCGGCCACGGGCCACGGTCGCCCTGCGCACGGGCGTGGTCCGTTGGCTGCCCCTGCCCGCTCCGGGCATCGAAGCGCCGGGCCCGGAGGACACGGCATGGCTCTCCGAGATCACCGACAGGTGAGGTCACGGCCAGGCGTCACAGGGGCGGCGGGGGGGGGGGGGGGGGGGGGGGGGGGGGGGGGGGGGGGGGGGGGGGGGGGGGGGGGGCGTGCTCGTTCTCTCGCCGTCCCCGCGAGCGGCGAGGTGGG
>NZ_JBVHTR010000022.1:33349-46355 GCF_055565775.1 Streptomyces sp. NPDC028331 | reverse complement strand
GCCCCCCCCTACCCCCTCCCCCCCCCCCCCCCCCCTCCCCCCCCCCCTCCCCCCCCCCTCCCTCCCCCCCCCCCCCCCCCCCCCCCCCGGCGCCGTATCACGCCTTGTCGCGCAGCCGGGCCGCCAGGGAGGTCAGCGGCTCGGTCTCCGCGGTGTGACCCAGGGCGGTGAGGCGCGAGAGCGCCGCATCGAGGCGGGTGAGGGCGGGGGCGGGGCGTTGCAGGTAGACGCCCTCCACGGCAGCCGCGAGGCGGACGCACTCGGCCCACTCGCCGGCGTGGTCCCCGTCGGGTCCCGGTTCGCCGAGCAGGGTGAGCGCCTCGTCCAGGGCGGCCAGGGCGGTCTCGTACTCACGGGCGTAGGCGTTGACCCGCCCGTGTTCGTAGGCCAGGGCACTGTCCAGGGAGCGGCCGCGGGCCTCGTACCCCGCAGCGCGGGCCTCGTCGGCGATCCTGCCCGCGTCGGCGAGGAAGGCGAGGGCGTCGGCCAGCCCCTCGGAACCCTGCTGCTGGGCCTGGAGGCGGGCGAGTTCGCGCAGGCAGTTGCTGAGCTGCTCGTAGCGCGGGGCCCGGGCGTGGGCGGCGACGGCCTGGTCCGCGGCCTCGCGAGCCCGGCCGAACTCGCCGGATTCGGCGAGGAGTACGGCGGTCTCCGCGGCGATCATGGCGTGGTCCCCGGGGTCGTCGTCCCAGTCGGCCGACTCGGCCGCGAGGGCGGCGAACTCCGCCGTGGCGGCCTTGAGGTCGTCGCCCGCGTACAGCGCGCGGGCGCGGGTCAGGCGGAGCTGTGCGGCGAGCCGGTCGTCCAGCTCTCCGGCGACGACGTCCGGTTCGGCCAGCAGGGAGTCGAGCAGGGCGATGCAGTCCTCGACGCGGCCCAGGTCGAGGCTGAGCTGGGCCGCGTTGCTGTAGGTGCAGAACGCGTCGGTCCGGCTGCCGTGGCGCAGTTCCAGCTCCGCGGAACGCGTCAGGTGCCGCAGTGCCTCCTCGGGGCGGCCCAGGTGCATGCAGGCCTGGGCCAGGTCACCGTGCAGGCGGGCGGTGTCGACCGCGTCGGACGGCCAGTCGGCGGCCAGGCGCAGGCTCTCGGTGAGGTCCGCGTGCGCGGCCTGCGCGTCCCTCAGGCCGAGCTGGATCCGGCCGCGCAGGCCGAGCGTGCGGGGCAGGTGCCAGGCGGGGCCGTGCGCCTTCAGCCGGTCGAGGAGGGCGTCGGTCTCCGTGAGCGCGGTCGGCAGATCGCCGGAGAGGGCGTACGTACCGGCCCGCAGGATGAGGGCGCCGGAGACCTGTGTGGCGATGTCGTGCCGGGTGGCGAAGTCGAGCAGCAGGTCCACCTCGGCGAGGACCGGCGCGACGTGCTCCTCGTCCCCCGACGTCTGCAGCCGCAGGCCGAGCGCGGTCGCCCGCAGCCGCAGCAGACGGGCCTCCTGGTACGGGGCGAGGCCGGGCGTCTCTTCGTGCAGACGGACGAGGGCCGCGTGGGCGGCGGTCAGCGCGGCGGCCTTCGCCTCGGCTCCGTCGGCACGCTCCCCGGGGATCTCGCCTGCGGGGAGCAGGGCGCAGGCGCGGGCGAGCGCCGCGTGACCCGGCGCTCCGGCCTCGTCGTACAGGCGCGCGGCCTCCTCGTACAGGGCGACGGCTTCGCCGAACCGGTCCCTCTCGCCCGCCCGGCTCGCCTCGTCGGCCAGCAGGTCCGCGCGCACCTGCACGAGCGGCCCCACGGCAGGGTCGTCGGGGTGGGCGTAGTCGGGGGCGGCGACGAGCGTGCGCAGCCGTGCCCAGCAGGCCGCTGCGTCCGGATGCCCCTGCTCGTCCAACGCCCGGGCGCGGGAGATCAGTTCGGGCAGCGATGCGGGGACGGCGGCGGCCGGGCGGGCGGCGGGCGCGGCAGCCGGGCCGACCGGGGCCACGTCGTCGAGGCCGCGGGTGCGCAGGGTCAGTTCCAGTGCGTCCACGAGGGGGGCACGGTCGAGGCGGGCCCTGCGCCGGTCGGTGTGGGTCGTGGTTCCGTTGCGGGCGTCGAAGCGGGCGGCGAGGTCGTCGGCGCGGCGACGCACCTCGGCGCGCAGGCCGGTCACCGTCCAGGTGCGGCCGGCGTATCCGGCGGCGGGCAGTTCGCCGTGGCCGAGGAGTTCGACGCGCTGGAGGAGGACCTCCACGCCGGTGAGGAAGCCGAGCAGGTCCAGCGGCGAGTCGACCTCGTCGAACAGGCTCCGGTTCTCGGCGAGCAGTTCCAGGCCGCGTGCCTCGTTGCCGGTCAGCGCGCAGAACTCCAGGTGCCGGCCGACCTCCCCGGACATCGAGGGATTGCGGCGGCAGCCGCGGTAGCCGGCCAGGTGCAGCTCGCGGGCCCGGTCGGCGCTGCCGGTGCGCAGCAGGGGGAGCAGCGCGTAGGAGACGGAGCGGGCGGGCTCCTCCTGGCAGGATTCCTTCCCGGCCAGGACGGGCTCCCAGATGCGCAGCGCCCGCTCGTCGTCGCCCGCCGCGAGGTGGTACAGCGCGCGCTCGCAGATCTCACAGGCCTCGCAGTCGCTGAGCCGGGTGCGGGTACGGCCCGCCCACAGCTCGAAGGCGAGGTCGGTGTCCTCGCCGACGTGGGCGGCGAGCTGGTACGCCTGTCCGTAGTAGGGCTGGAGGCCGAGGCCGGCCTTCTCGTACCGGTCGCGCATCTCCGCCAGCCACTGGCGCAGGCCGGCCAGCGGCATCTCGGGCAGCGCGCGCAGGGCGCCCGCCACCCACTTGAACCGCCAGAACAGCCGGTGGCGCAGGCGCTCGTCGAAGACGTCGGGCTGCTCGTCGAAGAGGGTGAGCAGGCGGGCGAAGACGACGGGTGACTTCCTGGGTTCGGAGCCGTAGTTGTACGCCTCCTGGAGCTCGAACAGCGCGTGGACGAGCGGGACGGGCTCCGCGAACTGCTCGGCGGCGTCGACCAGTTCCTCGGCCGTGACGGTGCGGGTCCGGCCGTAGGGGCGCCCGGCGTTCTCCTTCAGCGCCTGGTACAGCTCGTCAGTGGTCTGGGGTGCGGTCGGCATCGTCAGCTGTCCTTGCGGAGGGCGTGGGCGAGGAGGTCGAGGAAGGAGCGGTTGATGAGGCTCGATTCGGCGGGCCTGAGCGGGCGCCGGGACAGCATGGCGGCCTGACCGTAGAGGGCTTCGGCGCTGGTGCGGGCCAGTTCGGGTTCGTCGATGGTGACGGCCGTACGGACCAGCGGATTGAGCTGGTTGAGGATCAACTGGGCCCGCGGGGCTTCCTGGCGCAGGTGGCCCAGGATGTCGCCCCACAGGCCTCCCTGCTGCTCGCGGGCGAGCTGGGAACGGGTGCGCTCGTGCCGGGCCTCGCGGCTGTCGAGGAGGAGGGCGGGGGCGGAGGCGGGCTGGAAGGTGCGCAGCGCCACGTCGCAGTCGAAGACGGCGAGGGCGTCGCGGGCCTGGGCCAGGTAGGCCGCGGCGGCCAGTTCCGTCTCCCGGTCGACGGGGTCGAGGTGGGCGGTGAGCGTGGCCGGGTCGAGGTCGGCGACGGTGATCTCCGGCCTGATCTCCGGCAGCCGGTGGACCAGTTCGCGGTCGTAGGTGTAGCCGCCGTTGACGACGCCGAGCCCGGCGGCCGAGGCGATCGCCGCGACCTGCCGGAACTCCTCCACGCTGGAGGTCACGAGCACGGTGCGGTGGGTGCGGGCGAACTCGTCCAGGGTGGCGTGTCCGTCGGTGGTCTCGAACGGCAGCCAGGGCAGCAGCATCCGCAGGATCTCGTCGTCGTGCACCGCCAGCGACTTCACGGCCAGGTGGTGGGCCTGGAGGAAGCGGCCGAGGAGGTCCGGGTCACTGGCGGCCGTCCGGGCGATCCACGCGCGCAGCCGTTCGGCGAGGACGTCACGGACCGCGGCGAGGGTGTCGTCCTCGTACAGGGACTCGCGGGACGCCGTCGGGCGCAGGCTCTCGGCGTCGATGACGCAGCGCACGAAGAACGCCCACTCGGGCAGGATCTCCTGGGCCTGCTCGGACAGCAGCATGCCCTTGACGTGCACGCGGTGGCCGTGGCGGCGCCCGGCCGGCACCGCCTCGGGCAGCACGCAGGCGATGCCCTTCAGGCCGACGGCCGGCAGGTCCAGCTCGATGGTGTCCAGCGGCGTGAACCCGAAGACGTCTTCGCCGTACGCGGCCAGCGCGCGGGAGCGTGCTCCCGGCGTGGGGTACGTACGCGCCCACGGTGCGGGCTCGGGGTTGACGGGTGCGCCCGGGTCGCCCGTGCCGTCGTCGAAGGTCACAGGGTGGCGCAGCAGGGAGCCGAAGTGCCGGGCCAGCGCGTGCACCTGGGCCGGCCGGGTCCACTCGCCCGCGTCGGCGCGCGGCGTCAGGGTGACGGTGGTGCCGGGCCGGGGGCGGGCGGTGACGGGCAGGGTGCGGACGGTGTAGCTGCCGTCACCGCGTCCCCGCCACTCCACGACGGGGGCGTCGGGGGTGCGGGCGGAACGGCTCAGGACATGGATCTCGTCGGCGACCAGGAAGCAGGAGAGCAGGCCGATCCCGAACTGGCCGATGAAGTCGCCCCGTTGCTCGGCGATCTGCTCGGTTCGCTTGCTGCTGCGGCCGATCGTGGCGAGGAAGGTGTGCACGTCGGCCTCGGTGAGACCGACGCCGTCGTCCTCGACACGTACCACCGAACCGTCGGCGTACAGGCGGATGCCGAAGGCGTCGGCGGGGGCGGCAGGTTCGAGGCCGTGCCGCGCGGTCAGCGCGTCCACCGCGTTCTGCAGGAGTTCGCGCAGGTAGACGCGGGGGCTGGAGTAGAGGTGGTGGGAGAGGAGATCGACGAGGCCGCGCAGATCCACCTGGAAGGTGCGGTCGGCGCCGGCCGGGCTCGAAGGGGTGGCGGGCAGAGTCATCGGGCAGTCCGGGGTGAGGTGAGCGACGGGCGGCGGGTGGGGTGGCGGGTTCAGGCGTTGCGCCGGGCGCGGGCGTACATCTCTTCCGGCTTCGCCATGTACCTCCAGGGCCACGTGGTGTAGGCGCCCTGCAGCTCGCGGAAGACCCGCGGCAACGCGATCCTCTCGGAGGCCAGGGACAAGGCCATGGCGAACATGTTGAAGTCCTGCTGCCAGCCCGGGCGTCGCACGTAGGCGGGGTGGAGGATGCTGCGCTCGGCCGCGTCCAGCAACTCGTCCTGGATGTCGGGGGTGATGAGGCAGTTCTTGCGGTCGGACTCGACCCAGTCCTCGATGTGCGCGACGGCGATCACACAGCCGAGGCGATGGCCCTCGGGCGCCCCGGCGAACGCCTCACGGGCGAACGCCAGGGCCTCGCCCGGCTCGCCGCCCCAACGGGGCTGCAACTGCGACACCCACTCGATGTGGGTCTCCAGGTCCAGCGGGTCGCGGCGCAGGGCGGCGTCGAGCCGGGTCTCGTTGACGGCGGGGCCCAGCGACATGCCGCGGCCGGAGGTGAGCAGGCGACGCCACGGCGTGACCCATTCCGGCCGCAACTCGGCGGCTTCGAAAAGCTGCTCCTCGGCGATGTGGAGCCGCTCGTGGAAAACCCGCCACTGCTCCTGCGTGACGTCGACGGCGAGCGCGCGGGTGCGCGCCTCCCAGCCCCAGCTGATGTGGCGCGCCCCGGATATCAGCAGGGCCGTGGCCCGGTGCTCCTTGTCCTCCTCGACGGCCCGGCCGATCCAGTCCTGCACACCGTCCAGGTCCGCCAGCTCACCGAGGACCTGATCGTCGCGGCCGAGATCGAAGGGGGCCAGCGCCGCCCTGACCGCCGCCCAGTCACCGGCGTCGGCCGCCTCCACCAGCGCGAGCACCCGCGCGTCTCCGAGCGCGCGCAGCGTGTACATCCCGTTCTTCGGCCTGCGCGGGGCCGGAAGGGCATGCGGATCCGCCGCCGGTCTCTCCCCGCCCCTGCCGAACAGCTTGCCGAACATGCCGCGCCCTCCCCAGGTTCCGCGTGATCGTCCGGTGCAGCATAAGCGGCCCCACCGACACCGCTTCCACAGGGTTTCCACCGAAACTTTCGGGCTCCGCAGGGGCGGAACGAGGAGCGGGAGCCGATCGTCGAATCGGTTCGCGTGAAGAGGCAACGGGAGCCTGCAGAACGCCTGTCAACACCCCCCACCGCGCTTCTACACCCGCCAGAAGGTCCGTGTTTCCTGCGGTCGAGGGGATTGCTGGCCGGGATCACCAGTGCTAGCTTCCCCGAACCGGTTCGATGAACTGATCCTTCCGACGACCGTGGCCCGATTCCGCACCCCAGGAAAGGATGGAGCCGCCGCCCCTGCCGATTCGCCCGAGCTTCATCGCTGCCGCGCAGCATCCCTCGAACCGGTTCGACGCATGCCGATACCAAAGGATTGAGGACGCGATCCATGTCATCCGCTGACAGACCGGCCCCGCGCCGGGCCCCGGCCGCCATGGCGCTGGCCCTCGGCGCCGGCCTGCTGGCCGCGCCGGCCGTCCCCGCCCATGCGGCCGACACGCCCCAGCCCGCCGCCCGTTACAGCTTCGACCAGGACGATCTGACCTCCGGCAAGATCGCTGACAGTTCCGGCAACGGCCTCACGGCGACCCTGGTCAACGCCTCCACCGCCCAGTTCGTCGCGGGTGCGGACGGCGGCAAGGCGATCGCCCTGCCCGGCGGGGCCCCCACCTCCGACGGCGCGTATGTCCGCCTTCCCCGCGAAGTCCTCGGTGACGCAGCCGACTTGACGGTCTCGGTCCGCGTGAAGTGGAGCGGCGACAAGGCGGCCTGGCAGCGCATCTTCGACCTGGGCACCGACACCTCCACGTACCTGTTCACGACGCCGTACAACGGCAGCGTGCTGCGCACCGCCGTGACCACCGGCGGCGGGGGCGCGGAGGCCCAGGTCTCCGGCTACGCACCCCTGCCCGCCGACGGGTGGCGGACCGTCACCGTCACCCTCGACACCGCCGCCCACCGGGTCACCACGTATCTCGACGGCGTCGCGGTGTCCTCCGCCACGACGACCGTCAAGGCCAGGGATCTACTGGGCGGTTCGGCCACGGCCGCCGGTTACATCGGCAAGTCCTTCTACCAGGACCCGCTGCTCAAGGGCGCGATCGACGACTTCACCGTCTGGCACGCGGCGCTCACCCCCGAGCAGATCGCCGGCACCGTCGGGAACCTCCCCACCCTCCGGCAGCTCTCACAGACATCCTTCGATGTCCGTACGACGACCGGAACGGCCCCCTCCCTCCCCGCCGCCGTGCGCTCCTCCTTCTCCGACGGCTACGACCGTGACACGCCGGTCACCTGGGACGCCGTACCGCCCGAGAAGTACGCCCGGCCGGGCACGTTCACCGTGGCCGGAACAGCGGCCGGACAGGCCGTCGAGGCGACCGTCACCGTGGTCCGCGAGGGAGCGATCACCGTCGACCTCGCCTCGGGCACCGGCGCGTTCCACGGCGGCGCCTCCGGCACCCTCTACGGCGTGTACGGACCGGACGTGCCGACCAACAACCTCATCGAGGGCATGGGCCTGCGCACGGTCTCCACCAAGGCCCAGGACGGCCCGCAGCACCCAGGGGCCGACGCGCTGGACGTGGTGAAGCCGCTGGCCGACTCAACCGACGGTGATGTGTACATCTACATGACCGACATCCACCGCGGCTTCCCGTACGAGTGGCCGGGCGACACCCCCGCCGAGAAGCTCAAGCTCTACAAGGAGAAGATCGCCAAGCAGGTCGACCAGGTTCTGCAACTGCCGAAGCAGTACCAGGACAACATCGTCTTCGTGCCGTTCAACGAGCCCGAGGGCAACATGTTCGGCACCGGTGAGTGGAGCTACGACAAGGTCAGTTGGCTGAGCGACCCCAAGGACTTCTTCGCCGCCTGGGACGAGGTGTACAAGCTCATCAAGGGCAGGATGCCGGACGCCCGCATGGCCGGCCCCAACACCAGCGTCCTGTACGACCAGGTGAAGGACTTCCTCAGGCACACCCTGGCCGCCGGCACGCTCCCCGACGTCATCACCTGGCACGAGCTGAGCCACCCGGAGGCGGTGCGCCAGAGCATCGCCAAGTACCGGTCCTGGGAGAAGGAGCTGTTCACGGGCACCGATCGTGAGGGCACGCAACTCCCCGTCAACATCAACGAGTACGCCTTCAACTACCACACCTCCGTCCCCGGCCAGATGATCCAGTGGGTGTCCGCGATCGAGGAGTCCAAGGTGGACGCCGACATCGCGTACTGGAACATCGACGGCAACCTCTCCGACTCCGCGGTGCAGTCCAACCGGGGCAACGGCCAGTGGTGGCTGCTGCACTCGTACGCCTCGATGAGCGGGCACACCGTCAAGGTGACCCCGCCGTTCCCGGGCCAGAACTACACCATGCAGGGCGTCGCCACGCTCGACGAGGACAAGAAGCAGGCCCGGCTGATCTTCGGGGGTTCCGACGGCAAGGGTCACATCACCTTCGCCGGCGTCCCCGAGAAGGTCTTCGGCGATCGCGTCCACGCCTGGGTGAGCGAGATCGACTGGAGCGGGCAGATCGGCGACAACTCCGGACCGAAGCTGCTGACGGAGACGAACCTGAAGGTCGGTGACGACGGCGAGGTCGTCGTCGACTTCGGCGACGGCACGCTGCCGAAGCTGAAGGAGTCCTCCGCGTACGAGATCGTCCTCAGCCCGGCCGGGAAGGCGAAGGGCACGCAATCCCCGCCCGTGCGCTGGCAGGCCTCGTACGAGGCGGAGGACGCCGCCCACACCGGCTCCGGCTATTCCAGGAACGGCCCGGAGGGCTCGACGAACGACGTGTCGAAGTTCTACACCTCCGGTGGCTACGACGTCGGCGGCCTGCGCACCGGCTCGGACGTCACCCTCGACTTCGGCGTGGACGTGCCCGAGGACGGCACCTACGACCTGAGCGTCTTCGCCAACTCGCTCAACACCTTCGACAAGGTGAAGGAGCAGGGCCCCACCAACGTCTTCCTCCGCGTGGACGGCGACGCGGACAGCGAGCAGGAGCTGTACCTGCCGCTCGGCTACAAGTGGGTGGTGTGGGACCACACCGACACCAAGGTCCGTCTCACCAAGGGCAAGCACACCCTGACGCTCGCGGCGAAGAGCCTCGACGGCGAGCGCGCCACCAAGGGCGACGCCATCGTCGACCGCCTCACCCTGTCCCTGCCGAGCGCCTCCGCGGCCACCGAGGTCTACGAGGGCGAGCTGGCCTGGATGAGCGGCGGGGCGCGGCCCGTCTACGACCTGCCGAAGCACACCACGACACCCGCCACCGGCTCCGGCGCGGTCCGGCTCGCGAAGGACCAGACGGCCACGTTCTGGGTCTACTCCCCCGCCGACCGCGAGGCCACCCTCGACGTCGGCACCCTCGGCGGCACGGGCGCCCGGCTCTCCGTCAACGGGCATGACGTCCTGCACCTGGCCAAGAACAGGCACAAGGTGGCCGTCTCGCTCTCCGGCGGCATCAACAAGGTGACGGTGACGGGCAGTTCGTCACCGACCCTGGTCGACCGTCTCACGGTCACACCCACCGACGGCACCCTCACGACACACACGTACGAAGCACAGGATGCCGAGCTCGCGGGCTCGGCCACGCTGACACCGCTGTCCCTGGCGACCGGCGGTACGGCGATCACCGGGATCGGCGGCGACCCGGGCAACGGCAACACCGCGACGTTCACGGTCGCCGCGGACGAAGCCGGCCTCTACGCGCTGCGGATCCGCTACTCCAACCCCGAGCAGTCCGAGGCCACCCACTACAACCCGGACCCGCTCGCCCGCCACGCCGACATCACCGTCAACGGCGGCGAGCCACAGCGCGTCGGCTTCCCCCACACCTTCCACCAGAACGACTTCTGGGAGCTGACCGTCCCGGTCCAGCTCAGGAAGGGGCGGAACACGATCGCCTTCCGCTCCGAGGAACTGCCGAACTTCGACGGCACCACCTACGCCTCGGACACCTTCCCGGGAGTGCTGCTCCGCTCCCGGTACGCGCCGCTGATCGACCGGATCGCCGTCGCGCCGTACGCGCGGGAGGTGCGATGAGGTGATCACCGGCGGCGACGCGACGCGCGCGTAGGCCGGGCAGCGCGGCTCCGCCCCCGCCCTGCCGACGATCGCGTCCACCTCGCCGCCGGTGCAGCGAGCACCCGCCCGGGCCGTCGCCGTCGACGGACCCGGGCGCCTGGCTGTTCGAAGGGTTCGCCGGCCTGGTCGACGCCGTCGGGCGCCACCGGCGCGGTGTCGTCCTCGGGTACCGAAAGCGTCGCAGGACCCGCTCGGAGAGCACGAGGAAGCGAGCAGCACCACCATGTCTTCTTCTGACCGCGCTCGGCGCTTCGGCGAACCCGGGAGATGACTGCGAGTATCTGAGATATCGCAGAAGCTCGGAGACATCACAGAGCGCTCGGAGACGTCACAGAGCGCTCGGAAATGTCACAGAGCACTCGGAGATATCGCAGGGCGCATCCGCACAGCGGTGTCGACCGGAAAGGCCGACTTCACGAGCCATCCGGCCGTCGAGCAGAGCCTCGGCGACGCTCGCGCGGGGCGTGGAATTCGCCACATTTACTCCCTTCAATACGGATGAATGCATAAAAGTGGTTCGTCGAAGCCGATTGCAATCCCCGGAAACCGAATCCAGGGATTCAACGACCAGCGGCATGGGAGAAGCGTTTGATCACGGCAGGTAAGCGATGCACCGGGCTGATGGCTACGGCCGGCGTACTCGGCGGCGTACTCGCGCTCACGGCCTTCGGCGGTACCAGCACCGCTGCCACCGGCGGCGACGGCACCGGGAGTCACCCGACATCGCAGGCACGGGGAGATCGGGCAGGCGCCCAGGACGCTGCTGACGCCCGCATCACGATCACCCCCGGGCAAGGTGCCTCCAACGTCGGGATCGACGGCCCCGTCGCAGTCACCGTCAGCAACGGCAAGCTCACCAAGGTGACCATGACCGACGTCGCGACCGGTGCCGAGATCCCGGGCACCCTGTCCGCGGACGGCACGTCCTGGAAGCCGAACGGCCGGCTGGAGCGGGCCACCAGGTACCAGGTCGCCGCGGAGGCCGAGGACGCCGAGGGCCGCCCCGTGACCGGGAACGCCACGATCACCACGGTCTCCCCCGCCAACGACTTCATCGGGCACCTCTCCCCCGAGGACGGCTCGACCGTCGGCGTGGGCATGCCGGTGACGGTCGACTTCGACAGGGCGATCGGCGACAAGGCCGCCGTGGAGTCGGAGATCCAGGTCAGCTCCAGCAGCGGGCAGCAGGTCGTCGGTCACTGGCTCAACGACACCCGCCTGGACTTCCGTCCCAAGGACTACTGGAAGCCGGGCTCCACCGTCACCGTCAAGCTCACCCGCCACGGCATCCGGAAGACGGTCACCTTCAAGATCGGCCGGAGCCAGATCAGCACCGTCGACGCCAGGACGAAGCAGATGAACGTCGTACGGGACGGCAAGACGATCAAGACGATTCCGATCTCGTCCGGCAGCCCCGAGCACCCGACGTACAACGGCCGGATGGTCATCTCCGAGAAGTACCGGCAGATCCGCATGAACGGTGCGAGCGTCGGCCTCACGAAGAAGGACGGCAAGCCCGCGTACGACATCGGGGACGTCCCGCACGCCATGCGCCTGACCGCCTCGGGGACGTTCGTCCACGGCAACTACTGGGGTGCCGACTCGATCTTCGGCAAGGCCAACACCAGCCACGGCTGTGTGGGTCTGAAGGACGTCAAGGGCGGCGGCGACGGCAAGCAGCCCGCCGCGTGGTTCTTCGACAACTCGATGATCGGTGACGTCGTGATCGTCAAGAACTCCGAGGACAAGACCGTGTTGGCCCCGGACAACGGCCTCAGCGACTGGAACATGCCGTGGAGCGAGTGGGTCTCGGGCAGCGCGTCAAGCTGATGCCATGTCACTCCACGCATGACCCGCATCCCGCGGAGGGCGGCGTGGAGATGCCCTGTAGGCCCTCGACTCCGGTGTTTCCGTTCCCCGTTGCACCGGTGGTCGAGTCGAGGGCCTACGTCAGGCATGCGGTGCCTCAGAGGACCGCGGTGGCGGTCTCCTCCTGAGTGCCGAAGCCCCCGTTCTCGTCCCAGTAGAAGACGGTGACCTTCACCTTGTCGCCCGCGACGAAGCCTTTGCCGGCCGGGCTGAGCTTCATGTGCACGGTGCGGCTGACGAAGTCGCAGGTGATCTTGGACGCGTCGATGGTGCCCGTCGCGTTCCGCTTTTCGGCAGCCGACCCGGTGACCTTGGAGGCGTAGCCGGCCATCTGCAGGTCCACGCCGGTGTCGCAGGAGTACTTGATGTCGAGCTGCAGGCCCTGCTTGTCGAGCGAGACCTTGGTGATGTCCAGCAGGTTGGCCTTGGCCGCGGCCGTGGGCGCGGTCGCCACGGCGCCGGCGACGGCCAGTGCGGCGGCGGTGGCGGCGACGGCCACACCGCGCCGAACCCGGGATGCCTTCATGAAGTTGTTTCCTTCCCCCTGAGCGGTCACCTCTACGGTGACTGCAACAGTTGTTCGTTTTGGTCAGCTTGAACCTTACGCGATCATCCAGGGCATCCCGGGCCCTTTTCGACAGCTCTGGCCGGCAGCCCCCGTGAGAACCGGCGCCGCTTGCTCCACCGCTCCAGGTGCGTCCGGCAACTCCCCTGCGGCCGCTGCCCGAACCGATCGCCGCACCCGGCTTAGCCGACGACGTTGATGTAGCTCATCATGCCGTTGTCCTCATGGGCCGCGATGTGGCTGCGAGAACGGCGGAGTTGGCGGTTTTCGGGGAGACGAACCTCCCGTTTCCCCGCAGCAGACCCGCAAGGGCCCCAGGATCCGGAAGGCTGCCCCAGGGGGATCCACGGGAGGTCGTCGTTGCCGTCGACGCGGGCGATGTCCCAGCCTTCGAGCGAGGGTTCCATGGCTCCTCCTGGCGCGGTGGGGGGGGGGGGGGGGGGGGGGGGGGGGGGGAGAAGGGGAGGGGGGGGGGGGGGGGGGGGGGGGGGGGGGGGGGGGTGGGGAGTGG
>NZ_JBVHTR010000022.1:0-33339 GCF_055565775.1 Streptomyces sp. NPDC028331 | reverse complement strand
GGGGGTTTTTTTTTTGTTGGGGGGGGGGGTTCTCCCCTGTTTGTTAGGGGGGTTCCCCTTTCCCCTTTGGGGCTGGGGGTGGTGTGGCCCCCTGGGTTTCCCCCCCCCCCCCGCCGGTCGGGGATGGACGGTCGGGTGATGTCTCGGTCAGGCGGTGGCCGCCGCGGTGCGGTCGGCTTCGGTGGCGGCTGCCTCGGACTCGGCCGCCGGGGCCTCGGCGGGCTGGGTCTGGCGGGGGATGCCGAGGGCGCACAGCGCGCCGGCGAGCACCACCCCGACGCCCACCCACACGGCAGGGTGCAGGCCGTGGACGAAGGAGATGGGTGACGCCGTGTTCCCGTGGCCGTCGAAGACGGTGCTCAGCACGGCGATGCCGAGCGCGCCGCCCACCTCGCGGACGGTGGTGTTGGCTCCGGAGGCCTTGCCCGCGTACTCCGGGCCGACCGAGCCCAGCACCACGGCCGCGGTGGGCGCGAAGACGAAGCCCATGCCGATGCCGGAGACCACCATCGGCGCGACGAGGGTCGCGTAGGAGGTGTCGGTGCCGGCGATCAGGTTGATCCAGGCCAGTCCGGCGCCCTGGAGGAAGAGGCCGAGGGCCATCAGCCGCCCGCCGCCGACCTTGATGGTCAGCATCCCGGCGACGGGGGCGACGAACATCGGCATCAGCGTCCAGGCCAGGGTCCGCACACCGGCCTCCAGCGGGGTGCGCGGCGGGGCGATCTGCAGGTACTGGGCGAGCAGGAAGAGCGAGCCGAAGACACCGAAGTACATGCTGGCGGAGACGATGTTGGTGAGGGTGAAGGCGCGCACCCGGTAGAAGGAGAGCGGCAGCATCGGCTGCGCGGTGCGGCGTTCCCAGAGCAGGAAGAGGACGAGCAGCACGAATCCGGCGGCGAACGCGCCGAGCACGGTGCCGGACGTCCAGCCGTCGGTGGAGCCGTGCACGATGCCCCAGACCGCGGCGAGCAGCGCGGCGGCGGCCAGCAGCATGCCCGGCAGGTCCAGGCTCGCGCCCTCCAGCCGGCTCTCCTGCAGCACGAAGCGGATCAGCGGCACGGCCACGATGCCCACCGGCACGTTGACCCAGAAGATCCACTGCCAGTCCAGGCCGTCCACCACCGCGCCGCCGACCACCGGGCCCATGGCCACGGCCAGGCCGCTGATGCCGGACCACAGTCCCAGCGCCAGGCCCCGCTTGCGGGCCGGGACGGCCTGGGAGAGCAGGGTGAGCGAGAGCGGCATCACGGCGGAGGCCCCGATGCCCTGCACGGCGCGGGCGGCGATCAGCTCACCGCTGGTGGTGGCGAGGCCGCAGGCGATGGAGGCGAGGGTGAAGAGGGTGATGCCGAGCATGAAGACCCGGCGGCGGCCGAAGCGGTCGCCGAGCGCGGCCGCGGTGAGCAGCAGGCAGGCGAAGCTGAGCACGTAGGCGTTGACGAACCACTGCAGGTCCTGGGTGGAGGCGTCGAGCTTCACGGCCAGCGTGTGCAGCGCGGTCGAGACGACCAGGTTGTCCAGCGCGACCATGAACATCGGGACGCTGGAGGCCACGATCGACAGCCACAGCGGCACCGACCGGGTATCGGGCTTGGTCATGGAGGGTCTCTCCTCGGCGGGTTCGCCAGGGGAGGCGAACGGGATGGACGGTCTGTGCTGGCGGCTGTTCAGGAACGGGATTCGGCGGCCTGCTGCTCGGCGAGGCGGCGCTTGGCGTCGCTCCAGGCGATCGGCAGCTCGCCGACCGGGACCTCCCAGAAGGTGAAGACCGAGTGGCGCATGGCGGGCCGCAACCCCTTCATGATCGAGTTGTGCGGTTCGGTCTTGGCGTAGGCGTAGAGCTGCTCGCGGCTCTCCCAGGCGGAGAGGGTCCAGAAGGTACGGCGCAGCGGATCCGCGATGAGCGAGGCGCCGAGGGCCCCCTGGGCGCCGCGGACCTGCTTCCAGGCCACGAGGGAGCGGAGGAAGAACCGCGGCACGTCTTTCAGCGAACGCACCTCCAGGCGGGAGGCCATGACCAGCGCGGTGGCGAGGCCGGGCCGCGGCGCGTTCGGGGTGGTCCAGGGAAGTGTGGGCATGACTGTGTCTTCCTGGGAGGGGCCTGTTGCGGACGCCGCCCGCGGCCACATTGGACAGTGCCACTATCGATGATAGACAGTAGAACTATCGAATGGCCAGAAGGAAGCGAGCCCGATGCGAATCTCGGAACTGAGCCGGAAGAGTGGGGTCTCCGTGCCCACGATCAAGTTCTACATCCGCGAGGAACTGCTGCCGGCCGGCCGCCTGACCTCGGCGACCCAGGCCGAGTACGACGAGCAGCACCTGCGCCGGCTGCGTCTGATCAGAGCGCTGATCGGGATGCGCGGACTCTCCGTGGAGGCCACCCGGCAGGTGCTGGGAGCCCTCTCCGAGGAACAGTCCTCCCCGCACCTCGTGCTCGGTCTGGCCCTCGGCGCGATCCGGCTCTCGGAGGCGCCCACCGAGGAGTCCGAACAGCTCGCCGCGGTGGACGCGCTGATCCATGAGCTGGGCTGGCAGGTACACAAGGACGCCCCCGCGCGCGGCGTACTGGCCGAGACCCTGGCCAGCCTGCAGCAGTTCGGGATGGCTCTCGACTGGCACGCCCTGCTCCCCTACGCCCGGCTGGCCGAGGAGACCGCCCGCCTGGATCTCGACCAACTGGACGGGGTGACGGACCCTTTGGAGCTGGCCGAGCGCGCCGTCGTCCTCACCACCCTGCTGGAGCCCTCGCTGATGGCGCTGCGCAGGCTCGCCCAGGAACACGAGTCCGCGCAGCGCCACAAGGAGTAGCGCCCGTCGCGTGCGCTCAGCCGTCCAGATCGGCCAGCAACTGGACCGCCGCCTCCTTGCCGGAGGCCCAGGCGGCCTCGTGCGAGCCGATCTGGTCCACGCCCAGCTTCCTGGAGTGGAAGTAGGAGCCGCACAGCTTGACCCGGGTGCCCTCGTTCACCCGGTACATGTCCTGCTGCAAGGCCCGTACCGCGCCGTCCAGGATGGGGTGGGTGTAGCGGAAGCGGGCGATCACCTTCTCCGGGTCGAGCTCGCGCGGGTAGTCCAGGGTGACGAAGTAGTCCCGCTGCGAGGTGAAGTCGTGCAGCTTGTTGAGGTAGTACACGACGTAGGTGCGGGCCTCACCATCCACCTCGGCCTTGCCGTAGTTCCAGGACTCCCAGCGCTCGCGGTTCCCGGAGATGACCGAGGCGTCGGTGTGCAGCACCACGTCGGAGGGGTTGTAGCGCACAGTGGAGAGCACGGTGCGCTGGTGCTCGGTGGGGTGGCGCAGCACCGCCAGGGACTCGTCGGCGTACGCGCCGAGCACCGCGTAGTCGTAGCGCTCGCTGCCGCGCGCGGCGGTGACGGTGACTCCGTCCGCCTCCTGGACGACCGAGGTGACCGGCTCCCCGGTGCGGATCTCCGGGCCGATGGCGGCGATCGCCTTGCGCACATAGCTGATCGAACCGCCGCCCACGGTGCGCCAGTCGACCCGGCGGCCGCCGAGGCCGCCTTCGTCGTGGCCCATGAAGAACGCGATCACGGTGGCGGCCGGCATCTCCCAGATCCGCTCGGCGGGCACCGACCACACCGCCGAGCAGAGCAGGATGAGGTAGGAGCGGCGGAACTCCGCGCCGTAGCCGCCCCGGTCGAGGTACTCCCCCATCGGGATTTCGGCGCGGCCGCGCAGGAAGTCCTTCCGGCCCTCGGCGTGGAAGCGCCGGACCTCGCGCCATACCGGCAGGAACTCCGGGGTCGCCGCGTAGCGGGTGGCCACCTCCTCCTCGGTGAGGTCCAGTTCGCGCGTGCCGTACTCCAGACCGGAGTCCAGGTCGAAGAAGTTGAACCCGCCGGGGTGGACGACCATCTCCACACCGAGTTCGTCGAAGACCGGCGTCATGGTCGGGTAGGCCAGGCGGTTGAAGACGATGAACGCGGTGTCCAGGCCCAGGATGCGGCCGTCGTCGGGCTCTTGCCTGTCCCAGCGGATATGCGAGCGACTTGATCTTCCGCCCCGAGAACCGGAATCCGACAGCGGCAGAGGCGGTCGATCAGGCTCTGGCCCACCGTCCCCTTGCGTTGTGAGATGACCTCAAGTCCAAAGGCAGGTGATCAAGGCAACGACGCTAACGGTGCTTAGGAACGCCGCGAGGTGGCGACCCAGATCCGAAGGCGCCCGCGGCCCGCGCAACACCGTGCTTGGCGGAGCCAAAGGCACCTCCCCGTACGACGCTTGGGAGTTCTACCTCAGCCGACCTGCCCCGTCGGCCGCATCGTGATGTGGTTGATGTCCACGCCCGCGGGCTGGTTGACGGCGAACACAATCGTGTCCGCGATCTGCTCGGCGGTCATCGTGGCGGCTGCCTCGGGGGTGCCGCCGCGGGCGTGCCAGAAGGGGGTGTCCACGATGCCGGGGGCGACAACGGTGACGCCGACTCCGTCCTGGCCGACCAGGAGGCGGGTGTTCTCGGCGAGGGCGTGGGCGGCCCACTTGGTGACGGAGTAGAGGTTGCCGGGGGTGTGGCGGACGCCGGCGACCGAGCCGATGATCACGATTCGGCCCTTGGAGGTCCTCAGGTGGGGCAGGGTCTCCTGGATCAGCAGGGCGGGGCCCAGGACGTTGGTGAGGATCATGGCGCGCATGTCCTCAGGGGCGTGGGTCTCCAGGTTGCCGGGCAGGGAGAAACCAGCGTTGGCTATGACGTTGTCCAGCCGGCCCCAGGTGTCCAGCACGTGGCGGACGGCAGCGGCGACGTCATCCGCTTCGCCGGCGTCGCCGGTGATCGTCAGCAGCCGCTCGCCCGCCTCCGCGGTGGTGGCGAAGGCGGCCAGCTTGCCCGCGTCGCGTCCGGTGACGGCCACGCGGTGGCCCTGTTTGAGCAGGGCGCGGGCGGTGGCGGCGCCGATTCCGGTCGAGCCACCGGTGATCAGCGTGACGGGGTCCATGGGACGGCCTCCTCGGCGGCGGGGTCATCGGGGCAAAGCGCCTGCACTATACCCAGCGATCTTCGACGCTCGCTCCTGGCCTTCTCCGACGGCTCTGCTCCTGACTGTGGATCAGGAGTCGGGCAGTGCCCTGCCGATCAGTTGAGTCGTTGATAGGACTGCAGGACACCCCCCTCCGGCCGTGCTACCCGATACGGATCTCCGCCACCTGCAAGCGGTACTTGCCGGTCTCGTCGGATGCCGGCTTGCCGAGCCTGGTGGCGCGCACGCGGAGTGAATGACGGGGCCCCGACCACCTCTGTTGACTTCTGGCCCCAGGTGCCACAGTCGCGTGTCCGTCAGGCACGCTCCGGCCGGGCGCCACCGCGCTTGTGGAGCAGACCGAGGCCGGCCCCCGGCGCGACGACTCCCATGCCGACGGCGGCCGCGTCCGCCTTCTCGGCCGACGACTGACCGCCGTGCCCGCAGCGCGGTCGCGAGGCGGCGCACCTCCGCCGCTTTCACGGGTGCAGGCCGCACGGCACACCTCGCCGTCGTGCGGGCGAGACCTCTCCGAACGGGACGAGCGTCAGATGACGCTGCGGATCGCCGCCTCGAACCCTTCCACGTGCCCCGCGGCAAGGGCTCCGGCCTTCTCCACATCGCCGTCGATGACGGCGCGCAGCAGGGGGCCGTGCTCGTGGACGTGGCCCGCGAGGCCCGGGAGCCGGTCGAGGAACAGGCACCAGATCCGCGTGGCCAGGTTGTCGTACCTGATCATGGTGTCCTCGAGGTACGGATTCCGGGTCGCGGCGTAGATGGCGCGGTGCACGGCCATGTCCAGCCGAATCAGATCCGCACCGCCGTCGGATGCGTCCGCCAGCTGTACCAGCAACCGTTCGAGACCTGCGCGGTCACCGTCGCCGGCGCGCTCGGCCGCCAGGCTCGCGGCGAGCGGCTCGAGCCGCTTACGGACTTCCGAGATGTGGCCGAGATCGGCGATCTGCACCTCGGTGGCGAAGGTTCCGCGCCGGGGGTAGGCCACGATGAGGCGCTCGTTCTCCAGCCGCTTGAGGGCCTCCCGGACCGGAGTGCGCCCGAAGCCGAGTTCGGCGGCGATCCGCTCGTCGTTGATGGGCTCGCCGGGGCGGATCCGGAGGGTCACCAGACGGTCCGAGATGGCACGGTAGGCCTGGTCAGCCAGCGTTCCATCGCCCTGACCAGCGACGGTCGACCCACTCACCGTGCAGCCCTCCCTTGACGCGACCCGATTCGCCCTCTTAGCGTAGCGCAACAGCAGATTGATATATCAGTCGCCTCTCAGTCGCTCACCAGGGACCTTCCATGACTTCCCACATCCCCGACCAGCGAGCGGCCCGGTCCGCGGTGCTCAGCGCTCAGCTCGACGACTTCGATCCCGAGATCGCCACGGCGATCGAGGCGGAGCTGGCCCGGCAGCGCGGCACCCTGGAGATGATCGCGAGCGAGAACTTCGCACCGCTCGCGGTCATGCAGGCCCAGGGCTCGGTGCTGACCAACAAGTACGCCGAGGGCTACCCCGGACGCCGCTACTACGGCGGCTGCGAGCACGTCGACGCCATCGAGCAGATCGCGATCGACCGCATCAAGCAGCTGTTCGGAGCCGAGGCCGCCAATGTGCAGCCCCACTCCGGCGCGCAGGCCAACGCGGCCGTCATGGCCGCCCTGCTGCAGCCCGGCGACACGATCCTGGGCCTGGACCTCGCTCACGGCGGCCACCTCACCCACGGCATGCGGCTCAATTTCTCCGGACGCCTGTACAAGGTGGCCGCCTATCAGGTCAGCGAGCACGACCACCGCATCGACATGGAGCAGGTCCGCAAGCTCGCCCACGAGCACCGGCCGAAGCTGATCGTGGCCGGCTGGTCGGCCTACCCCCGCCACCTCGACTTCGCGGAGTTCCGGCGCATCGCGGACGAGGTCGGCGCCTACCTGATGGTCGACATGGCCCACTTCGCGGGCCTGGTCGCCGCCGGCCTGCACCCCTCCCCCGTGCCGCACGCGCACGTGGTGACCACCACCACCCACAAGACGCTCGGCGGTCCCCGCGGCGGCGTGATCCTGTCCACCGCCGACCTCGCCAAGAAGATCAACTCCTCGGTCTTCCCCGGCCAGCAGGGCGGCCCCCTCGAACACGTCATCGCGGCGAAGGCCGTGGCCTTCAAGATGGCCGCCCAGCCGGAGTTCGCGGACCGTCAGCGCCGCACGCTGGAAGGAGCGGCGATCCTGGCCGAGCGGCTGCTGGCCGAGGACACCAAGGCGGCCGGAGTCAGCGTGCTGACCGGAGGCACCGACGTCCACCTGGTCCTGGTGGACCTGCGCCATTCCGCACTCGACGGCAAGCAGGCCGAGGACCGGCTGCACCGGATCGGCATCACCGTCAACCGCAATGCCGTCCCCTTCGACCCCCGCCCGCCGATGGTCAGTTCCGGTGTCCGCATCGGCACCCCGGCCCTGGCCGCCCGAGGCTTCGGCGCCGAGGAGTTCACGGAGGTCGCCGACATCGTCGCCACGGCGTTCCTGCCGGGCTTCGACGACCAGGCGGCCGCCGCCCTGCGCGCACGCGTGAAGGTCCTGACGGACCGCTTCCCGCTGTACCCCCTCGACCCGCAGCTCGCGGCCCAGGAAGGTGCCCAGTGACGCACCCGTACGAAAACTCTGCCGCCCGCCCGTCTCCCACCACCCTCAATCGAGCTTCGCGCCCCTCTGCCGGGCCCGGCGACGTCCTGCCCGACCACCCGGACTTCCTGTGGCGCAACCCCGACCCCAAGCCGTCCTACGACGTCGTCATCGTCGGCGGCGGCGGACACGGCCTGGCCACCGCCTACTACCTGGCCAAGAACCACGGCATCACCAATGTCGCCGTGCTGGAGAAGGGCTGGCTCGCGGGCGGCAACATGGCCCGCAACACCACCATCATCCGCTCCAACTACCTCTGGGACGAGAGCTCCGGCATCTACGAGCACTCCCTGAAGCTGTGGGAGACCCTGGAGGAGGACCTCGACTACCCGATCCTCTTCAGCCAGCGCGGCGTACTGAACCTCGCCCACAGCCTGCAGGACATCCGCGACAGCAAGCGCCGCGTCTATGCCAACCAGCTCAACGGCATCGACGCCGAGTGGCTGGAGCCGGACGAGGTCGCCAAGGTCTGCCCCATCGTCAACATCTCCCCCGACGTGCGTTACCCGGTGCTCGGCGCCACCTACCAGCCGCGCGCGGGCATCGCCAAGCACGACTACGTGGCCTGGGGCTTCGCCCGCAGGGCCGACGACTACGGCATCGACCTGATCCAGGACTGCGAGGTCACCGGCCTGGACATCCAGGGCGGCCGCGTGCGCGGCGTGCGGACCACGCGCGGCACCATCGCCGCGGGGAAGGTCGCGCTCGCGGGCGCGGGCCACTCCTCGGTGCTGGCCGCCATGGCCGGCCTGCGGCTGCCGCTGCAGAGCCATCCGCTGCAGGCCCTGGTCTCGGAGCTGCTCGAACCGGTGCACCCGACCGTGGTGATGTCGAACGCCGTGCACGTGTACGTCTCCCAGGCCCACAAGGGCGAACTGGTCATGGGCGCCGGCATCGACAGCTACAACGGCTACGGCCAGCGGGGCGCGTTCCACATCCTGGAGCGCCAGATGGCCGCCGCGCTGGAACTCTTCCCCGTCTTCGCGCGCGCCCACATGCTGCGCACCTGGGCCGGCATCGTCGACGTCACCCCGGACGCCTCGCCCATCGTCGGCCTGACCCCCGTCCAGGACCTCTACCTCAACTGCGGCTGGGGCACCGGCGGCTTCAAGGCGACACCGGGCGTCGGCTGGTGCTTCGCGCACACCATCGCCACGGGTGAACCGCACCCCTACAACGCGCCCTTCACCCTCTCCCGCTTCACCACCGGCGCCCTGGTCGACGAGCACGGCGCGGCCGCCGTCGCCCACTGACCACCGCCCCAGCCAAGGAGAACCCACATGCAGCTCATAGCCTGCCCCTGGTGCGGTGAGCGCGAGGAAATCGAGTTCCACTACGGCGGCCAGGCACATGTCGCCTACCCCGAGGACCCCTACGCGCTCAACGACGAGCAGTGGGCCCAGTACGTCTTCTTCCGCGACAACCCCAAGGGCCCGTTCGCCGAGCGGTGGGTGCACGCGGCCGGCTGCCGACGCTGGTTCAACGCCCTGCGCGACACCGCCACGCACGAGTTCCTCGCGGTCTACGAGATCCGTGCCGCGCACCCCCTCGCCACGAGCACCACACCCGCCGCACAGCAGCGCAAGGGCCAGGAGACCAGCCGATGAACAACCCGTTCCGCGCCTTTGGCCACGGTCACATCGACCGCGGCTCCACGCTCTCCTTCACCTTCGACGGCACCACCTACACCGGCCACCCCGGCGACACGCTCGCCTCGGCCCTGCTGGCCAACGGCGTGCACCACGTGGCCGGCAGCATCAAGTACGGACGGCCGCGCGGCATCCTGGCCGCCGGAGTCGAAGAGCCCAACGCGCTCGTGCAGATCGAGGCCCCCTTCCCCGAGCCGATGCTGACGGCCACCACCGTGGAGCTGTACGAGGGCCTGGTCGCCCGGGGCCTTTCCGGCCAGGGCCGGCTCAGCAGCCAGCCGGACACGGCCCGCTACGACACCATGCACGCCCACTGCGACGTCCTGGTCGTCGGTGCCGGCCCTGCGGGACTGGCCGCCGCGCTGGGCGCCGCCCGTGCCGGAGCCCGCGTGATCCTGGTCGACGAACTCCCGCAGCCCGGCGGGTCGTTGCTCGGCAGCCGGGAGCTGCTCGACGGCAGGCCCGCGACCGAGTGGGTCGGCGAGGTCGTCACCGAGCTCGAGGCCTGCGCGGATGTGCAGGTGCTGCAGCGCACCACCGCGTTCGGCCACTACGACGACGGACTCGTCCTGGCCCTGGAGAAGCGCACGGACCACCTCGGTGCCGCGGCCCCCGCCCACATCTCGCGGCAGCGGATCTGGCGCATCCGCGCCAAGCAGGTCGTGTACGCAACCGGTGCCTACGAGCGCCCGGTCGCGTTCGACGACAACGACCGCCCCGGCATCATGCTGGCCGGCTCGGCGCGCACCTACCTCAACCGCTTCGGCGTACTTCCCGGGCGGCGGGCCGTCGTGTTCACCACGAACGACAGCGCCTATCCGGCGGCACTCGAACTGGCCGACGCGGGCGTGCGGATCGCGGCGGTGACCGACGCCCGCGAGGAGGTGCCGGCGCACTGGCGCGCCGCCTGCGGCGAACGCGGCATCGACGTACACGCGGGCCACGTCGTCACCGGCACCAGCGGCACCGAACGCGTCTCCCGCGCCCACATCGCCCCCTTCGGCCAGGGCCGCCTCGGGAACCGGCAGGGCATCGACTGCGATCTGCTGCTGGTCTCCGGCGGCTGGAACCCGGCCGTGGCCCTCTTCAGCCAGGCCCGCGGCAGCCTCCGCTATGACGCCGGGATCGGCGCCTTCGTACCCGCCCGGGACCTGGACGGCGTCCGTACGGCGGGCTCGGCGACCGGGACGTTCACCCTGGCCGGCTGTCTCACCGACGGCGTGGACGCCGCACGGCAGGCCCTGGCGGCCCTCGGCCGGACCGGCCAGACGATCGCCCTGCCGGCCGCCGCCCCGCTCCCGGACGCAGCGCCCACCCGGGTGCTCTGGCGGGTGCCGAGCCCGCAGGACGGTCACGACGGTCAGGACGGCTCGCACCAGTTCGTCGACCTGCAGCGCGACGCCACCGTCTCCGACGTGCTGCGGGCGACCGGGGCGGGCCTGAAGTCGGTGGAGCACGTCAAGCGCTACACCACGATCGGCACCGCCCACGACCAGGGCCGCACGTCCGGCGTGATGACCTCGGGCATCGTCGCCGAGGCGCTCGGGGTGGACGTCGCCGACCTCGGCACCATGCGCCTGCGTCCGCCCGCCGTGCCGGTGGCCTTCGCCGCCCTCGCGGGCCGCAACCGCGGCGAGCTGTTCGACCCGGTACGGGTGACCGCGCTGCATCCCTGGCACGTCGAGCACGGCGCCCTGTTCGAGGACGTCGGCCAGTGGAAGCGCCCCTGGTACTACCCCAGGGCGGACGAGACCATGGAGGAGGCCGTGCTGCGCGAGTGCCGGGCCGCCCGCACCGGCGTCGCGATGATGGACGGCTCCACGCTGGGCAAGATCACCGTGCAGGGCCCGGACGCCGGCGTACTGCTGGACCGGCTCTACACGAACATGATGAGCACGCTGAAGGTGGGCCGGGTCCGCTACGGCGTGATGTGCGGCGTGGACGGCATGGCCATCGACGACGGCACCGTGATCCGGGTGGCCGAGCAGGAGTTCCTGCTGACCACGACCACCGGCAACGCGGCCAAGATCCTCGAATGGATGGAGGAGTGGCTGCAGACGGAGTGGCCCGACCTGCGCGTGCACCTCACCTCCGTCACCGAGCACTGGGTGACGATCCCCCTGGTCGGCCCCCGCTCCCGCGACGTACTGGCCCTGGTGGCCCCGGACCTGGACGTCAGTAACGACGCCTTCCCCTTCATGTCCTGGCAGGACACCACGGTCGCCGGCGTGTCGGCGCGCGTGTGCCGCATCAGCTTCTCCGGCGAACTCGCCTACGAGATCAACGTGCCCGCCTGGTACGGCATCACGGTGTGGAAGGCCCTCCACGCGGCCGGCAGCCCGTTCGGCATCACCCCGTACGGCACCGAGACCATGCACGTGCTGCGCGCGGAGAAGGCCTACCCGATCATCGGGCAGGACACCGACGGCACCGTCACCCCGCAGGACCTGGGCATGTCATGGGTCGTGTCCAAGAAGAAGCCGGACTTCATCGGCAAGCGGTCCTTCGCCCGTGCGGAGAACCAGCGCGACGACCGCAAGCAACTGGTGGGTCTGCTGCCGGCCGACGAGCGGGTCCTGCTGCCGGAAGGCGCCCAGATCATCGCCACCAGCAGCATTCCGGAGCCACCGGTCCCCATGCTGGGCCACGTCACCTCCAGCTACCGCAGCGACGCCCTGCAACGGACGTTCGCCCTGGCTCTGGTGCGCTCGGGGACCCAGCGCATCGGCGAAACCCTCTACGTCCCCCTGGACGGCCGGACCGTCCCCGTCACCGTGACCGACCCCGTGCTCTTCGACAAGGAGGGAACTCGCCGTGACGGTTGAGACGCCCACCCGCTTCAGCCCCCTGGCCGCATGGCACGACAGCTTCGCGCAGTTGCCGACCGGTCTGCAGGTGCGGGAACTGCCCTTCCTGACCCAGCTCACCCTGCGGGTGGAGCCCGGCAGTCCTGCGGCGAAGGCCGTCGAGGCCTGCCTCGACATCACGCTGCCGGGCCCGGTGCGCGCCGAGATGTCGGGCGACGTCAAGGCACTGTGGATGGGCCCGGACGAATGGCTGCTGGTGGCTCCCGACGGCCGGCGGCAGGACCTTCTCACTCGGCTGCGTTCGGCCATCGGTGAGGACGACTTCGCCACCGTCACCGACGTCTCCGCGCAGCGCACCACGCTGGCCCTGTCGGGGCACCTCGTCCGCAAGGTACTGGCGCACGGTTGTGCCATCGATCTGGATCCCCGGGTGACACCCGTCGGTTCCTGCCCGACCACGCTGCTGGCCCAGGCGCCGGTCACCCTCGTGGTGCGAGGAGAAGGAGCGTCCAGCGTCTGGCTGCTGGTGCGCGCCTCGTTCGCGTCCTACCTCGCCACCTGGCTGCTCGACGCCTGCACGGAGTACCGGGGAAGCACCGGATGAGCATCAGCGTCTTCGACATGTTCAAGGTCGGCATCGGCCCCTCCAGCTCCCACACCGTCGGCCCCATGCGTGCTGCGCACTCCTTCGCGTACGCCCTGGAGCAGGACGGCCTGCTGGAGGAGACGAGCCACGTACGTGTCGAGCTGTTCGGCTCGCTGGGCGCCACCGGGCACGGGCCGGCGGGCCAACCCGGGGTCGTCTTGCAGGGGCTCTGGCCGAACCCCGCGCAACGGCGCGGATTGCGGCAAAGGACCGGGCCCCGCCGCGATGGCGGGGCCCGGTCGCTCGTTCCCGGTACGCGGTCGCGGTCGGCCGGTCGGCCGCCGCCTCACTCCGGTCGCTCGTGCGGCGCCTTGTCCTCCGCGGGATAGAAGGCCGCGGGGAATTGGGGATCCGCGACCGTGAACGGCTGGAACCCGGCGTCCGCGATCGTCCGGTAGATGAACTCGGGGACGGACATGGCGAGCTGGTGCCACTGCTCACCGTATTCCAGCCATGCGACCAGCGGCCAGGTGGCGGGGTCGGCCGTGCTGTCGGCGAGCCAGTAGAACCTGCCCGCCGTCTCCGACCTGCCCCACATGATCAGGCCCTTGCCCTCGGCCGGCTGGTAGAGGGTGAACGGGCTGAAGTACCGGGCCATCCACTCCGGATCTCGCTCGGAGTCCTCGCGCAGACCCTGCCAGAAGCGCAGGCGGGAGTCCGTGCCCTCACCGCCGTGCAGGGCGAACAGATAGTAGGAGAACGATCCCGGCCCGACCGGTTGAGGCAGCGTCATTGTCGCCAACGAGGCATTCGGCTTGTCACACGTGTTTCTTCCGCAGACCATCGGTCACCCGCGGCCCGTCGGGGCTAGCCTCGATTCTCGTGATCGTATGGCTCAACGGCACCCACGGCGCCGGCAAGACGACGACCAGTGCGCTCGTGCAGCGGATGCTCCCGGACTCACGGGTGTTCGACGCCGAGAAAGTCGGCGAGACACTCATGGACATCAAGCCGGGACTGCCCGCGACGGACAACTTCCAGCACTGGCCGCCGTGGCGGCCCCTCGTGGTCGAGACCGCCCGACGCGTCCTCGACTACACCGGCGGCATCCTGGTGATGCCCATGACGATCCTGGTCGAGCAGTACTGGCGCGAGATCAGCTCGGGCCTTGCCCAGCACGCCATTCCCGTCCGGCACTTCGTCCTCCATGCCGACCAGGAGACCCTCCGCGGGCGCATCGCGCGCGACACCGTTCTTGGCCCCAACTCCCCGTTCCGTCTCCAATACCTCGAGCCCTACGCGGAGGCGGCCCGAACGTGGCTGCACGCCGAAGCGGAGGTCGTCGACACCACACACCTCACACCCGCCCAGGCTGCCCAGCAGATCGTAGAGGCCGTCAAGAGGTGAGAGAACGACCTTCCGGCGTCAAACCTCGTACATGACAACAAGCCTGCTATGTGGCCGGTCGGGCCGTGGGCGTCGACCAGTCCGGGGTTGATGCCGAGCTTGAAGCCGCCGGGCAGCGGCTTGCCCTCCCGACACCGCGTCGGTCCGGAAAGCGGCCGACGTGCTAGTGTGCGGCGGTCGGAAATCTGCATGGTCATGCAGGTTTTCCGGCAGCGCGTCAGGCAGCGAAGCCGGTGACGCCCGTGCCATGCGGGCCAGTCCGGCGCTGTCCCGCAACTGTGAGGGCCGCCTCAACCAGGGCCCAAGCCAGGTCGCCTCCTGCCGCGCTACGACATCGACCCTCGTGGGAAGGGCGATCCGTCTCCGTCGGCGCGCGTTCGACGCGGCCCGTCGACGGATTGGCTTCTTCCCGTGCTTTCGGGAGGAAGTGCCGCATGGCACACCAACCTGCTCGGCTTCGGCGACCTGTCCGGCTTCGGCCTCGTCGGCGCAAGCCGCTCGTCCACGCCCTGTCGGCGGCAACCGCCCTGATCGCGGCCGTGGCTTTCGTCGCCGGCTGCAGCTCCAAGAGCTCCGGCACCGCCGCGTCGACCGCTTCGGCATCCGGATCGTCCGCCGCCGCGTCGTTCCCCGTGACGGTGACTCCGGCGAACGGCAAGGTCACCGTCAAGAGCCGACCGCGGCGCATCGTGTCGCTCTCACCGACCGCGACCGAGGACCTGTACGCCATCGGCGCAGGCAAGCAGGTCGTCGCGGTGGACGCGAACTCCGACCATCCGGCCGGCGCGCCAGTCACCAGTCTCAGCGGACTGACCCCGAACATCGAGGCGATCGTGAAGTACGACCCGGACCTGGTCGTCGCCTCGCAGGATTCCGGCGGACTGGTCGCCGGACTGCGCAAGCTGGACGTGCCCGTGCTGATCGAGCCTGCGGCGGCGACAATCGACGACGCCTACCGCCAGATCGAGCAGCTCGGCCGGGCCACCGGCCACGCAGCGCAGGCCGCACGATCCGTCGCCGGTATGAAGTCCGCGATAGCCGCCACGGTCAAGCAGGCCGGCTCCGACCATGCGAACCTGAGCTACTACTGGGAGCTGGGTGCCAGCCCCTACTACTCGGTGACCTCCTCGACCTTCGTCGGACAGATAGCATCCCTGTTCGGCCTGAAGAACATCGCCGACAAGGCGGACAAGGCCTCCGACGGCGGATATCCCGAGCTGGCCCAGGAGTACATCGTCTCGGCGCAGCCGCAGTTGATATTCCTCTCGGACGGGTCGTCCGACGGCGGGCAGACCCCTGCGATCGTCGCGGCCCGGCCCGGCTGGTCGGGGATTCCGGCGGTGAAGAACAAGAGGATCATCAGCCTGGACGCTGACGTCGCCTCCCGCTGGGGCCCGCGTCTGCCCCAACTGGTCGCGCAGATCGCGCAGGCGGTCCAGAAGGCCTCCGCCCGGTGACGCGAGGCGGGCAGTGGCTGTGAGCAGGGTCGGAACGCGCTCTCGCACCGTGCGGGTCTACGGAATCGCGGTGGCTTTCCTCGCCGCCGCGGTGCTTGTCGGTGCGATGGCGGGGGCGGCGGCCGTCAGTCCGCTGGCGACGGCCACCGCGTTGCTGGACCGGGTGCCGTGGGTCCATCTGCCCTCGGGGCTCAGCCCGCTGGAGAGTGCCGTGCTCTTCCAGATCCGGCTGCCACGCGTGGTGCTCGCAGCGGTGGTCGGCGGCGCGCTCTCGCTCGCCGGCGCGGGCTACCAGGGCGTGTTCCGCAACCCCCTGGTCGACTCCTCGCTGCTGGGCGCGTCGGCGGGTGCCGGCCTCGGCGCGACGGTCGCCATCGTCTCCCTGGGCGGTACGGCACCGGCGGCCGTGCCCGTGGCCGCGTTCGTCGGGTCGCTGGCCGGGGTCACCATCGCCTACCTGGCCGGCGTGGCGGGCGGGCCGGGCACCTCGACACTCCTGCTCGCCGGACTGGCGGTCTCGATGTTCCTGACCGCCGTCCAGACCTACGTCCTCCAGCGCTCCAGCCAGGACATCCAGCAGGTCTACTCCTGGCTGCTGGGCTCCCTGTCCGCCGCCACATGGCACCAGACGGTGGAGATCCTGCCCTACACGGCGGCCGCCGTCGTGGTCGTGCTGCTGCACGGCCGCCATCTCGACGTGCTGTCCGTCGGCGACGAGGAGAGCCGCGCCCTCGGCATGCACCCGGGCCGCATCCGGCTGGCCGTCGTGGCCGCCTGCGCACTGGCCGCGGCGAGCGCCGTGGCGGTGAGCGGGCTGATCGGCTTCGTCGGGATCGTCGTTCCGCATGCGGTGCGCCGACTGGCCGGCGCCTCCTATCGGCTCGTCCTTCCGCTGTCCCTGCTGTTCGGCGCCGGATTCCTGGTCCTCGCCGACGCTCTGGCCCGCACCGTTGTGGCACCGGCCGAACTGCCCATCGGCGTCGTCACCGCACTGATCGGCTCTCCGGCATTCCTATGGATCCTGCGCTCCACCCGGTCGGTGCGCACATGAGCGAACTCGCCGGAAACGGGCTCGACGTGGCAGGGCTCGATGTCGACCTGGACCGCGCCCCGGTCGTGCGCGCGGTGTCCTTCGCCCTCGCCCCGGGCGGCTGGCTGGCGCTGATCGGCCCCAACGGGGCGGGCAAGTCGACGCTGCTCCGCGCCGTCGCCGGTCTGCTCCCCCATCGCGGCACGGTCGTCGTCGGCGGCACCGACGTCGGGCGCCTGCGCGCCCGGGAGAGGGCCCGGCTGATCGCCTACGTGCCGCAGGCACCCGTACTGCCGCCGGACATGACGGTCCAGGAGTACGTGCTGCTGGGCCGCACGCCCCACCTCGGCTACCTCGCGAGCCCCGGTGAACGCGACCGCCAGGCCGCGGCGCGCACGCTGGCCGCGCTCGACCTCACCCACCATGCCGCTCGCCGTCTGTCCGTGCTCTCCGGCGGCGAGCGGCAACGCGCCGCGCTCGCCCGGGCCCTGGCCCAGGAACCCCGGCTGCTGCTCCTCGACGAACCCACCTCCGCGCTCGACCTCGGACACCAGCAGCACGTTCTCGACCTCGTGGACGAGCTGCGCGGCACGCGGCGCCTGACCGTGGTCACCACGTTGCACGACCTCACCACGGCCGCACAGTACGCGGAGCGGTTGGTCCTGCTCGACAAGGGACGCGTCGCGGCGAGCGGCACGCCTGCCGAGGTCATCACCGAGGACGTGATCGCCCGTGTGTACGCGGCACGGGTGTCGGTGACGACGGACACCGACGGCCGTCCCGTGGTCACGCCGCTGCGCGGCCCCGGCACAGTCGGTCTCTGACCAGCTTCGGCAGGCATATCCGTGCAAGGTCCATGTCGACGCACCTCGGATACCGCCCTGCCCCGAAGCGCTGCCGGAAGCGGACGCCGACGGCTGACCTACATCGGCGCCGGCTGGTCAGCTCAGGCCCAGCTTCGACAGGGCGGTGATCCAGCCGCTTGCGACGGCATTGTGTGCGGCGGACGTTTGTCGAGCAGGTCGCGGGCCCGACCCGCCGGTACAGCCATCCGGCCGACGACTGCCGTCGCGGATATCACCACGGGGACGACCGGGTCCGCCGCCAGGACCTGTACGCGGCACAGCAGAAGCGCTTCGAGGGTCACCCGCCGCACCGCCGCCTCCCTGACGGACGTCGGCTGTGATGACCCGCATGGCGCCGGGGACGGTCTGGGCTTTGGCCATATTCTCACCGTCCGCTGAACGTCACCTTTCGTACCGCTGAACTTCGCTTTTCATACCGCGGTTACCTTCCCAGCAGAGTCGAGGTCAGCTTTGCAGTCAGGAGAGCGGTGCGGTGAAGCGACGCAACATAGCCGGAAGGTTCGGCGCCCCGCTGGTCAGCATGCTCCTGGCCGGCTCCGTAGGGGGCTGCGGCATGAGCGGTGGCGACGCGACCAGCCCGGCGGCCACCTCGTCGGCGTCCGCCACCGTCGGCGGCAGGCCCGGGACCGCGTCGCACGCCACGGCTGAGCCTGCCGCCTGGCACAAGTGGGGCCTGACACCGCTGCCCGCGGCACCCGAGCCCCCGGCGGACAAACCCATCAAGCTGTCCGCGACCGGCCCAGTCCCGGTCTTCACGCACGTACCGACATCCCAGAAGGTCGTCTTCATCACCGTCGACGACGGACTGGAAAAGGACCCCAAGTTCATCGAGATGATGCGGGACCTGAAGATCCCGATCACGATGTTCCTGATGAACGACGCCATAAAGTCGGACTACGCGTACTTCAAGCCACTGCAGGCGATGGGCAACCACATACAGAACCACACCCTGCACCACCCCGCGATGAACACCATCCCACTGGCCCGCCAGAAGGAAGAGGTGTGCGGCGACCAGAAGATCCTCACCCAGCAGTACGGCACCGCCCCGTTCCTCTTCCGGCCGCCCTACGGGGCGTACAACGACAACACCAAGATCGCGGTCGGAGAGTGCGGGCCACGAGCGATCGTCTGGTGGCGCGAGTCCATGCAGGTACGCAATATGCAGTACCAAGATCCAGGCAAGAAGCTGCGTCCCGGCGACATCATCCTCGCCCATTTCCGCGGCCCTGCGGAGCTCAAGGGAGCCACCATGACGGAGATGTTCGCGAATCTGCTCAAGCGCATCCGGGAACAGGGCTTCGCGGTGGCCCGCCTGGAGGACTACATCCAGCCGCCGGCCGGACACTGAACCGACCAGGAACCGACCAGGAATCAGTGTGCTTCGCAGCGTTGCACTCTTTCGGTCCTGGGCGCGGGTCGCGCAGTGTGCGCCGTGGCCGACCGGATCGGGTCGGAACCTCGCCCGGCATTTTTTCATGTATCTGACAGACATCGCATCTCGTAGTTCTGCGAGAGACCTTGAACCCGGGCTCGATCGGGCATCCGGCGACATTGCGCCCCTTAGGGCGGTGTCCAGGGAGGAGAGGTTCACTCCCCATCGGAAAGTCGGGTCAAAGGCCAAGGAAAGCCCCGGGCTAGCCCTCGCGACCAGGCGCGGGCGGGTGCCGGGCAGAAAGCGCAGGCAGGTAACAGCCCATGGGTCTCACAAGCAACAAAGTGCTGATGCTGGCGATCGTCCTCGCCCTCGTGCTGTTCCTCGGCACGATATGGCTGTGGCCGCGCCTCGCCCGGCGGAACTGGCGGGCCATCAGCGGACGGTTCGGGCTGCTGCTCGCCACCCAACTGGCGGGCTTCGCCACGGTGGGACTCGCCACCAACCAGGCCTTCGGTTTCTACGCCAGCTGGTCCGACCTGTTCGGCCAGGAGACCGGCCAGGGAGTGGTCGTCGACCATATAGCGGAGGGCGGCGGCAGCCCCGTCCAAGTGGTCTCCGCCTCCCGTGTCATCGGTGCGAGCAGCGCGCTGCCGCAGATGTCCGGGCAGGTCCAGAAGGTCGACATCATCGGCCGTACGACCCATCTGGCCGCGCCGGCGTTCGTGTACCTGCCCCCGGAGTACTTCCAGCCGCAGAACCGCGCGCGCAAGTTCCCGGTGTCCGTCGTTCTCACGGGTTACCCGGGCACGGCCCAGGCGCTGGTGGACAAGCTGAACTACCCGAGCACAGCGCAGCAGCTGGCCAAAAGCGGGAAGATGCAGCCGATGATCCTGGTGATGCTACGTCCGACCGTGGCGCCGCCGCGGGACACCGAGTGCGTTGACGTTCCCCGCGGCCCGCAGACCGAGACGTTCCTCGCCAAGGACCTGCGCGATGCGGTGATGTCCCGCTACCGGGTCGACAAGACGCCCGCCAGCTGGGGCATCGCCGGCGACTCGACCGGCGGCTACTGCGCACTCAAGATCGCCATGCACCACCCGGGTTCGTACGCGGCCGCCGCGGGCCTGTCGCCGTACTACAGGGCGTTGATCGACCCCACCACCGGGGACCTCTTCCACGGCGACAAGAACCTGCAGAACCGTGCCGACCTCTTCTGGGCGCTCAGGCATCTGCCCGCCCCCGAGACGTCGCTGCTCGTCACCAGCAGCAGGGTCGGTGAGCACAACTACAAGGACACGCTCAAGTTCATAAAGAGCGTGCAGGACACGAACGTGACCAGGATTTCGTCGATCATCCTTCCGAACGGCGGGCACAACTTCAACACCTGGAAGCGGGAGATCCCGCCGATGCTGCAGTGGATGAGCGAGCGGCTGGTCGCACACTGAGCCACCGGTGCCTGACGCCCCGTAAAGCGGGTGATGCGGCCGGCCGGAAACGGCCCTGCAGGCGCTCGAACGCCAGGCGTCCAGGCCGGACGGCACGTTCGTGCCCGTTGAGGGGAACGTACTCCGGCGCGCCACCCGTGCCGGGGCCGTGCCCACGGGTGCGGGGACGGCCCCCATGTACCGGGCCACCCGTGCGCTGCTGCCGGACAACGTCCGTTGAGTCGGCTCCTGCGGCAGCCGGCCTATCGAACGGTTACGCTGAAGACCGGTGAGGCCGTGTTGCCGCTGACGATGCGAAGGTCGTTCTTCCCTTTCAGGCCGAGCTTGACGCCCAGCGAGTAGGAGCCGTTGCGCGAGATGGGCGCGCTGGCGGGCAGCGTGACCCAGTTGCCGTGCTGCTTTTGCTGGAGCGTCACCTTGCTGCCCGCCTTGAGGCCGACGGTCTTGCCGGTTACCCGGAACAGGTCCCAGGCCCGGACCGAGGACACCGACGGTTTGGCGGTGATGCCGGCTTTGACGGCCGCGGCCGCGTGCGCGGCGGCGGGGAGTGCGATGTGGCCGGCCGGGGTGGCCGCCATTGCGCTCCCCGCCACGGCGACGGAGATGGCGCTGATGGCGCCGACGGCCGCGATGCGCACAGTGTGCCGTTTGGCAACGATCACTGTTCTGCCCCTCTCGATATGGAATAGCAGGCTTTGAGCCAAAGGCGAGGTAGGTGCCATTGGCGCGGTCTCACCGAAAAAGACGTTCCATCACACGGACGCGTTGTAGGCGCTTTGTCACTGTGTTGCAACAGCCGAACGATCGGAGCGGCCGACGAGACCCGACCCGAAGCCACGGGCTACTCCTGCTGATAGTGCCGGACCCGGCGGCGCGCCGCCGACGTCAGCTCCGCGTGCTCTCAGCGCATGCGGAGGGGGCAGCGGCGGGAGGGCCCGCCCGAACAAGGGTCGCCCTGCGGCCCCGGCTCCTGGCCCGGCTCGGACCCCGGGCCGCCGGCGCTCCGTACTCTTCGACGAGCGGGCGTCAGAGGCGTTCGCGGCGCAGGTCCGCCGAGGCGGGGCACGGACTCAACGCGGCGCCGACAGCCACTGGTTCAACCAGCCGAAGGCCGCCGGGTACTCCGCCGACCAGGTGTTGTAGTTGTGACCGCCGCTCGGCAGCAGCAGGGTCCGCACCCGCACGGACGAAGCCGCGGACGCCGATGCGAACTCCTCAATGGCCGTGGCGGGGCTGAACCGGTCCTGACGGGAGGTCGCAAGGAACAGGCTGACTCGTGCACGGGTGTGCCGGACCAGGTACATCGGGCTGTTCACCCGCCGCTCGGCCGCATCCGGAATGACGGATCGGTCGCCGGCGAGCGGGTCGGGGTCGAGGGCCGCGCCCGCGCCGAAGACCTTCGGGTACTGCAGCGGCAGCTTCGCGGAGCAGAAGCCGCCCGTGGAGTAGCCCATCACACCCCAGCCGCGGGGACCGGACAGCGTGCGGAACTTCTGCCGGATCAGGTCCGGCACGTCGGAAGAGAGCCAGGTCGCCACCTTGCGCTGGGGCAGGTCGCTGCAGTCGGTGTCCACGCTGCCGGGGTTGACCACCGGCATGACGAGGATGAACGGGTTCACCTTCCGCTGGTTCAGCAGGTCCTGGAACGCCCCCGGCATCCCGCCGTGCTCCAGCCACGACTGCGGCGAGCCGGGCACCCCGTGCAGCAGCATCAGCACGGGGAAGCGCTTCGTGCGGTAGGCGGCCTGGTCGTACTGCGGCGGCGTCCACACCAGCACCTGACCGGACAGGGCCGAACGCCGCCCGTGGAAGTAGGTGTCGAGGACCCCGTCCTGGGTGGCGTGGTTGAACTTGGCACGGGATATCGGCGGTCCGGGCATCGCCACCGCGTTGCCGTTGTTCGTGTTACCGAGGAGATCGGACCATGAGGCGTACAGGCCGTAGCTGTTGTTGATCCACGTCGCCACGACACAGATGGCCGTCAGCTGGCACACACCGATCATCACACCGTGCACCAGCCAGCGCACGACCTTCGGTCCGCGCACCCAGGACCACAGGGCGATCGTGCCGATCACCGCCACGACGGCCGCGATCACGAGTACCGCGAAGAAGGACGTTCCGGTCAGAGCCACACGGTCACCTCTGCAACCAGGTCGAGGACAAAGGGGGCGATCCCGTCCGCTCCTTCATGATCGCCCCCTGTGTCGGAGGGTACTGGGACACGATCGCCGCCCGGTCGAGCAGGAGCAGCCGGGCGTTGAGGACCGCGTCCAGCACAACGGAGCCTCGTAGCGGACGGCGAGCTTGTCGTGTCTCGTGGCCACGGCCCGAAGCCGGACGAGGAAGACACTGGGCGTGCTCCTGACGTGCGGGTGCAACGGCCTCAAGGGTGCACGGCCGGTCGCCGGCTCAGCTCCGGCCGCCGCGGGAGAAGGCCCTGCGGACGAGCCGGACCAGGAACCAGACCAGCAGGGCGATGAAGAGGATGACCAGGATGACGATGACCAGGAGGAAGATGCCGAGCTTCTTGAAGAAGCCGCTCTTCTTCCTGGTCTTCGAGGTGCGGAGCCGAGCCGACGAGGCGTGATGCCGGGACATGGGGTGTCGGAGGCTGAGGTCGGAGGCGGTGTTCGGCGACGCGTACCCGGTGCGTACGGTGGCGACGTCCGCCGTCGCCCGCTGCAGTGTGTCGGTCGCGGCGGCCGCCGGTGTCACGGTCAGGCCCAGTCCGAGCAGCAGCGTCAGGAGTAGCGCCGCCGCGCGGCTCTTCATAGGACGGCGGTATGCAGTGGCCATGTGTGACTCCCCGTTTCACCTGCGGATGCCCTTGCTGTCTTGCGCAACAGCGCAACTATTATCGCGGACGAATCGTGCTTGCTTGATGTACGAGCCGGACGGACTGCTGCTGATCATCCTCGCCGTGTGTGTGGACCACATCATCGAGGACCGCAAGAGCCGACAACTCACCGATCTCTGACCCGCCGTGCGTCAGGTGGGCGATACCCCGGCCCGGGCACAACCGGTCGTGCGACGGCCTCCGGCCCGCTCGGCAGACGCACCGAAACCCGCCCACCCCCGCCCCGGACGGACAGCGCGCCAGGCACCACGACGTCGGCGAAACCGTCGAACGCGCCGAGTCGATCAAGGAGCACGGAGCCCGCCGAGGTTCACAGCCGACGGCCGAGACGTCCGGCAGGTGACGCCTAGACTGGTGGCCGCGTGCTGCGGGCGACCCTGGTGGGCCGGTGGCGAGAGGGAGGGGACTGTGGCGCAGATCTTCGGCGGCTTCGAGGATCCGTCCACCGATGTGCTCGCGGAGGCGGCCGCCGCCTTCGGGCTGCTGGCCGCGGCGCCGAGGCTGCACATCATGTGGGCTCTGGCCCAGGGCGAGAGCGACGTGAGCGCGCTGGCGGACCGGATCGGCGGGGCGCTGCCGGCCGTCAGCCAGCACCTGTCCAAACTGAAGCTCGCGGGTCTTGTCCGATCCCGCCGGGAGGGCCGACGGCAGATCTACTACGTCGACGACCCCGATGTCGTCGCCGTCGTGCGGGTGATGGTCGGCCAACTGTCCCGGCGCGCCGCGGAACCGACCGCTGTCGAGGGTGGATTGCAGGGGACCGATGCCTAGGAGCGCCCCGGCCTGGGGAGAGGACGCTGCGACGCCGGTGTCCGGGGGCGTACCGGGCACGCGCACGCCGGGTGACACCGAGACGCGGACGCCCGCCGGGGCGTCGAACGCGAGCACAGCACTGCAGGTGCTGCGGCGGCTGGACACCGGGCCGCGCGGGCTGACGGAGGACGAGGCCGCGCTGCGCCTGGCCCGCTTCGGGGGCAACACGCTGCCCGCCCGTGAGGACTCCTCTTGGCCGCGCCTGCTGCTGCGCGGCCTGCGCGACCCCTTCACCGCGGTGCTGCTCTGCCTCGCCGTGGTCTCCGCTTTTGTGCTCGCCTGGTCCACGGCCTGTGTGATCCTCGTGCTGGTCGTGATCAGCACAGTGCTGCGGGCCTCCGGCGAGCGCCGGGCCGACCAGTCCATGGCCCATCTGCGCGAGTTGGTCGCCACCACCTCCACCGTGCTGCGCAGGTCCGCCGACGACGCGGCGCCCGAGCCGCAGGAGATCCCGGTGGAGGACCTGGTCCCCGGCGACATCGTCCAGCTCGGCCCGGGCGACCTGGTCCCGGCGGACGTACGGCTGCTGCGCACGCGGGGACTCACCGTGCACCAGTCGGCGCTGACCGGTGAGTCGGCCCCGGTTGCGAAGCACGCGGCGGACGTCGCCGGACCGGCCCCGGCCGCGGTGTTCGAGCAACCGCAGCTGTGCTTCCAGGGCAGCAGCGTCGCCACCGGCAGCGGCACCGCCGTCGTGATGGAGACGGGTGGGCGCACCCGGTTCGCGGCCGCCCACGACCGTACGGTGGGCCGGCGCGAGCGGAGCGCCTTCGACCGGTCTGTGCACGGCATCTCGTGGATCCTGATCCGGTTCATGCTGCTCACCCCGCCGCTGGTGCTCATGGCCAACGCCGCGCTGCGCGACCGGGGGCTGGAGACCCTGCCGTTCGCGGTGGCGGTGGCGGTGGGGCTGACGCCGGAGATGCTGCCGGTCGTCGTCACGACGTGTCTGGCGCGCGGCGCGTCGCTGCTGGCCCGCACGCACGGGGTGATCGTCAAACGGCTCCCGGCCCTGCACGACCTGGGCGCGGTCGACGTGCTGTGCCTGGACAAGACGGGCACGCTCACCCAGGACCGGCCGGTGGTCGAGCGGGGCCTGGACACCGCGGGCGACGCCGATCCCGAGGTGGTGCGCTGGGCCGCCGTCAACGCCTGGTGGACCCTTCAGCTCGCCGAGCTGCCCGAGCCCGACGCGCTGGACGAGGCGCTCCTGGACGCGGTCGACGAGGACGACCTGATGGCGTACGACGGGGTCGCGGCGCTCCCGTTCGACCCCGTGCGCCGGTTGTCCACGGCCGTGGTGCGCAGTCCCGGCCGGCTGGGCTCGCACACGCTCGTCGTCAAGGGCGCCGTGGAGGCCGTCCTGGAGCGCTGTGCGCTGGAGCCGGCGGAGGTGCGGCGCCTGACGGACCTCGCGGACCGCGCCGCGCGGGACGGCCTGCGGGTGCTGGCGGTGGCCACCGCCGAACGCGCGGTCCGGCTGCGCGAGTACACCCCGGCCGATGAACGCGGCCTGGACTTCCGCGGCTTCGTCACCCTGCACGACGCCCTCGCGCCCACGGCGGCGCCCGCCCTCGCCGCTCTCGCCGCACGCGGCGTCACGGTCAAGATCCTCACCGGTGACCACCCGGGCACGGCGGCACGGGCCTGTCGCGACCTGAATGTCCCGCTCGGTGAGGACGCCGTGGTCACCGCCGACCGCATCGACGGTCTGACCGACGCCGAACTGGCCGAGCTGGCCCGCCGTACGACCGTCTTCGCCCGCTGCACCCCCGAGCACAAGGCCCGGATCAGCGCCGCGCTGCGCACCGGCGGTCACACCGTGGGCTTCCTCGGCGACGGGGTCAACGACGTGTCCGCGCTGTGGGCGGCGGACGTCGGCATCGCCCCACTCGGCGCCACCGACGTGGCGCGGGAAAGTGCCGACGTCGTGCTCGCCGACAAGGACCTCACCGCCGTCGACCACGCCATCCGGGCGGGCCGGCACAGCGGCGGCAACATCGCCACGTATCTGCGCATCACACTGTCGTCCAACGTCGGCAACGTCATCGCGATGCTGGCCGCCGGTCTTCTGCTGCCCTTCCTGCCGATGCTCCCGGCGCAGGTACTGGTGCAGAACCTGTGCTTCGACACGGTGCAGCTCGCCTTCGCCTACGACCGCCCCCACCCGGCCCTGCTGCGCCGCCCGGTCGCCCTCCACCCGCGCGCCCTGCTGCGCTTCATCGTCGGCTTCGGCATCCTCAACGCGGCGGCCGACCTCGCCACCTTCGTCGTCCTGGCCCTCGCCCTGCACGGCCCGGGCCCGGTCGACGACGAGGCGGTCTTCCACTCCGGCTGGTTCACCGAGAACCTAATCACCCAGAGCCTGGTGATGGTGCTGCTGCGGACCGGCCGCCGCTTCTTCCAGGACCGCCCGCCCGGCCCGGTCGGCTGGACCGCGACCGGCCTCGCGGTCATCGGTCTGGTGCTGCCGGTCTCCCCGCTCGGCCCGCTGCTCGGCCTCACCGTGCTCCCTCTGGAGTACTACCTGCTTCTCACCATCGTCCTGGCGCTGTACGCCGCCGGGCTCGTCCTGGCCCGCAAGCGCCACGAACGGCATCTGCTCGACGGGAGCAAACCGGGTCAAGCCGGGTAATTCCTGGCGGAGGTCCGGCTGGCGGCGTCCGAAAGAGGGAGCAGCGTGAGCCGGGCGCTTCGGGTGGGCTGTCCGGTTTCTTGCCCGCCTGTAGTACCTTCCGCGGCCGGAGCCGTCCGCCGCGCGCGGGCCCTCGGCTCCGCCCCCTCGCACACCTGGAGACGAAGGCCGGCCGATGTCCGTTCTGACCTATCCCGAAGCCGTGGGCGTCGGCCTGCTGCAAGGCGTCACCGAACTCTTCCCCGTCTCCAGCCTGGGGCACAGCATCCTGATACCCGCGCTGCTCGGCGGGCACTGGAAACACGACCTGAACGTCTCCGCCGACGGGTCCCTCTACCTCAACGAGCTGGTCGGCCTCCACCTGGCCACCGCGCTCGCGCTCGTCGTCTACTTCTGGCGAGACTGGGTCCGCGTGATTCGCGGCCTCGCGACGTCGGTCACCCAGCGCCGGATCGAGACCGTGGACCAGCGGCTCGCCTGGCTGATCGTCACCGCATGCGTCCCGGTCGCGGTCGCCGGCGTTGCGCTCGACAAGGTGTTCCGCACGACGCTCGGGCGCCCGATCCCCACCGCGATCTTCCTGGCGCTCAACGGCGTCGTGCTCTTCGTCACCGAGCAGCTGCGGCGCGGCGGGACCGGCCGCAGGAGGGCCGGGGCCGTGACCGCCCCCGGGGAGGAACATCTGTCGGCCGAGGAACAGTCGGACCTGCGGATCACCCGCATGACGATCCGGCAGGCCGTGACGATCGGCGCGGCCCAGATCCTCGCCCTCCTCCCCGGCATCAGCCGCTCCGGCTCCACGATCAGCGCGGGCATCTTCAAGGGCCTGGGCCACGAGGACTCCGCGCGCTTCGCGTTCCTGCTCGCCACGCCGGTGATCGGCGGCGCCGCGCTGCTCAAGCTGCCGCCGCTGCTCGGCGCACAGGGCAACGGCCTGCGCGGCCCGCTGCTGGCGGGCAGCCTGGCCGCGTTCGTGGCGGCCTACCTCGCAACCCGCTACCTCGTCCGCTACTTCGAGAACCGCACCCTTGTCCCGTTCGCCATCTACTGCTCGGTGGCGGGCCTGGGCAGCCTCGCGTACTTCACCCTGGCGTAAGGGGCGCCTGCTTCGAGCTGGGCCGGGGGCCGGCTGGTTCACGCCGGTGTGAGGGGCGTCTGCCTCATGCCGACGTGGGGGGGGCGGCTGCCCACGCGGGGCGAGTGGCACGCCGTTCTCTTCGAGCGGAGGGGCCGATGCCTTCGTCCTCCTCCGGAGGGCGGGTGCCTTCGCCCTCCGGAGGAGGGCCGGCGCGTTCGCCTTCGGGTGACGGGCGGCCCTCAGCCGTATCCCTGACCGCTCGGTGCAGCCCGGGCCGCCCGACCGCTCGTCGTCGCTCAGGTGGCGTCGGGATCGTAGGCGTACCCGGGGGGTCTGCTCCGGCGAGGCCACTCGGCTCGCCCCACTTCCAGTCCGCCCGGTCGGCGTTCGCGCGGCCTGCTCGGTCGACTCGCCCGGCTCACCGTTCACCGCGTCGGCCAGTTCCGCCCTCGGGTCCAGGGCGGAGCGGATCTCCTCGATCCCGAGGCCGTCGACGTCGAGGAGGTGCTTGCGAAGGGGATGCCGGGCTCACGGCCGTACCAACTGGGTCTCGGCGGCGCCGACGTCCGCGGCCGGCACCGGCGGGGGCCGGCGGGCCGTGTCGCTGACCTTGATCAGGACGGCGACCAGCAGCCAGTTGGCGACCATGGACGAGCCGCCCTGGGCGAGGAACGGCAGGGCCTTGCCGGTGAGCGGGATCAGCCCGGTGACACCGCCGCACACGACGAAGACCTGCAGCACCAGCGCAGCGGCCAGACCGCCGGCGAGCAGTTTGCCGAACGGGTCGGTAACCGTCAGGGCCGTCCGCAGGCCGCGCTCGGCGAGCAGCGCGTAGAGCAGGATGACGATCGTGACGCCGGTCAGGCCCAGTTCCTCGCCGACGGTGGTGAGGATGAAGTCGCTGCGTCCGGCGAAACCGATGAGCTCCGGGTGGCCCTGACCGAGGCCGGTGCCGAGGATGCCGCCCGAACCGAAGCTGAACAAGGCCTGGGCGGCCTGGTCCGAGACCAGTCCCACCGGTCGTTTCTCAGGCGGCAGAAAGATGTCCATGGGATGCAGCCAGGCGACGACACGGCCGTGCACGTGCGGTTCGAAGGAGCCGACGACGAAGGCGCCGACGGCGAACATCACGACGCCGAACACCACCCAGCCGGTGCGCTCGGTCGCGATATACAGCATCATCACGAACAGGCCGAAGAAGATCAGCGAGGTGCCGAGGTCCCGCTCGAAGATCAGGACGAGCAGGCTGAGGATCCACACCGTCGCGACCGGGCCGAGCTGTCGCCCACGTGGCAGGTACATACCCATGACGCGCCGGCCGGCAAGCGCGAGGGCGTCCCTGCGCAGCGTCAGGTATCCGGCGAAGAACACCACGATGATGATTTTCACGAACTCGCCGGGCTGGAAGGACAGGGGCCCGATGAAGATCCACCGCTTGGCGCCGTAGACGTCGCCGGGATAGAAGGCCGGCGCCATCAGCAGGACGAGTCCCAGGGTGATCGTGACGTACGGATAGCGCTGCAGCCTGCGGTGGTCCCTGAGCAGGGCCACCACCGCGGCGAACACCACCACGGCGATGACACACCACATCAACTGCCCGGATGCCGCGGCTGTCGCGTGACGGTAGTGCGCCGCGTAGGCCAGGTCGAGCCGGTGGATGAGGACGAGCCCCAGACCGCTGAGCAGGGTGGCCAGCGGCAGGATCAGCGGATCGGCGTTGGGCGCGAACCGGCGTACGGCGACATGGCACACCACGGGCAGGACGACCGCCGCCAGGCACGTCAGCGCCAGACTCGGCGGCAGCTTGCCGCTGACGGCGAGGGACGTCTCGGCATAGCCGTAGCAGGAGATGAGGACCGCGCCGAGGAGGAGGACCAACTCCAGGTCCCGGTCGCTCAGGCGCCCTGACCGGCTCGGCCGCACGGCCGGTTTCGCCGGTCCACGCCGACCAGTCATGCCTTCCCCCTTGATCGGTTCTCCGCCGAAGTCCCGTTCCGGGCCACGGCCAACAAAGTTATATGGTTGCGCAACAAAGCAACTGAACTGTAGCTGAGGGCAGGTAAGAGGAGGGTCGGCGTGGCGGCACGCAGGAGGGGGAGCCGCAAGGCGTGGGCGGTGGTGATCGGGGTGAGCGTGGTCCTGGCGCTCGTGAGCTACCTCGCCGTCCGGCTCATCCACTCGACGACTCCCGACGAGTGCACGGCGCACGGCCCGGACGGCAGAACGGTCACGCTCGACCTGGACCAGGCGTCCCACGCCGCGACCATCGCGGCCGTGGCCCACGCGCGCGGCCTGCCGGAACGGGCCGTCACCATCGCCTTGGCGACCGCGATCCAGGAGTCCAAACTCCGCAATCTCACCTACGGGGACCGCGATTCAATCGGCCTGTTCCAGCAGCGTCCGTCCCAGGGCTGGGGCAGCCCTGCGCAGATCCGCGACCCCGTCTACGCGTCGGGCAGGTTCTTCGACGCGCTGGTGAAGGTGCCGGACTACGTCGCGCTGCCGGTCACCGTCGCCGCGCAGCGGGTCCAGCACAGCGGCTACCCGGAGGCGTACGCCCAGCACGAGGACATGGCGGCGACGCTGGCCGACGTGCTGACGGGGCGGGAGGGGCCGGCGCTGAGCTGCACGGTGAGCGGGGCCGATCCGGCCCCCTCCGACGCAGGAAGCGGTGCGGCGGGCGCGGTGAGCGAGGCCGGTGACGGTGGCGGTGTCGCGGCAACCGTCCGGCGGGAGTTCGGAGACGCGCCGGTCGCCCTGCCTGCCTCCGGCGGCAGCGTCAGCTACCCGATTGCGACCGATCAGGCTTCCACGGGCTGGTCCCTCGCCCTGTGGCTGGTCTGCCACGCCACCGAACTGCACGCCACGTCCGTGACGTTCGAGGGGCGTCGCTGGAGCAGCACCGCCTCGGACCGGGGCTGGACACACACCGCACCCGATCCCGGGCGGACCGGGACGCTGGCGGTGGCACTGGGTCAGGCCCGCAGATCACCGGCCCGTCGCCGACGAAGCCCAGCTCCTCCGCCGCGCCCCTGAAGACGAAGTCCGTCTGCTGCTCCGGCACGAACTGCCCTGTGGTCTGCGCCCCGTGGAAGAGCCCCTGCCCGGTCGGGCCGCCGGAGCCGAGGACGGTGCGGGCCTGGTTGGTGTCGTGGCCGACACCGGACGGGTCCAGGCCCGGGTCGGCGAGGGGGTTGCCTGCGGGTCAGCGGTCCGAGTCGGGCTGGCCGGTGGCGGCGGCGTACGCCTGGGCGGGGGTCATGTCGACGCCGTTGAACTGGACGGTCTTGTACGGGCTGACCTGGGCGCAGCTCTTGGACTGGTCTGCGGTCTCCGCATGGGCGTTGGTGACCGCGGCATGGGTGTCGGCGGGCGCCGGGGAGGAGGTGCCGCCGTTCCCGCCGGGGTAGGTGGTGCCGCTGGGCCAGTCGCTGCCGATCACGAGGGTCAGGCCGTCGGTGCCGCCCTGCTTGAGGTGTGAGGACGGCAGCCCGAGCGCTGCGGCCACCGCCTGGGCCTGGGGTTTCTGGCCGGCGCCGTAGGTGAGGGTGGTGGTGGGCATCGTGCCGGCGGCGTTGGCCGTGGTGGTGCCCGAGCTGAAGCCCTTGCCGGTGAGGGCGGTGGCGAGTTCGGAGGCGCGAGGCACGCCGGTGCCGGTGCCGTTCTCGATCTTCACGGCGATCTGGGAGGGGTCGACCGCCCGGGGGGAGGCGGTGGCGGTGGCCGCCGTGGACTTCTTGCCCGAGTCGCCGGTCAGGGGCTGGTCGTTGGCGATGGCCGCGAACAGCGACTTCGCACCGACGCCCGGCACCACTCGGTCTTTGTTGCCGGGATCGGGGGCGGTCTGCATGGTGGTGAACGTGATCCGGCCTGAAGGGACCTTGTTCACGTCGGAGGCCAGATCCACCAGTCTGCTGATGCTCCCCAGGCCGTCGTCCACGGTCAGGGCCTTGGTCGCCGCATCGGCCAGGTCGTACACCGCCGTGGGATCGGTCAGTGTGCCCGCGCTCTTGAACTTACGGATCATGGCGCTGAGGAACATGTGCTGGGCGTAGGTGCGGCCCAGGTCGCTGCCGTCGCCGAAGCCGTGCCGGGAGCGGACGAACTCCAGAGCCCCGACCCCCTTGAGGGTGTGGGTGCCCTTGGACAGTTTCAGATGCGAGTAGGTGTCGTACACGTTGTCGCTGACGCAGACTGACACCCCGCCCACCGCGTCGGACATGCTCACCACACCGGCGAAGTCGAGCTTGACGAAGTGGTCGATGGGGATGCCGGTGAGCTGGTGGACGGTGGCCACCTGGCAGGCCGGTCCGTAGGACAGCGCGCTGTTGATCTGGCCGTAGTAACCGGACGTGGAGGCGCCACTGGCACTGTCCTTGCAGGCCGGGACGTTGGTCACGGTGTCGCGGGGGATGCTCATCACGGAGGCGTTGGAGCGGTCCGCGGCTATGTGGACCACCATTTCCACGTCCGCGTTCCCGTTGCCGGACTGCACGCCGGTCTGCGAACAGCCGCCGCCCAGCTTGCAGTCCTCCGCGCTGGTACGCCCGTCCGAGCCGATCACCAGAATGTTGATGGGTGTGCGGCCGAAGGCATCCGCCTTCTCGGTGCCGCCCTTGCCGTCGAGCGAGACACTCGTGATGTTGCCGTTCAAGTGCTGGTAGAGCCACCACCCGGCACAACCCGCCACCAGCACCGCGAGAGCCAGGCATATCGCGGCCGCCCGCAGTACCCGCCTCCCCCGGCTCGCCGGCCGGACCCGACGCCGTGCGCCTTCCAGGCCGGGGGGCCGAGCGCCGGAGGACCCCTCCGTACGCTGACGGGGCGCCTGGGTGCCACGACGGCGCGTGGCGCGGCCGGTGGAGCCCTCCCGCAGGTCAGGCATCTCCAACTCCCGCAAACGGTCAGGCCCAGGACGCCGTCGAGGAGTGTCAGTCCCCATCAGGCGGAGCAAGGCATCATTGATCAATTGGTTGCGCAATCTAGCAAACGAATCCAGGTCCTCCGCAATGCCCTGCTGGGTGCACGGACGAGAGGTGCCGTCGCATCCGACCGGAACACGACGTGATCCGGGTCCTGGCTCGTGCGGACGGTTTCACCGCCCGCACCGGTGCAGTGCGCCGCGTGATCCCCCGGAGACTGCGGTGTCCGCGTGGTGGGGCGGGTGGGGGATCCGGCATCGCGTGTCCCCCTTCGCGTCAGCGTGCGTTCCGTCCGTAGCGCTCGGTGATCCACGCCGCGCCCAGTTCGGCCAGTGCTCTGCGCCGCTCCTGGCGCGTGCGCCTCGGAGGCACAGGCGACACTCTTCCCCGCCGCCGGCCCGGAACGGCCGCGAGCCGTTCGGCGGCGCGTGCCAGTTCGAACCGAAGCCGCTGCTGCCGCCGGGGGGATGTGGCCCTCAGCAGTGCCGTGTAGAGCCCTTCGATCTCGGCCACCGCGGCTCCCAGCCGGAGATTCGCGTCGTGTCGTTGGGCGTCGCCGTGCGACATGGGTGTTTTCCCTCTCCGGCGCGCTTCCCGGGGCATGGCAGCCCCAGGCCGGCATCGCCTGTCGTGCTACGGCTGGCCTGCTCGCCGACCGGACCACTACTGATTTTTTCGTTAGTTCTGTGGGTGTGATGGGCTTGTTGGCGGGATCCTGGTGTCGTGTCTTTCAAGCCTTCGCCTGTTGCCTCCGAG
>NZ_JBVHTR010000021.1:0-152604 GCF_055565775.1 Streptomyces sp. NPDC028331 | reverse complement strand
CTTCACAGGCCCCTGAGCCGTCCGGTCCCTGCGGATCTCGAAGTCCATTGCATCCCCTGAGCTGGGGTGTTGCAACGACTACTAGAACCTGAGGGGACGGACTCGGCCCTCTTGCGTCGACGGTGCGCTACATCACCGTGCCGGTGCCGCTCGGGGTGCCGGAGCCGGTGGCGGTGGGGGCGCCGGCCGAGCTGCTTGTCGTGGCAGGGGCGCTGGACGCGGGCCCGCTCGCCGAGTTGGAGGTGCTCGGCGTGCTCGCGCTGGGCGACGGTGACGTGGTCGGCCCGGAGTCCGTGGGTGCCGGGGTTGCCGAGGTGGGCGGGCTCGACGGCTTCGTAGGCGGCGTCGACGGCTTCGTGGGCGGCGTGGAGGGCGGCTTCGACGGCGACTTCGGAGGAGTCGACCCCCGCGTACCCGTCGGATCGCCAGACGGCTGCTCCGAGGTGCCCGGCGTCGGGCTGCCCGTCGTACCGGGCGTGCCGGCCCCGCCGGGAGCCTTCGCCGTCGCCGCGCCCACCGTGCCCGCACCGGCCTTGCCGCCCGAGCCGCTGTCCCCCGCCTTGTCCGCGCCCAGGCCGCCGCCGTCCGTGCCCTGGCTGGCCGAAGGGCCCACCCGGACCTGGTCCGACGGGGCGTCGCCGTCGTCGTTCGACGTCATGCCGAGCGTCACCACCGTGCCGAGCACCGCGGCCAGCACCGCCCCCGCGCCCGCGGCCACGAGGTTGCGCCGGGTGCCCTGCACCACGCCCCGCAGGCCACCGGCCGGGCGGGCCGGCGCCTGCCGGGTGACCAGTGTCGCCGGGTCGCCGGTGGGCGCCGGCAGCACGAAGCCGGTCGGCGGCGTCGGTTCCGGGAGCAGCTCCGCGCCGGGCGGTGTCTCACCGGACCGGTCGGCGACCAGGGCCAGGGCGCGCCGTCCCGCGACCGTCCCGCGCTTGTCGGCGAGGGCGCCGCGCAGCCCGATGGAGGCCTCCAGCTCGGAACGGGCCCGGTCGAGCTGCCCGCCGCAGAGCGCGAGGACGCCCAGCTCGTGGTGGAAGTAGGCCTGCTCCCCGACCGCACCGGCCAGCCGGGACGCCTCGGCGCCGGAACGCAGCGCCCGCTCCCAGGCGCCCCACTGCAGCCCCGCGGCCAGGGCGGGCGCCGCCTGCCGGGCCAGCCGTACGGCGGCGCTGTCCTCCCCCTCGGCGGGCGACGGGGGTCCCCCCTGCTCGAGCGAGGTCGAGCGGTTGGGGGACGTCAGCGGCACCAGGGCGGTCAGCGCGGCCAGTATGGCGTCGGCCTCCGCGCAGACCCTCTCCGGTGTGACCGAGGGGTGCCCGGCCCACCAGGAGTAGTGCTGGGCGGCCTTGAGGGCGTACTCCTCCGCGCCGGTCGCATACCCGGCGGCTTCGAGCTGGGTCAGCACTCCGGCCGCGAGCCGGTAGCGGGAGCCGACCGGGGAGACCAGGGCGCAGCCGACGAGTTCGGCGAGGGCTGCGTCCGCGTGGGTTTCGTCGACGAGGGCCGGCAGGTGCGTCTGGTGCGGCACCTCCCCGCCGAGCGCGACCGCGAACTTCAGGGTCTCGCGGGCCGACGCGCTGAGCCGGGCGGCGAGCAGCGGCGCGGCCGCGGCGGCCTCGGCGAGCGACGGCAACGGCAGCTCGCGGTCGTCCCCGGTGTCGAAGGGCGCGTCGACCGGGACGTCCTGGAAGACGCCGAACTCGTCGACGGCGCCCTCGTCGGCCCGCTGCCGGTCACGCTGCCTGAGCAGCGCCCCCGCCTGGACGAAGCGCAGCGGCAGTCCCTCGGACTCGAACCACAGGTCGCCCGCCCAGTTCGCCTCCTCCTCGGTGAGGTCGCGGCCGACGGCGTGCTCGAGGAGTTCCAGACCGCCGGCGCGGTCGAGCCCGCCGAGGAAGACCTCCTCCACCTGCGCGTCGGCGGAGGGCGCGGGCACGTCGGGCGTGGCGGAGAGCAGGAACGCGCACTCGGGCGTCGCGTCCAGCAGCTCGTCGAGCGCGCTGCCGCCGAACTCCAGGTCGTCCAGGACGACGACGGCGCCGATCTCGCGGACGTGTTGGAGCAGTTCCTCGCGGTCCGGGCGGTACCCGGGCGCCTTGTGGACGGCGGCGAAGAGGTCGTACAGCAGGTCGCCGGTGGTGCGCCGGTAGCCGGTCAGGCGTACGACGCCGTCGGGCGCGAGGTCGGCGCAGTCCTCGGCGACGATGTCGAGCAGCGCGGTGCGGCCGGAGCCGGAGGGTCCGGTGAGCCGGACCGAGCGGCCGCGGGCGAGCAGTCGCACCAGTCGCTCGCGCTCCTCCTGGCGCTCCAGGAGCGGCAGCCGCGGCTGCGAGGGCCCGGGCGGCACGGGCGGCCTGGCGGCGCGCTCACGCTCGCTCCGTTCGTCGGCGGTGTACTTGGCCGGGCGCGCGGGCCGCTCCGCGGGCGGGCAGACCTCTATCTCGCTGCCGTCGACGGGGTTGACGGTGAGCAGGAAGTCGCCCGTCACGAGCTGGACGGTACGGGCGAGTGCCGGAGCCGGTTGTCCGAAGTCCGGTGTGATGGGGTCCCGCGGCGGTCGCCGGCCCGGCGCGTCGGCGCCGTCCCGGACGTACTCGTCGGGTCCCGTGTTGTTCGGGTCCATAGGTCAAGCCCCCCAAAAGCGTCGTGTGCCTGAGCCCCTCCCGGCCTTGCCGCACACTGCGCTGTCGCTTCTGGTCCGGTGCCCGCTCGAGGGCCTGCGGGCGGCGGGCAGCCGAACCCTAAACCTTCGGTCAGTATCTCCGACAGGCCGGGGTACCGCGCCGTCCGAGACATCACAGTCTCGTGAGGATTGTGCGCGACGCACGTTTCGTCGGCGTTCACTCCTGGGGAGCCCACACCCGGGTCACCCGGGTCGCGCCGCTGAAACCCGCACCGCCCGGTCAGACCCGGGGGAGTGACTCCACCCCGATGCCGCCCTCGATGGCCAGGATCCGGTGCAGCCGGGTGGCCACCAGCAGGCGCTGCATCTGCGGCGGCACACCGCGCAGCACCAGCCGCCGGCCGCACCGCCCGGCCCGCCGGTGGGCCCCCATGATCACCCCGAGCCCGGTGGCGTCCCAGGAGTCCAGTTCGGACAGGTCCAGCACCAGGTCGCCGACGCCGTCGTCGACGGCCGAGTGCAGGACCGTACGGGCGTCCGCCGCGCTGTGGACGTCGAGGCGGCCCCCGACGACCAGCTCGGCGTGGTCGCCCCTGATGTGCATATGCGCTCCCCGAGAGTGCGTCGCTGATGTACTCCGCGTGTGGTTGTGCAACGTCTGACTGCCTGGAGAGCGGCCAGGTTGCCGATCGTTGGCGAACCGATACCGAATTCACCCGAGAGGGTGATCCCCGTTGGGGTCCGCGGTGTCAGTACGTGTAGAAGCCCTGCCCGCTCTTGCGCCCGATGTCACCCGCGTCAACCATCCGGCGCATCAGCTCCGGCGGAGCGAACTTCTCGTCCTGGGTCTCGGTGTAGATGTTGCCGGTGGCGTGCAGCAGGATGTCGACGCCGGTGAGGTCGGCGGTGGCCAGGGGTCCCATGGCGTGGCCGAAGCCCAGCTTGCAGGCGAGGTCGATGTCCTCGGCGGTGGCCACGCCCGACTCGTACAGCTTGGTGGCCTCGACGACGAGCGCGGAGATGAGACGGGTCGTCACGAAACCGGCGACGTCGCGGTTGACGACGATACAGGTCTTGCCGACGGACTCCGCGAACTCCCGGGCGGTGGCCAGGGTTTCGTCGCTCGTCTTGTAGCCGCGGACGAGTTCGACGAGCTGCATCATCGGGACCGGCGAGAAGAAGTGCACGCCGACGACGCGCTCCGGGCGCTCGGTGGCCGCGGCGATCTTGGTGATCGGGATGGCGGACGTGTTGGACGCGAGCACGGCGTCGTCGCGTACAAGCTTGTCGAGTGCCCGGAAGATCTCGTGCTTGACCTCGAGCTTCTCGAAGACGGCCTCCACGACGACGTCCGCGTCGGCGGCGGCGTCGAGGTCGGTGGTGGGGGTGATGCGGGCGAGCGCCGCTTCGGCGTCCTGCGCCGCCAGCTTCCCCTTGCTCACGAACTTGTCGTAGGACGCCTTGATGGCGTCCGTGCCACGGGTCAGCGCCTCGCTGGTGACGTCCCTGAGGACGACTTCCCAGCCGGCCTGGGCCGATACCTGGGCGATACCGGAACCCATGAGTCCGGCCCCGATGACGGCAAGCTTCCGTGCCACTGTGCGACTCCCCTGACGCGCTGTCCGTGTATGCCTCTCGGGCGGACACTAGCGCTCGTGGGAGGCCGTGTGACCGGTTAGTAATGCGCGTCACGTCTCACATGACGGACTTCACACCGGCACGGGTCATCCGACGGCCCGGACGGCGTACTTGAGTACCTTCTCGCTCAACAGCTCCTCCATCTCGTCGAGAAGCACGAGCACCTCCCGTGACACTTCGTCCGGATTGCGCCCCGCCATCATCTCCCGGCCGATGACGGCCATGACCGTCTGGTGCACCCAGTTGATCTGCCCGGCGACGAGAGTGGGCAGCGGGTCCTCGGGGCCTGCGCCGGTCTCCTCGCGCAGGGCCGCCTCGAGGTTGTCGAGGACCTCCTGCCCGATGGCCCACAGACGGGAGCGCAGGGCCGGGGCGTCGTGAATGACCCTCATGAAGCGGTCATATCCCTCCATCAACCCCAATCGCGGCGAGACCGCCGTGAGCTCGTCCCGCAGTTCGCGCAGGACGGCGGCGGCGGCCGACTCCCCCTTCCCACGTCCGCGCACCCAGCGGGCGAGGCGGTCGACGACTCCCGCGGAGCGGTCGAGGAAGAGGTCCTCCTTCGAGGGGAAGTAGTTGTAGACGGTGTTGACGGAGACGTCCGCCGCCTCGGCGATCTCCGCGACCGTCACGGCGTCGAAGCCGCGCTCGAGGAACAGCCCGGTGGCGACGTCCGAGATGTACTGCCGGGTCTGCCGCTTCTTCCGCTCCCTGAGCCCCTCTGCCATACCCCGATCCTAGCTTCACTGGAGCATCCCAAAATTTGGGGCCATTGCAAATTTTCAGTCCCTCTGTTTTTCTTGGGCCATGACCATCATCAGTACGGCCGGCCTGGCCCGTACCTTCCAGACCAAGCGCGGCCCGGTGGAGGCGGTGCGGGGGATCGACCTCACCGTGCGGGAGGGCGAGATCCTCGGTTTCCTCGGGCCCAACGGCGCCGGCAAGACGACGACCCTGCGCATGCTGACGACCCTGCTGAAACCCACCGGCGGCGCGGCGACCGTCGCCGGCCGCGACCTGGCCACCGACCCCGTCGGCGTGCGCAGGGCATGCGGTTACGTGGCGCAGTCCGGCGGCGTGGACCCGCAGATCACCGCGCGGGAGGAACTGGTCACCCAGGGCCGCCTGTACCGCCTGACCAAGCATCAGGCGATCGAGCGCTGCGCCGAGTTGGCCCGTGACCTGGACCTCACCGAACTGCTCGACCGCAGGACGGGCGCGCTCTCCGGCGGACAGCGGCGCCGCCTCGACATCGCGATGGCGCTCGCCCACCGCCCGAAGATCCTCTTCCTCGACGAACCGACGACGGGCCTGGACCCCGGCAGCCGCGCCGACCTGTGGGACCTGATCCGCCGGCTGCGCGACGAGCACGGCACCACCGTCTTCCTGACCACCCACTACCTCGACGAGGCCGACGCCCTCTCCGACCGGCTCGTGATCGTGGACCAGGGCGTCGTCGTGGCGGAGGGCACACCCGGCGCGCTCAAGCTCCGGTACGCGGGCTCGGTCGACGCCTCCCTCCAGGACACCTTCCTCGCCATCACCGGCCGCGGCCCCGCCCCGGCCGACGCCGCCCCCGTAGCCGTATAGGAATCCGGACCACGACGATGCTTCTCCACGACACCGCGCTGATCTACGGCCGCTATCTGCGCCAGTCCCTGCGCTCCCGCTTCGCGCTGCTGTTCGGCATGCTGATGCCGCTGCTGTACCTGCTCTTCTTCGGCCCGCTCCTGACGGGCCTGCCGCTCGGCTCGCGCGGCAGCTCCTGGCAGGTCCTCGTCCCTGGCCTGGTGCTCCAACTCGGTCTGTACGGAGCCGCGTTCGCCGGATTCGGGATCATCATCGAGAACAGCCAGGGGGTGGTCGAGCGCATGCGGGTCACCCCCGCGAGCCGGCTCGCCCTGCTGCTCGGCCGGGTGCTGCGGGACGCGACGGTCTTCGTGTTCCAGGCGGTGCTGCTGGTCCTCGCCGCGGTGGCGATGGGCCTGAGGGCTCCGCTGCCCGGCGTTCTGATCGGCTTCGCGTTCGTCGCGCTGCTCACGTTTTCGCTCGCCTCGCTGTCGTACGCGCTGGCGATGAACGTCCGCACACCGCAGGAGTTCGGGCCCCTCATCAACGCGACGACCATGCCGTCCATGCTCCTTTCGGGCCTGATGCTGCCGATGTCCCTGGCCCCCGGCTGGCTGGACGTGCTGTCCCGGTTCATGCCGCTGCGCTATCTGGTGGACGCGGTGCGGGACGCGTACGTCGGCTCCTACACGACGGCGCACATGCTCTACGGCGTCCTGGCCGCGCTCGGCCTCACGGCGCTCGCCGTGACGGTGGGCACACGGGTGTTCCGCACGGCCGGGGCGTAACTAGGCTGGTCACATGGTCAATCTCACGCGCATCTACACGCGGACCGGCGACAAGGGCACGACGCACCTCGGGGACATGAGCCGGGTGCCGAAGACCGACCTGCGGATCGCCGCGTACGCGGACGCCAACGAGGCGAACGCGGTGATCGGCACCGCGATCGCGCTGGGCGGCCTCGACGAGGAGGTCGCCAAGGTCCTCACCCGCGTGCAGAACGACCTGTTCGACGTGGGCGCGGACCTGTCGACGCCGGTGGCCGAGAACCCGGAGTTCCCGCCGCTCAGGGTGGAGCAGTTCTACATCGACCGACTGGAGGCGGACTGCGACCGCTTCCTGGCCGACCTGGAGAAGCTGCGCTCGTTCATCCTGCCCGGCGGCACGCCCGGCGCGGCGCTGCTGCACCAGGCGTGCACGGTCGTACGCCGCGCCGAGCGCTCCACATGGGCCGCGCTGGAGGTGCACGGCGAGGTGATGAACCCCCTGACGGCCACGTACCTCAACCGGCTCTCGGACCTGCTGTTCATCCTGGCCCGGTACGCGAACAAGGAGACCGGGGACGTGCTGTGGGTGCCGGGCGGGGAGCGCTGAGCCGCTGAGGCGCGCTCCCCACCCGCTCAGCGGCCGGTGCCGTCCTGGGCCGCGTCCCGGTCCGCCGCCGCGAGGGCCGACTCCGCGGCGGCCACCTTCTTCTGCACGTCGGCGAGCCCGGACGGGGCCGCGGTGGGGGCCGCGGACGAGGCCCCGGGCGACGCCCCGGTCGACACCTGCGTGGCCGCCGTGCCGTGCTCCCGGGCGCAGCCCGCGGTGAGGCCCACGAGCAGGACCACCACGGGGACGGCCGCCCGCAGCCCGCGACGCATCAGCTCGCCGCCTTGCCGTTGTCGTTGTCCGCGCACCACGTCTTGACGGCGGCGAGATCCTTCTGCCGCTGCTGAAGCGTCGTCACCAGCGACTTGCGGAAGGTGAGCCGGTCCTGGAGATAGGTCGCGATCTCCTGGTGGCCCGCCTTCTTCGCGTTGTCCACGCGCTGCTCCAGGCGGGCGATGGAGCCCTTGACCCCCGCTCCGCCCTCCAGCCGCTTCAGCGCGCGGTCGATGCGCTGTTCGATCTTCGGCACCCGCTTGCACAGGGCCTTCGCCCCGTCGCCCTTGGGCGCCGCCGTCGCCGCGGCCGTGGCCGCAGGCGTGGCCGACGTCTCCGCCACGGCCGCCCCCGTCCCGCTCACCAGCAGCGCGGCCGTGGCCAGACCCGCGAGCAGGGTGCGCCGGCGTCGTCGTACGTCCATGTCATCCTCCGTTCCCGGACGGCCCCGTCGTCCGTCCGACACCGGGGACGCTAGGAGCCGTCTTTGTGGGAACTCTGTGACCGGTTTGCCCCGGCTGTACCGATCAGCCAGTCCCGCCGTCCGGGCAGCTCCCCACCCGCCCTGGGCAGCCGCACCTCGAAGCGCGCCCCCGCCCCGCCCGGGCCGTCCGTCACCGTGACGCCGCCCCGGTGCAGCGCCGCCTGCTGCGCGACCAGGGTCAGGCCGAGCCCGGAGCCGGAGCTGCCGGGTCCCCGCTGGAACCGTTCGAAGATCCGGGCGCGGGACTCGGGCGGGACACCGGGCCCCCGGTCGTCGACCGTGATCACCACCTCCTGGCCGTCTCCGCGGACCCCGACCGCCACGGCCGCCCTGCCCTGCCCGTCCCGTCCGTGGGCCAGCGCGTTGGCGAGCAGGTTGTCGAACAGCAGCCGCAGTCCGGGCTCCCAGCCGTGCACGGTGAGCCCCGGCTCGGCGCTCAACGTGATCCCCGCGTCCGGTGCCCGGCGGCGGGCCTCGGCGACCGCCGCGTCCGCGGCCTCCGTCACGTCGACCGTGCGGAACGCCTCGGCCTCCACCAGGTCCCCGCGCCCCAGCTCGCGCAGCATCACCAGCAGTCCGAGCAGCCGGGCGTGCTCACGGCGCAGGTCGGTGATGACCTCCGTGCGGTCCGGCTCGGGCAGGTCGGGGTGGGCGGCGAGGATGTCCAGGTTGGTGCCCATGCTCATCAGCGGGGTGCGCAGTTCGTGGGAGGCGGCGGCGGAGAAGGAGCGAGCGGTGTCCAGGGCTTCGGCGGTACGGGCGGCCTGTTCGTCGTAGCGGGACAGGACCGTGCGCAGGGTGGCCGCGAGCTCGTCGACCTCCTTGACGCCGGTCGGCTCGTGGCGCAGCCGGGCGGCACTGGTGCGCGGGTCCAGGCCCGCGGTGCGGCGGCCCAGGCGACGCAGGGGGCCGGTGGCGCCGGTGGCCAGGCCCCAGGCGAGCAGGCCGGACAGGGGCGCGGCGAGCAGGGCGGTCATCACCACGCGGCGCCGTACGAGGCGGAGTTGGGCGCGGTCGGCGGTGTCGGGCTGGAAGACCCAGAGGGTGCCCGAGACGTCGGGGCCGTCGATCGGCCTGGACAGCGCCCGCCAGCTCCGTCCGGCGTCCCGGACGGTGACCGGGACGGTGGCCTGTGCGGGCAGCGCGACGGAGGTGTCGGGCTGGGGTCCGCCGCTGAAGGTGGCGTCGGGTCCGACGACGCGTACGCCGACGTCGAGGGCGGCGTTGTAGAGCCGCCGTTCCCGCGTGTCGGCGGCCTTGGCGCGGCCGGCGGCGGCCGCCCGCAGCAGGGAGCGCGCGTCCGGGACGACGGCGGCGGCCCGGGTGCTCAGATGGCGGTCCTCCTCCTGGTGCAGGTCGTGGGCGACCAGGCGCAGCAGCAGCCAGCCGGAGGCCAGCACGAGGAGCGGGACGGTGAGTCCCACGGCGAGCCCGATGCGGGTGGACAGTCTCACGGCTGGTCCCTGAGGACGAAGCCCACCCCGCGCACGGTGTGGATCAGCCGCCGCTGCCCCTCGGCCTCCAGCTTGCGCCGCAGATAGCTGACGAAGGTGTCGACGGCGTCGGTGCGGACGTCGAAGTCGTAGCCCCACACGCGTTCCAGGAGTTGGTCACGGGTGAGGACGAGGCCGGTGTTGCGCGCGAGCACCTCCAGCAGCTCGAACTCGCGCCGGGTCAGCTCCAGGGCGCGGCCGCCGCGGTGGGCGGTGCGGGCCGCCGGGTCGATCACCAGGTCCGCCACGCGCAGCACGTCCCGGTCGGCGGGCGGGCGGCGGCGCAGCAGGGCGTGCAGTCGCAGGACGAGCTCCTGGAGGGCGAAGGGTTTGACGAGGTAGTCGTCGCCGCCCGCCTGGAGCCCGGCTATGCGGTCGGCGGTCTCGTCGAGCGCGGAGAGCATGAGGACGGGGAGGTCCTGGCCGTCGTCGCGGAGCCGGGTGCACACCTCGATGCCGCTCATCCCGGGCATCGACACATCGAGGACGAGCACGTCGGGCGGTGCGTCCCGGATGACGGCGAGCGCCTCGGCCCCGCCCTCGGCGGTCCGCACCCGGAACCCGCTGAGCCTGAGCCCGCGCTCCAGCGAGCGCCGGATGGCCGCGTCGTCGTCCACGACCAGCACCGCCCCGACCGCGTCGCTCATACGCCCTCCCTGAACCACTCGTCGCCGGGTCAGCGTACGGTGCTCCTTCGGGCCGGTGACGGCGGCGTCCGGGGCCTGCGGATTCAGGGCCGGCGGTAGATCTCCCGACGATGGCCCACAGGCTCGCGTCCGGGTACGTTCGGGTCGTCGTCGGCGGTGACGAGGTCGCCGTACATCGAAAGATGCAGTCCGGGACCCTTCCGGAGACGCACGCGGGCGGCCCGCGCGCCGTGTTGGATGGACCCATGCCCGTACGCCTCCCCCGCCCGCACCGTGACGACGTGCGGATCGCGGTCGGCGGGCTGCTCGGCGGGCTGTCGCTGTGGGGCGCCGGGCTCACTTCCCGGGGACCGCGGGAAGCCGTCGTGCTCTGGCCGGCCCTCTGGGCGCTTCTCGTGCCGCTCGTCGTCACCGCCGGCTGTGAGCTGCTGCGCCGTACCAGACCCAAGGCGGCCCTGCTGATCGGCACCGCCGCGCTGGTGGCCGACACGGTGACCCGGGGCAGCGTGGTCACCGTCGTGATGTTCACGGACCTGATGTACGCGGCCGTCCTCTACGGCACCCCCGCCTCCGCCCGCCGCCTGCCGTGGGTCACGGGGCTCCTCACCGTCATCGGCGCGCTCGTCCCCCTCGCCGTCTGGCGCGTCCCCCAGGCCATGCTGATCGGCGTGGGTGTCGGCATCGTCGCGCTCGCCCCCGCCGCCACCGGCTGGGTCGTCCGCAACCACCGCGACGCCGCCGAGGCGGCCCGGCTGCGCGCCGAACAGGTCGCTCTGCTCGCCGAGATGGACCGCACCCAGGCCGTCACCGCCGAACGCGCCCGAGTGGCACGTGAGTTGCACGACATGGTGGCCAACCATCTGTCCGCGATCGCCATCCACTCCACGGCCGCGCTCTCCCTGGACGACCCGAAGACCTCCCAGGAGGCCCTCGCCGTCATCCGCGAGAACAGCGTGGCCGGGCTGGAGGAGATGCGGCGGCTGATCGGCATCCTGCGCGACGGGGGCGGCGAGCGCGAACCCGCCGCGACCCCCACCCTGGACGGGCTCGCCGCCCTGGTCGGCAGTGCCCGCGCCAACGGGCTCGACGTCTGCCTCGACGCCGAGTACGCGAGCGTCCCGGCGCCCGTGGAGCTGGCCGCGTACCGGATCGTCCAGGAGTCGCTGACCAACGCCCTCAAGCACGCCGGTCCGGGCCGGGTCACCGTGCGTCTGGTCCAGCGCGACAGAATGCTCGACATACGGGTGACCAGCCCCCACGGCAACGAGGACGGCCCGCGCGCCCCCGGTTCCGGTTCCGGGCTCGCCGGGATGAGGGAGCGCGCCGGGTTGCTGGGCGGCACGTTCGAGGCGGGTCCCGACGGCCCCCGGTGGACCGTACGTGCCACTCTTCCCCTGACCGAAGGAGACCCGGCATGATCCGTGTCCTGGTCGCCGAGGACCAGTCCGCCGTACGCGCCGGCCTGGTGCTCATCCTGCGCAGCGCGCCCGGCATCGAGGTGGTCGGGGAGGCCGCGGACGGCGAGCAGGCGGTCGCGCTCGCCCGTGAGCTGCGGCCGGACCTGGTGCTGATGGACATTCAGATGCCGAAGCTGGACGGGGTGTCGGCGACCCGGCAGGTGGTTCAGCAGGGGATCGCCGACGTTCTCGTACTGACCACCTTCGACCTGGACGAGTACGTCTTCGGCGCCCTGCGGGCGGGTGCGGCCGGGTTCCTGCTGAAGAACACGGAGGCGAGGGACCTCATCGACGCCGTGCGGACGGTTGCGCGCGGTGAGGGGCTGATCGCCCCAGCGGTGACACGGCGGCTGATCGCGGAGTTCGCCGCCGGGCCGGTACGGGAGCCGAAGGCCGATCCGGCCGTCCTGGACGCCCTCACCCGGCGCGAGCGCGAGGTACTGTCGTGCCTCGGTGAGGGTCTTTCCAATGCCGAGATCGCCGGGCGGCTCGACATGGCGGAGGCGACCGTGAAGACGCACGTCAGCCGTCTTCTCGGCAAGCTGGAGCTGCGCAGCCGGGTTCAAGCGGCCGTACTGGCACAGGACTTGGGGATCTAGTCCACCAACCGGCGCAATGGTCCAGACCTATTGACCTCTGGTCCAGACCTTTCTATTCTCGCGGCACCGTGGGCGTGGAGGCTCAGTCATGCCCACGACTCCCCATACCCCAAGACAGGGAGGCGCAGCATGCGCTTCAGACACAGAGCCGCGGCAGGGTTCGCGACCCTGTTGCTCCCCCTCGCCGGGCTGGTCGGACTCGCCGCCGGTCCCGCCCAGGCCGCCACGACCGCCACCGCGACCTACGCCAAGACCCAGGACTGGGGCACCGGCTTCGAAGGCAAGTGGACGGTGCGGAACACCGGCTCGACGACCATCAACTCCTGGACGATCGAGTGGGACTTCCCCTCCGGAACGTCCGTGACCTCCGCGTGGGACGCGGACGTCACCAATTCCGGCACCCACTGGACCGCCAGGAACAAGTCCTACAACGGCACCCTCGCCCCCGGCGCCTCCGTCTCCTTCGGATTCAACGGCACCGGTTCCGGGGCGCCGAGCAACTGCTCGCTCAACGGTGCGAGTTGTGACGGCGGCACGACCGTGCCCGGCGACAACCCCCCCTCGGCGCCCGGCACCCCCACCGCCTCGAACATCACCGACACCTCGGTGAAGCTGAGCTGGAGCGCGGCCACCGACGACAAGGGCGTCAAGAACTACGACGTCCTGCGCGACGGCAGGACGGTCGCCACCGTGACGGCCACCTCGTACACGGACACCGGCCTGACCGCGGGCACCGACTACTCCTACACCGTCCAGGCCCGTGACACCGCCGACCAGACCGGCCCCGTCAGCGGCGCGGTCGCCGTCCACACCACCGGCGGCACCACCACTCCCCCGACCACCGGGGACAAGGTCAAGCTCGGCTACTTCACCGAGTGGGGCATCTACGGCCGGGGCTACAACGTCAAGAACCTGGTGACGTCCGGGTCCGCCGCGAAGATCACGCACATCAACTACGCCTTCGGCAACGTCACCGGCGGCAAGTGCGCGATCGGCGACTCCTACGCCGACTACGACAAGGCGTTCACCGCCGACCAGTCCGTCAGCGGCGTCGCCGACACCTGGGACCAGCCGCTGCGCGGCAACTTCAACCAGCTCCGCGAGCTGAAGGCCAAGTACCCGAACCTCAAGGTGCTGTGGTCCTTCGGCGGCTGGACCTGGTCCGGCGGCTTCGCGGACGCGGCCAAGGACCCGGCGGGCTTCGCCCAGTCCTGCTACGACCTCGTCCACGACCCGCGCTGGGCCGACGTGTTCGACGGCATCGACATCGACTGGGAGTACCCCAACGCCTGCGGGCTGTCCTGCGACACCAGCGGCGCGGCGGCCTTCAGGAACGTGATGGCCGCGCTGCGCGCCAAGTTCGGCTCCTCGGCCCTGGTCACCGCGGCCGTCACCGCCGACGGCTCCTCCGGCGGCAAGATCGAGGCCGCCGACTACGCGGGCGCCGCGCAATACGTCAACTGGTACAACGTGATGACGTACGACTTCTTCGGCGCCTGGGACGCGCAGGGGCCGACCGCTCCGCACTCCCCGCTCACCTCGTACAGCGGCATCCCGAAGGCCGGTTTCACCACGGCCGACGCGATCGCCAAGTACAAGGCGATCGGTGTGCCCGCCAAGAAGCTGCTCATCGGCATCGGCTTCTACGGCCGCGGCTGGACCGGCGTCACCCAGGACGCCCCGGGCGGCACGGCCACGGGCCCGGCGGCCGGCACGTACGAGCAGGGCATCGAGGACTACAAGGTGCTCAAGACGTCCTGCCCGGTCACCGGCACCATCGCGGGGACGGCGTACGCGCACTGCGGCAGCAACTGGTGGTCCTACGACACGCCGGCGACCATCGGTTCGAAGATGGCGTGGGCCAAGAACCAGGGCCTGGGCGGCGCCTTCTTCTGGGAGTTCAGCGGCGACACCGGCAACGGTGAACTGGTGAGCGCCCTCAGCAACGGGCTGTCATAAGCCAGACCCGAGGATCCAGTCGGTCTTCGCCCTCCCCCGGACCTCGTTCGGGGGAGGGCGAACGCGACTACGCCACGTTCACCCGCTGTCCGGGCGGGGCGGCCTCCAGCCACGCGAGGAAACCGGTCAGCGCGTCCTCGCTCATCGCCAGCTCCAGGCGCGTGCCCCGGTGGTGGCAGGCGAGGATCACCGCGTCCGAGAGCAGCGCCAGTTCCTCCTCGCCCTCCGGGTCGCGCCGGCCGGCCACCTCGATCGCCGAGCGCTCCAGGACCCGGCGCGGGCGGGGGGCGTAGGAGAAGACGCGGAACCATTCGATGCGGTCGCCGTTGTAGCGGGCGACGCCGTAACCCCAGCCCTTGCCGCTGGTGTCGGGCTGCTCCGGGACGTTCCACCTCAGGCTGCAGTCGAAGGTGCCGCCGGAGCGCTGGATGAGGCGGCGCCTGAGGCCGAAGACGAACAGCCCCACCAGTACGAGTGCCACGACCACTCCGCACACGCTCAGAGCGAGGACCATCGACACCGACCTCCTCGTCTCCTAGGTAACGGAACGGAAAAAACACCCGGATTTGCCTCAGCCGCGACCGGCACCGGATTGCTCCGGGCCGACCGCGGCTGAGTCACGTCATCACATGCTCCCCCAGAGCCTAAAGGGCCCGGGAGGTACCCCCAGGGGTCAGCGCGCCGCCTGTGCCGCCCGCAGGCGGACATCCGCGCGCCGCTCGGCGACGGCGTCGTCCTCCGCCTTCGCGCGCTCGAGCTCCCGCTCGACGCGCTGGACGTCGATCTCGTCCGACAGCTCGGCGACCTCGGCCAGCAGCGACAGCTTGTTGTCCGCGAACGAGATGAAACCGCCGTGCACCGCGGCGACGACCGTTCCACCATCACTCGTACGGATGGTCACCGGGCCCGACTCCAGCACACCGAGCAGCGGCTGGTGACCGGGCATGACGCCGATGTCGCCGGACGTGGTGCGCGCGACGACCAGGGTGGCCTCGCCGGACCAGACCTGGCGGTCGGCGGCGACCAGCTCGACATGCAGCTCAGCAGCCAAGGGTGGCTCCTCGGGTCACCACCCGGCGGTAGTGCCGGGTGTTGGGTCATAAGTCTAGTAGGGCGTGCGGCACCGAAGTGCCTCGGCCCACCCCGGCCGTCGGCCGGAGGTGCGGGGGCCGGGCGGCGGTGGCCGCACATCGGCTCGACCCCCGCGGGGACGCAGCGGCGTACGGAGAGGGGCGGACCACGCCCCGCGGTACGAACCCGCGGGACGCTTCTCCACCCCTCTCACCAAGAGGCGGTACCTGCCACGGGCCCGGTTGGGGCCCGCCGCAGGCGACCGTCAGGAAACGCCGAGTTCCTTCGCGTTCTTCTTCAGGTCGTCGATGCCACCGCACATGAAGAACGCCTGCTCCGGGAAGTGGTCGTACTCACCGTCGATGATCGCGTTGAACGCCGCGATCGACTCGTCCAGCGGCACGTCCGACCCGTCGACGCCGGTGAACTGCTTGGCGACGTGGGTGTTCTGGGACAGGAAGCGCTCCACACGGCGGGCCCGGTGGACGACGAGCTTGTCCTCCTCGCCGAGCTCGTCGATACCGAGGATCGCGATGATGTCCTGGAGGTCCTTGTACTTCTGCAGGACCGTCTTGACGCGCATGGCCGCGTTGTAGTGGTCCTGCGCGATGTAGCGCGGGTCCAGGATGCGGGACGTGGAGTCCAGCGGGTCCACGGCCGGGTAGATGCCCTTCTCCGAGATCGGACGGGAGAGAACCGTCGTCGCGTCGAGGTGGGCGAACGTGGTGGCCGGGGCCGGGTCGGTCAGGTCGTCGGCGGGGACGTAGATCGCCTGCATGGAGGTGATCGAGTGACCGCGGGTCGAGGTGATGCGCTCCTGCAGGAGGCCCATCTCGTCGGCCAGGTTCGGCTGGTAACCCACCGCGGACGGCATGCGGCCGAGCAGCGTGGAGACCTCGGAACCGGCCTGGGTGAAGCGGAAGATGTTGTCGATGAAGAACAGCACGTCCTGCTTCTGGACGTCGCGGAAGTACTCCGCCATCGTCAGACCCGCGAGGGCCACCCGCAGACGGGTGCCCGGCGGCTCGTCCATCTGGCCGAAGACCAGCGCGGTCTTGTCGATGACGCCGGACTCGGACATCTCCTGGATGAGGTCGTTGCCCTCACGGGTGCGCTCGCCGACACCGGCGAACACGGAGACACCGTCGTGGTTGTTGGCGACGCGGTAGATCATCTCCTGGATGAGCACCGTCTTGCCGACGCCGGCGCCGCCGAACAGACCGATCTTGCCGCCCTTGACGTACGGGGTCAGCAGGTCGATGACCTTGATGCCGGTCTCGAACATCTCGGTCTTGGACTCGAGCTGGTCGAAGTTCGGCGCCTTGCGGTGGATCGGCCAGCGCTCGCCGTCGTACTTCTCGTCCACGTTCAGGACGTCACCGATGGTGTTGAACACCTTGCCCTTGGTGAAGTCGCCGACGGGGACGGAGATGGAGGAGCCGGTGTCGGTCACCGGGGCCTGGCGGACCAGACCGTCGGTGGGCTGCATCGAGATCGTGCGGACCAGGCCGTCACCCAGGTGCTGGGCGACCTCCAGGGTCAGCGTCTTCTTCTCGCCCGCGTTCGCCGGGTCGGAGACCTCGACGTGGAGGGCGTTGTACATGTCCGGGATCGCGTCGACGGGGAACTCCACGTCGACGACCGGGCCGATGACCCGCGCGACGCGGCCCGTCGCCGTGGCCGTCTCAACAGTGGTGGTCATTAGTAGTCACTCCCCGCGGTCGCGTCGGCCAGGGCGCTCGCGCCACCGACGATCTCGCTGATTTCCTGGGTGATGTCGGCCTGGCGGGCCGCGTTGGCAAGCCGGGTGAGGCTCTCGATGAGGTCTCCGGCGTTGTCGGTGGCCGACTTCATCGCGCGCCGCGTGGCGGCGTGCTTCGAAGCGGCCGACTGGAGCAGCGCGTTGTAGATGCGGCTCTCCACGTACCGCGGCAGCAGGGCGTCGAGGACGTCCTCCGCCGACGGCTCGAAGTCGTACAGCGGCAGGATCTCGTCACCCTGAGGCTTCGCCTCCTGCGCCACCTCGTCGAGGCTGAGCGGCAGCAGGCGGGCGTCGAGGGCCGTCTGCGTCATCATCGACACGAACTCCGTGTAGACGATGTGCAGCTCGTCCACGCCACCGTTCGCGGTGTCCTTCTCGATGGCCTCGATCAGGGGGGCCGCGACCTTCTTGGCGTCCGCGTACGAGGGGTCGTCGGTGAAGCCCGTGAACGACTCCGCGATCTTGCGCTCACGGAAGTTGTAGTGGGCCACACCGCGCCGGCCGACGATGTACGTGTCGACCTGCTTGCCTTCGCGCTCCAGTCGCGCGGTCAGCTGCTCCGCCGTCTTGATGGCGTTGGAGTTGAAGGCGCCGGCCAGGCCGCGGTCGCTCGTGAGGAGCAGGACCGCGGCGCGGGTCGGGTTCTCCGACTCCGTCGTCAGCGGGTGCTTGGTGTTCGACCCCGTGGCGACCGCGGATACCGCGCGCGTCAGCTCGGTCGCGTACGGCGTGGAGGCCGCCACCTTGCGCTGCGCCTTGACGACGCGCGAGGCGGCGATCATCTCCATCGCCTTCGTGATCTTCTTGGTCGCGCTGACGGATCGGATGCGACGCTTGTAGACCCGGAGCTGGGCTCCCATGAGTCAGGTCCCTTCCTTACGTCACTTGGCGGCTGCGGCCGGGGTGTCCTCGCCGAGCAGCTTGCCGTCCGAGGTCTCGAACTGCTTCTTGAACTCCGCGACGGCGTCGTCGATCGCCTGGATGGTGTCGTCCGACATCTTGGCGCCCTCCTTGATGGAGGTCATCAGACCCTGCTCCTTGCGGTGCAGGTAGTCGAGGAGCTCCTTCTCGAAGCGGCGGATGTCGGCGACCGGGACGTCGTCCATACGGCCGTTGGTGCCGGCCCAGATGGAGACGACCTGGTCCTCGGTGGCCATCGGCTCGTACTGGTTCTGCTTCAGCAGCTCGACCATGCGCGAACCGCGCTCCAGCTGCGCCTTCGACGCGGCGTCCAGGTCGGAACCGAAGGCGGCGAACGCCTCCAGCTCACGGAACTGGGCGAGGTCCACGCGCAGACGGCCGGAGACCTGCCGCATCGCCTTGTGCTGGGCGGAGCCACCGACGCGGGAGACCGAGATACCGACGTTCAGGGCCGGGCGCTGACCGGCGTTGAACAGGTCGGACTCCAGGAAGCACTGGCCGTCGGTGATGGAGATGACGTTGGTCGGGATGAACGCCGAGACGTCGTTGGCCTTGGTCTCGACGATCGGCAGACCGGTCATCGAGCCGGCGCCCATGTCGTCGGAGAGCTTGGCGCAGCGCTCCAGCAGGCGGGAGTGCAGGTAGAAGACGTCGCCCGGGTAGGCCTCGCGGCCCGGCGGACGGCGCAGCAGCAGGGACACGGCACGGTAGGCGTCGGCCTGCTTCGACAGGTCGTCGAAGATGATCAGGACGTGCTTGCCCTGGTACATCCAGTGCTGGCCGATGGCGGAACCGGTGTAGGGCGCCAGGTACTTGAAGCCGGCCGGGTCGGACGCCGGGGCGGCGACGATCGTCGTGTACTCCAGCGCGCCGTTCTCCTCCAGCGCGCGGCGGACGCCGGCGATGGTGGAGCCCTTCTGGCCGATGGCGACGTAGATGCAGCGGACCTGCTTCTTCGGGTCGCCGGTGCGCCAGTTGTCGCGCTGGTTGATGATCGTGTCGATCGCCAGGGCGGTCTTGCCGGTCTGGCGGTCACCGATGATCAGCTGGCGCTGGCCACGGCCGATCGGGGTCATCGCGTCGACGGCCTTGTAGCCCGTCTCCATCGGCTCGTGCACCGACTTGCGCTGCATGACCGTGGGGGCCTGCAGCTCGAGGGCGCGGCGGCCCTCGGTCTCGATCTCGCCGAGGCCGTCGATCGGGTTGCCGAGCGGGTCGACGACGCGGCCGAGGTAGCCCTCGCCGACGGCCACGGAGAGCACCTCACCGGTGCGCTGCACCGGCTGGCCCTCCTCGACGCCGCTGAACTCGCCGAGGACGATGGCACCGATCTCCCGCTCCTCGAGGTTGAGGGCGAGGCCGAGGGTGCCGTCCTCGAACTTCAGCAGCTCGTTGGCCATGGTCGAGGGCAGGCCCTCGACCTTCGCAATGCCGTCACCGGCGAACGTGACAGTGCCGACCTCCTCGCGCGAGGCCGCGTCCGGCTTGTACGACTGGACGAAGTTCTCCAGCGCGTCCCGGATCTCCTCCGGCCGGATCGTGAGCTCCGCCATCTGGGTTCCCTGCTCTCCTTGTTGGGCCCGAAGTTTCTGTGGGGGTTCTGGGGGCGCCCCCCAGAAACTCTGCATCCTCTGCACGGCCCAACTCGGGCCGTAGTACTGCGTATGCGGTTGGTGCTAGCTCGCCATGCGGCGGCCGGCGTCCTCGAGTCGGTCCGCGATCGCGCCGTTGATGACCTCGTCACCGACCTGCACCCGGATCCCCCCGACGACCTCGGGGTCGACGTCGAGGTTGAGGTGCATCTGGCGGCCGTAGAGCTTGGCCAGTGCGGCACCGAGGCGCCGCTTCTGGGAGTCGCTCAGCGGGACCGCCGAGGTGACGACGGCGACCAGGCGGCCACGCCGGGCGGCGGCCAGCTTGGACAGGGACTCGATTCCCGATTCCAGGCTACGTCCCCGCGGCGCGGTCACAAGGCGCGTGACCAGACGCTCGGTCGTGACGTCGGCGCGACCGCCGAGCAGCCGGTGCAGCAGCTCGATCTTGGCCGGGGTGCCGACGGCACGGTCCGTGAGCGCGGCGCGCAGCTCGGTGTTCGAGGAGACGATCCGGCCGAACCGGAACAGCTCGTCCTCGACGTCGTCGAGCGCGCCCGACTTCTCGGCGGCGGTGAGGTCGGCGAGGTTCGCCAGCTCCTCCAGCGCGTCGACCAGGTCGCGCGACTGCGACCAGCGCGAGCGCACCATGCCGGACAGCAGGTCCACGACCGGCCCGCCGACCTGGCCGCCGAGCAGACGCTCGGCCAGCCCGGCCTTGGCGTCGCCGGCCTGCGCCGGGTCGGTGAGAACCCGACGCAGCGACGCCTCGCGGTCGAGCAGCGCGGTGACGGCGGCCAGCTCGTCGGCGAGCTGCGCCGCGTCCACGGACGTCGCGTCCGTGAGCGCGTCGAGACGCTCGCGTGCGGCTGCCAGTGCCTCGCGGCTCGCTCCGTTCATCGCGCGGCCTCGGCCTTCTCCTCGAGCTCGTCGAGGAAGCGGTCGATCACGCGGCTCTGCCGGGCGTGGTCCTCGAGGGACTCGCCGACGAGCTTGCCGGCCAGCTCGGTGGCGAGCCTGCCGACGTCCTGCCGCAGGTGCTGCGCGGCGGCCTTGCGGTCGGCCTCGATCTGCGCGTGACCGGCGGCGATGATCTCCTCACGCTGCCGCTGGCCTTCCGCGCGCATCTCGGCGATGAGGGCGGCGCCCTGCTCCTGCGCCTCCTGGCGCAGCCGCGCGGCCTCGTGCCGGGCTTCGGCGAGCTGAGCCTTGTACTGCTCGAGCACGCCCTGGGCCTCGACCTTCATGGCGTCGGCCTCTTCGATGCCGCCTTCGATCGCCGCGCGACGCTCCTCCAGAACCTTGTTGATGTTCGGAAGCAGCTTCTTGCTGAGGAAGAAGAAGACGATGGCGAAGGTGACGAGGCCGATGACCAGCTCGGGGCCGGGCGGGATGAGCGGGTTCTGCTGCTCCTCCGCGGCCAGCATCAGCTGCTGAGTCAGCTGCATGTCATCAGTGCCTTTCCCTTAAGGGGGTGGGTCGCCGGCCGCGGTTTACTTGTAGGTGTAAACGAACGGCATGACGATACCGATCAGGGCGAGCGCCTCACAGAAGGCGAAGCCCAGGATCTGGTTGGCGCGGATCAGACCGGCGGCCTCGGGCTGGCGGGCGAGGGCCTGGGTGCCGTTGCCGAAGATGATGCCGATGCCGATGCCGGGACCGATGGCGGCGAGGCCGTAGCCGACGGAGGCGATGGAGCCGGTGACGGCGGCAAGGGTCTCAGTGGCAGCCATGCTGAATCTTCCTTCTCTTTCAAGGACCGGTGGGGGTTGGCCACCGGACGTCTGGTGTGGGGCGGTTCGGACGGTGGGCTCAGTGGTGCTCGGCGAGAGCGCCCTGAACGTAGGAGCAGGCCAGGAGGACGAAGACGTACGCCTGAACGGCCTGGACGAAGAGCTCGAACATGATCATGACCATGGCCATGACGAACGAGACGGCGCCGGCCGCGGCCAGCCAGCTGTTCATCAGGTACCAGCTGGCGACGGTGAACATCACGAGCAGCAGGTGACCGGCGAACATGTTGGCGAACAGTCGCACCGCGTGTGTGAACGGCCGGACCAGGACGTTGGAGAAGAACTCGATGGTCACGACGAGGGGCAGGACCGGGCCCAGCGACTTGTCGTAGCCGGTGAGGTTCTTCATTCCTCCGACGAAGCCGTGCTTACGGAAGGTCAGGATCATCCACGTCAGGTACACGATCGCCGCGAGGGCGGCCGGGTAGGCGATGATCGACGTCACCGGGAACTGGGCGACCGGGATGATCGACCACAGGTTCATGATCCAGACGAAGAAGAAGATCGAGACCATGAGCGGGACGTACTTCTCGCCCTCGGTCTTGCCGAGCGTCTCGTAGACGATGCCGCGGCGCACGAAGTCGTAACCGGCCTCGCCGACCATCTGGAGCTTGCCCGGCACCACCTTGGCCTTGCTGAAGGCGGCCCAGAAGAAGCCGACGACGACGACGGTGGTCACCAGGGCGAGCAGCATCGGCTTGTCGAAGTCGATGCCGCCGACCGTGAACATCGGCTTGAAGATGAAGGAGTTCAGGCCCGGCGAGGGAAAGCCGCAGCCGTTCTCGGCGAAGACGCGGCAACTCCAGTCAAAGGCGAGCGTGGTCTGGTCAGCACTCACCGCGGGCTCCTTCGGCGTGGCGCATGGATACGGCAACCTCGTTGTGTCGGCGCGGCGCGCAGCCGCGGATCGGCACCGGACTGGTGTTACGGATGTGGGGGCGGCTGGGGGGCATCGAGCCTCGCGATAGAGCACGCGTCAGCTCAGATGCCCGCGCCCGCGATGCCGCAGTTGGCACCGGACGATAGCAGGAGATCTCACACGTCTTTATCCCGGCCCTACCCCTCACGACGGGTGCCCCGTCTTCTGGGGCCTCTCGCTCGTCTGAGAATCGGGTTCGACGTAGAAGATCCTGGCCTTCATGTGCGCGCGGGCCTGCGCGATCATCCAGACGACCGTCGCGCCGATGAGCGAGAACGCGAACGCCCTGCCGTCGAAGAGCGTGGTGCCCTTGAACAGGGCCAGGAAGATCATGAGCAGCAGGAGCTGGGCGACATAGAGCATGAGGCCCATCGCCTGGAAGAGCTGGGGAAGCGTCCTCGCCGTCCACTGCAGCACATACAGGCCGACCCCCATGAAGAGGATGGCGAGCACCACGCCGACGGCCGCCCCGATCGCCCCCTTGCCGCCGACGACCCCGCCGCTGACGGCGACAGCGACGACGCCGACCACTGCTGTGGGCACAGCGGTCTGCAAGAGGTTCCGGACGTCATTGGACGGCATGGCGGCAACTCCGCTTTCACAGGGGGCAGGGTGTCGTCATGGACGAGCGTAGTCCCGGGCCGAGTGAGGTCCTCACGCCGAGGGCCCGTCGCATCCGGACCCTCCGCCTCTATCCCGGGGTTCTCGTGAACCGTATCACAAACTATTTGATGCGGTCTTTACCTAGGTGATGTGCCTGCTGTCACACATGAGAGTGAACCTGCCCGTCTGGGCAGATCAAACGTCGCCTTGTCTGGTATTGCGGCGCTTTGCACCCCCACGAAATGGCAAGGCACTCGTCAGATTCTTACCTTGCAGATCAGCGCGGTGACTCGGCCGTGCGGCGCTCCAGACGCGCACGTGCGCCGAGGGCGGTGGCTCCGTTGACCCCCGAGACGCCGGCGGCGACCGGGGCGCGCTGCTCCTGCTGGGGCGCCTGCCCGCTCTCGGTGTACGCGGCGGCCGGCAGCGGCCTGGCGGCGGTGCGGCGCCGGCGGCGGTAGCGCGGGGGCACGAAGGACTCGGCCCACCGCGGGGCGCGCGGCGTGAACCGCGGCAGCAGGAGCAGCACCAGACCGACCGCGCTCAAGGCCATGATGCCGAGCACGATCCACAGGGACGCCGAGTTGACCGAGTAGGCCAGGGCGCCGAAGGAGATGAGCGCCGACCAGAAGTACATGATCAGCACGGCCCGGCTGTGCGAGTGCCCGATGTCCAGGAGCCGGTGGTGCAGATGTCCGCGGTCCGCGGCGAACGGCGACTGGCCGCGCCAGGTGCGGCGCACGATCGCGAGGAAGAAGTCGGCGACCGGGACGGCGATGATCGTCAGCGGGAGCAGCAGCGGGATGTAGACGGGCACGGTCTGGTGGACCGTCTCGCGCTCGGATCCGGAGAAGAGGTTCATCGCGTCCGGGTCGACCTGCCCGGTGATCGAGATGGCGCCGGCCGCGAGCACGAGCCCGATCAGCATCGACCCGGAGTCGCCCATGAAGATGCGCGCCGGGTGCATGTTGTGCGGCAGGAAGCCCAGGCACATGCCCATCAGCACGGCCGCGAACAGGGTGGCCGGGGCCGCGGCCTCGAGCCCGTAGCCGTACCAGATCCGGTACGCGTACATGAAGAACGCCGCCGACGCGATGCACACCATGCCGGCGGCGAGACCGTCCAGACCGTCGACGAAGTTGACCGCGTTGATCGTGATGACGACCAGCGCCACGGTCAGCAGGGTGCCCTGCCAGGGGGTGAGCGAGACCGTGCCGACGCCCGGGACCGGCAGCCAGAGGATGGTGAGGCCCTGCATGACCATCACGCCCGCGGCGATCATCTGGCCGCCCAGCTTGATCAGGGCGTCGATCTCGAACTTGTCGTCGAGCACGCCGATCAGCCAGATGAGGGCCGCTCCGGAGAGCAGCGCCCGTGGCTCGTTGGACTTGGCGAAGACCTCGTTGAGGTTCTTGAGGTGGTCGGCGACGAGCAGGCCCGCGCACAGGCCGAAGAACATGGCGATCCCGCCGAGCCGGGGCGTCGGTTCCCGGTGCACGTCCCGGGCCCGGATCTCCGGCATCGCTCCTGCCACGATCGCGAACTTGCGTACCGGCCCTGTCAGCAGATACGTCACCGCGGCCGTGATGCAGAGCGTCAGCAGGTATTCACGCACAGGCTTCCCCACAGGTCTCGCTGGGCATCCTCAGCCCCACACCCTAGCTCCGCGTGCATATGGTTGAGGACTCACGGGTAGCGAAAATGGTTGCACGTGTGGCTGTGTATAACGCGCGCCTACCCCTCATCGCCCGGGATACGGCGGAAATCCCTCCGTGAGATCCCGCACTTTCTCCCGCGCCGCCCTGACCTCCGTCTCCTGGCGCAGGACGGATCCCAACAGGGCCGCGACGTACGCCATTTCGCCCTCGCCCATGCCCTGAGTGGTCAGCGCCGCGGTGCCCAGGCGCAGGCCCCGGGCGTCGCCGTGAGGCAGCGCACAGCAGTCCAGGACCATTCCGGCGGCGGCGAGCAGCCCGCGCGCGCCGCGGCCGTCGACGCCGAGCGGTGCGGGATCGGCGGTGATCAGGTGGGTGTCGGTGCCGCCGGTGGTGATGTGCAGCCCCTCGGCGGCCAGTGCCGCGGCGAGCACCCGGGCGTTGGCGACCACCCGGTGGACGTATTCGGCGAAGGCGTCCGTCGCCGCCTCCCCGAAGGCGACGGCCTTGGCGGCGATGGTGTGCATCTGCGCGCCGCCCTGGGTGAACGGGAAGACGGCCCGGTCCACCCGCTCGGCCAGTTCGCTTCCGCACAGGATCATGCCGCCGCGCGGGCCGCGCAGCACCTTGTGGGTGGTGGCGCAGACGATGTCGGCGTACGGCACCGGACTGGGCGCCGCTCCCCCGGCCACCAGCCCGATCGGGTGCGCGGCGTCGGCGATGAGATACGCGCCCACCTCGTCGGCGACCTCCCGGAAGAAGGCGTAGTCGATGTGGCGGGGATAGGCGATGGAGCCGCAGACGATGGCCTTGGGGCGGTGCGCACGGGCCAGGGTGCGGACCTGCTCGTGGTCGATGAGCCCGGACTCGGCGTCCACCCCGTAGCCGACGAAGTCGAACCAGCGGCCGGAGAAGTTGGCGGGCGAGCCGTGCGTGAGGTGACCGCCGTGCGGCAGCCCGAGGGCGAGGACGGTGTCGCCCGGACGGAGCAGGGCGGCGTACGCGGCGAGCATCGCGGACGATCCCGAGTGTGACTGCACGTTCGCGTGCTCGGCACCGAAGAGCGCCTTGGCCCGCTCCACGGCGAGCCGCTCGGCGACGTCGACGATCTCGCACCCGCCGTGGTGCCGGGCGCCCGGGTATCCCTCGGCGTACTTGTTGGCGAGCGCGGAACCGAGGGTGGCGAGCACGGCCGGCGAGGTGAAGTTCTCGGCGGCGATGAGCTGCAGGGTCGTCGACTGGCGCGCCAGCTCCCCGAACAGGAGCTCGGCCATCTCGGGGTCCTGCCGCCGCAGGACGTCGGTCTCGAGGGTAGGGATGACCACCATGCTGAGCTCCCGGGCGCCGACGGGGTCGTAGGTCCAATGTAGGCCGGGGGCGGGTGGGACGCCCGGTATCACCACCGCATCCGGCACACGTGCCGCTGAGGCGGCGCCCGCCGTGGCTGCGGGCAGTCGTGCCTCCCCCAGTGCCTTAACGGCAATGCCGTTGCTTTAGTGGTCGTGCCATCGGTGATTCAGGGTGATGACGACCGGGGAGCGGCGGTGGCTTGCGGGCTCTCCAGGGGCCTTGCTGCCGTACGGGGTGATGCAGGAGCGGATCTTGCGGGGGCAGTCACGGGACCGACGGCGGGGTAACAGACTCCGGCCGATCTCGGCGAGCCCGAGGTGCCGGTCCCGTCTGCGGGCGGAGGGGGGAAAAGCCGCTCGGTGAGGTCACCATGCGACGGACGACGTGCAGGGCCCTGGTGAACGAGGTCTGCTCGGCGGTGCTCCGGTGAAGCCTGGCGGCCTCGTTCAGCAGGTCCCGGGTGGCATGGTGGACGATCAGGTGCGCGTAGATCTCCTGCCGCACCCCGTCCGGCGTCTGCGACCTCAGGACCGGTCTGCCGCGCTGGTGGGTCTTGATCTCGTCGAAGACCAGCTCGATCTCCCAGCGCCGGGCGTAGAGCGCGGCCAGCTCGGCGGCCGGGTACTTTCCGTGGTCGGTGAGACTGGTGATCAGCCGGACGATGTCGGCCTGGCCGTCGACGCGGTACTCGATCACCCGGACCAGGGCCGGTGGTGCCTTGACGGTTCCGGCCGCCTTGCTGTGCTTGTTCGCCTCGATCCGGGCGAGGTAGCTGCCGTCGGGCAGCACGTCCATCACTCGGCGGGCCTTGCGTCGCTCGATCCGCCACAGCAGGTGCGTGCCCTGGTCTCGCAGCCTGTGCCAACGGACCAGACCCCACAGCCCACGGTCGGCCAGTAACAGCGTGCCGGTCCCGCCATGGGCGTCCAGGGCGTCGGAGACGATCCGCTCGGACTCCTTGAACCCGCCGACCACGGCGTCGAGCACGGCATGGGAGGAACACTCGGCGACCGCGACCACCCTGGCCTGCGGATACCCCATCGGACTGCGCGCTGATCCCGACTTGCCGAAGGCGTCGTTGTTCGCCGCGGAGTCCGGCACGGCCAGCAGTGTCCCGTCCAGGGCCAGCACCCGCAGCCCGTGGAAGAGATCGTCTTCCCTGCCGAGTGGCCGGGCCACGGCCCGGAACAGTTGCTGCATCACGGTCCATCCCAGCCGTTGCCGGGCCCTGGTCAGCGAGGACTTGTTGACCCCGGTCCAGGAACGCAGTCCTGGGTCTCCCGCCTTCACCAGGCGCAGAACCTCCAGGTAGTCGGCCTGTGGGAACAAGCACATCGCCAGCACGAAGTACACCGTGAACCGGGCAGACAACAGACGCCGGCGCTTCTCCGAGCGACCGGCCTCGCCGACCACCCGGTCCACCAGCTCTGGCGGGCACGACCGGGTCAAGACGCCCAGCCCCAGTCGCTCCAGACGGGATATCAGCACACCGGCTCAACCGGCCGACAGCCTCAAAAGCAACGGCATTGGCCTTAACGGCCTGGGGGGACCCCCAGGGCGGCACGGGTGGGCGCAGCCAGCACCCTGCGAGCGCCGGGCTGCGCGACCAACCCCCGGGCAACCGCACCCCCGGGGCACCGCACACCCCCGGGCACCCGAAAGCCACGGCGCCCTACGTCCGCGCCGGAACCCCCGTCAGCGCCGTCACCACCGGCTCCAGCGCCTGATGGATCTCGTCCCCGATCGACCGGAAGAACGGCAGCGGCGCCCCGTACGGGTCGTACACCTCGTCCGCCTCCGCCGTGGGCGCCAGCAGCCACCCGCGTAGAGCGGCCGCAGCACGCACCAGCGCCCGCGCACGGGCCACCACACCGTCCTCCAGCGGCGGCAGGGTGGCCGGGTCTATCGCCCGCACCAGCCGCGTGAACTCCTTCAGCGTGAACGTGCGCAGCCCCGCCGAGTGCCCCATGGAGATCACCTGCGCCCGGTGGTCCCGCGTGGCGGTCAGCACCAGGTCGGCCCTGATCACATGCTCGTCCAGCAGCTCCCGCCCCACGAAGCCGGAGGCGTCCGCGCCGAAGTCCGCGAGGACCGCCTCCGCGTTCGCCTCCATGGGCGCGCCCTCATGGCCCCAGGTGCCCGCGCTCTCCACGATGAGCCCGCCCCACAGCGGGTCGCCGAGCCGGTCCGCCAGGGCATGCCGGGTCAGCCGCTCGGTGATCGGCGAGCGGCACACGTTGCCGGTGCTGACGTGGAGGATGCGGAAGGTGTCGCGGGGCAGCCCCGGTTGCACCGGCTGCCCCGTCCCGTCCCCGTTGCCTATGCCACGCCCCGCGTCAGGGGCCGTCAATTCGCCACCTCGAGGTCGGGTACCACCTTGCGCAGCTCGTCCGGCGACAGGGCGCCCTCGCGCAGCAGCACGGGCACCTTGCCGCTGACGTCGACGATCGACGACGGCACGTTCCCGGGCGTCGGCCCGCCGTCCAGGTAGACGGAGACGGAGTCGCCGAGCATCTCCTGCGCGGCGTCGCAGGTCTCCGGCGCGGGGTGGCCGGTGAGGTTGGCGGAGGAGACCGCCATGGGCCCGACCTCCGTCAGCAGTTCGATCGCGACCGGGTGCAGCGGCATCCGCACGGCGACGGTGCCCCGGGTGTCCCCCAGGTCCCACTGCAGCGACGGCTGGTGCTTGGTGACGAGCGTGAGGGCGCCCGGCCAGAACGCGTCCACCAGCTCCCACGCCATCTCGGAGAAGTCCGTGACGAGGCCGTGCAGCGTGTTCGGGGAGCCGATCAGGACGGGCGTGGGCATGTTGCGGCCACGGCCCTTGGCCTGGAGCAGGTCGGCCACGGCCTCCGCGGAGAACGCGTCGGCGCCGATGCCGTACACCGTGTCGGTCGGCAGCACCACGAGTTCGCCCCGGCGGACGGCGGATGCGGCCTCACGCAGACCCGTCGCGCGGTCGGTCGCGTCGTTGGTGTCGTATCGCCGTGCCATTGTCAGCTGGCCTCCTCGTACACGTACTGCTGCGGGAAAAGAGTCTGGGGGATGCTCACGGCAGCGCCTTGCGGGCGGTCGCGAAGCGCGGGCGGTTGTTCAGGTCGGGGTGGTCGGCCGCGTCGGCCCAGCCCCGCTCCTCGGTGAAGATCCACGGCACCTGGCCGCCCTGGGTGTCGGCGTGCTCGATGACGACGACGCCGCCGGGGCGCAGCAGCCGGTGGGCGGTGCGCTCGATGCCCCGGATCAGGTCCAGGCCGTCCTCACCGGAGAACAGGGCCATCTCCGGGTCGTAGTCCCGGGCCTCGGGCGCCACGTACTCCCACTCGGTGAGCGGGATGTACGGCGGGTTGGAGATCACCAGGTCGACCTGGCCGTTCAGGTCGGGGAAGGCGTCCCGGGCGTCTCCCTGGCGCAGGTCGACCCTGGAGCCCGCCATGTTCTTGCGCGTCCACTGCAGGGCGTCCTCGGACAGCTCCACGGCGTGGACGCGGGAGCGCGGCACCTCCTGGGCGAGCGCGAGCGCGATGGCGCCGGAGCCGGTGCACAGGTCCACGATGCACGGCTCGACGACGTCCATGGCCCGTACGGCGTCTATGGCCCAGCCGACGACCGACTCGGTCTCCGGGCGCGGCACGAACACGCCGGGACCGACCTGGAGTTCCAGGTACCGGAAGTAGGCCCGCCCGGTGATGTGCTGGAGCGGCTCGCGCTGCTCCCGGCGTGCGACGACCTCCCAGTAGCGGGCGTCGAAGTCGGCGTCCTTCACGGAGTGCAGCTCGCCCCGCTTGACCCCGTGCACGAACGCGGCGAGCTCCTCCGCGTCGTTGCGCGGCGAGGGCACGCCGGCGTCGGCCAGCCGCTGGGTGGCCTGGGCCACCTCCGCGAGCAGCACGCTGCGGGGGTTCGGGGGTCGCCCCCCATCGAATTGCTGCACGCTGGTCCTCCGGTGCTGTGTACGGGCCTCGTCGGCTGGTACGGCGCCTTACGCGGCGGCGGCGAGCTTGGCGGCCGAGTCCGCGTCGACGCAGGCCTGGATGACCGCGTCGAGGTCGCCGTCCAGGACCTGGTCCAGGTTGTACGCCTTGAAGCCGACGCGGTGGTCCGAGATGCGGTTCTCCGGGAAGTTGTACGTGCGGATCTTCTCGGAGCGGTCGACGGTGCGGACCTGGCTGCGCCGGGCGTCGGCGGCCTCCTTCTCCGCCTCCTCCTGCGCCATGGCCAGCAGCCTGGAGCGCAGGATACGCATCGCCTGCTGCTTGTTCTGCAGCTGGCTCTTCTCGTTCTGGCAGGAGGCGACGACGCCGGTCGGCAGGTGCGTGATGCGCACCGCGGAGTCGGTGGTGTTGACGGACTGGCCGCCGGGGCCCGAGGACCGGTAGACGTCGATCCGGAGGTCGTTCGGGTTGATCTCGACGTCGACCTCCTCCGCCTCGGGGGTGACGAGGACACCGGCCGCGGAGGTGTGGATGCGGCCCTGGGACTCGGTCGCGGGCACGCGCTGCACCCGGTGCACCCCGCCCTCGTACTTCAGCCGGGCCCATACGCCCTGGCCGGGCTCGACCTGGCCGCGGGCCTTCACCGCGACCTGGACGTCCTTGTAGCCGCCGAGCTCGGACTCGGTGGAGTCGATGATCTCGGTCTTCCAGCCGACGCGCTCGGCGTAGCGCAGGTACATGCGCAGCAGATCGCCAGCGAACAGGGCGGACTCGTCGCCGCCCGCGCCCGCCTTGATCTCGAGGATGACGTCCTTGTCGTCGCTGGGGTCGCGCGGGACGAGCAGCAGGCGCAGCTTCTCGGTCAGCTCCTCGCGCTGCTTCTCCAGCTCCTTGACCTCGGCGGCGAAGTCGGGGTCGTCGGCGGCGAGTTCGCGTGCGGTCTCGATGTCGTCGCCGGTCTGCTTCCAGGAGCGGTACGTGGCGACGATGGGGCCCAGCTCGGCGTAGCGCTTGTTCAGCTTGCGCGCGCCCGCCTGGTCGGCGTGGATCGATGGATCCGCGAGCTTCTTCTCCAGGTCGGCGTGCTCACCGACCAGTTCCTCGACCGCCTCGAACATCTCCGGCTCCCTGAAGTGCCCCCTGCCCGGCCGGGGCACGGGGACGTGTGTACGACGAACAATGGCTGCACCGCAAAGCGCCGGCCCCGGTGCCCCCGGCGAAGGGAGGCACCGGGGACCGGCGCTGTGGGCTCGCTACTTCTTGGCAGCGGCAGCCTTGCCGAAGCGGGCCTCGAAGCGGGCCACACGGCCACCGGTGTCGAGGATCTTCTGCTTGCCCGTGTAGAACGGGTGGCACTCGGAGCAGACCTCGGCCCGGATGGTGCCGGACTCGATGGTGCTACGGGTGGTGAACGACGCGCCGCAGGTGCAGCTGACCTGCGTCTCGACGTACGCGGGGTGGATGTCGCGCTTCAAGGTGTCTCCTAGTTTCCGGGAGGGCGCCGGGTCGCAGCCACGGGATGCGGAAGCGTGAACCGGAGCCGACGTACCAGTCTGCCAGGACTGGCGCCATCCCCCAAAACCGGGGGGACGGGCGGGGTATTCCCGCCACGGCGGACGGCGCCGCCCAGCCGCCGGGTCGGCGCGACCCGCCCCGCTCGGCCACACCGCCGGGTGCGCCTCAGGACGAGGTCACGACTCCCCTGGCCTCACCCGTGGCCGTGCCCCGCGTGGCCGCCGCGGGAATCGGCTGGTCGTTCTTCAGCGCGTTCCACATCAGCCGCGCCTTGGCCGTGTCCAGCAGCACCCGGTTCGGGTTCGCCGGGTCGTACTGCACCGGCATCGTGACCATGTTCATGTGCGAGGTGCTGATGCCCTTGAGCCCCTCGGCGAAGGACGCCAGGTCCTTGACGGAGGCCAGGTCGGAGTCGGTGGTGACCGACTTCGTCGCGGTGTCGGCGAGGTTGTACAGCTTCGTCGGGCTGGTCAGCACGCCGATGTGCTCCACCTGGGTGACCAGGGCCTTGATGAACGCCTGCTGGAGCTGGATGCGCCCGAGGTCGGAGCCGTCGCCCACGCCGTGCCGGGTGCGGACCAGGCCGAGTGCCTGCTGCCCGTCGAGGGTGTGCGTGCCGGCCTTCAGGTCGAGGTGGCTGCTGTTGTCGTGGATGTCCTTGGTGGTGGTCACCTGGACGCCGCCGAGTGTGTCGATCAGTTTCTCGAAGCCGGCGAAGTCGACCTCGATGTAGTGGTCCATACGGATGCCGGTGATCGACTCCACGGTCTTCACGGCACAGGTGGCGCCGCCGACGGAGTAGGCCTCGTTGAACATGGAGCCGGGGGCCGCGGCGTGGGTGACGCCCTTGGGGTCGGTGCACGCGGGCCGGTCGATGAGGGTGTCGCGCGGTATGGAGACGACGCTGGCCTGCTTGTGGCCCTTGTACAGGTGCACGATCATCGCCGTGTCGGAGCGCCCGGTGCCGTCGTCGGTGCCGCCGCCCAGCTTCCTGTTGGCGCCGGAACGGGTGTCCGAGCCGAGGACCAGGATGTTCTCGGAGCCGTTGTCGGCCTTCTGGGGCCGGTCGCCGCCGAGCGCCTGGTTGATGTCGACGCTCTTGATGTTGCCGTTGAGCTTGAAGTACAGGTAACCGGCGCCGGTGCCGCCGAGCAGCAGGATCCCCGCCGCGCTCCAGGCGGTGGCCACGAGCGCCCTGTGTCCGGCGCTGCGGGGCTTGCGGCGGCGGCCCTTGCCGCCGCGGCGCGGGCGCAGCGCCGTGGCGTCGTCGGCTATGCCGGCGTCCGGCGTGCTCTCGGAAGGCATGTGCTCCTCAGTCCTGGAGACCTCTCATTGCTCCATGGTCGCTCCGTTCTGTCAGACGGAGAAACCGGAGAAAGAGTTGCACAACGCTGAGTGTCCAGGACGTGCCCCGGCAAACACGCTGGGTCACTACGAGACCGGCGGGAAGGCGCTCACCTGCGGATTCCTCCCCGGGGATCACAGCGGCCGTACCGCACACAACCGGTCACCTGTGGCATAAATCTCGCCAATGCACAGGGCCGCCCCGTCGTACCCGACGGGGCGGCCCTGTGCTGTGACGACCTGATCAGTCCCCGTTGCCGGGGGCCGGGGTCGTCTTCTGGATCTGCATGAGGAACTCGACGTTCGACTTGGTCTGCTTCATCTTGTCGAGGAGCAGCTCGATCGCCTGCTGCTGGTCGAGCGCGTGCAGCACCCGGCGCAGCTTCCAGACGATGTTGAGCTCCTCGGCGCCGAGCAGGATCTCCTCCTTGCGGGTGCCGGACGCGTCCACGTCCACCGCGGGGAAGATGCGCTTGTCGGCGAGCTTCCGGTCGAGCTTGAGCTCCATGTTGCCGGTGCCCTTGAACTCCTCGAAGATCACCTCGTCCATGCGGGACCCGGTGTCCACCAGGGCGGTGGCGAGGATGGTCAGCGAGCCTCCGTCCTCGATGTTGCGGGCCGCACCGAAGAAGCGCTTCGGCGGGTACAGGGCGGTCGAGTCGACACCACCGGAGAGGATGCGGCCGGAGGCGGGCGCGGCGAGGTTGTACGCACGGCCCAGACGCGTGATCGAGTCGAGCAGCACGACCACGTCGTGACCCAGCTCCACCAGGCGCTTGGCGCGCTCGATGGCGAGCTCGGCGACCGTGGTGTGGTCCTCGGCCGGGCGGTCGAAGGTCGAGGAGATGACCTCGCCCTTGACCGACCGCTGCATGTCGGTGACCTCTTCCGGACGCTCGTCGACGAGGACGACCATCAGGTGGCACTCGGGGTTGTTGTGCGTGATCGCGTTGGCGATCGCCTGCATGATCATGGTCTTGCCGGTCTTCGGCGGGGCCACGATCAGACCGCGCTGGCCCTTACCGATCGGCGAGACCAGGTCGATGATGCGGGTGGTGAGGACACCGGGGTCCGTCTCCAGGCGGAGGCGGTCCTGCGGGTAGAGCGGGGTCAGCTTGTTGAACTCCGGGCGGCCGCGGCCGTGTTCGGGCGCCATGCCGTTGACGGAGTCCAGGCGGACCAGCGCGTTGAACTTCTCCCGGCGCTCGCCCTCCTTGGGCTGGCGCACCGCACCGGTGATGTGGTCGCCCTTGCGCAGGCCGTTCTTGCGGACCTGGGCGAGGGAGACGTACACGTCGTTGGGACCGGGCAGGTAGCCCGACGTGCGGATGAACGCGTAGTTGTCGAGGATGTCCAGGATGCCCGCGACGGGGATCAGGACGTCGTCCTCGGCGAGCTGCGGCTCGGCGATGTCGTCACGGCCGCGGCGGCCACGGCGGTCGCGGTAGCGGCCGCGACGGCCCCGGCGGCCTCCGTCGAAGTCGTCGTCGTCCTGCGGACCGGCGTTGCGGTCCTGGCGGCCGCCGCCCTGCTGCTGGCCCTGCTGCTGACGGTCCTGACGGCCGCCGCCCTGGCCCTGCTGCTGGTCGTCGCCCTTGCCACGGCGGTCGCGGTCGCGGTCCCGGCCGCGCTCGCGGCGGTCGCGGCGGCGGCCCTCGCCGTCGCCGGCGTCGGCCTTGGCGCCGTCGCCCTGCGGCTGGTTCTGCGGGGCCGGGGTCTCGGCCTTGGGCTCGCTCTGCGCCTCGGCGGCGACCGTCTCGGGGCTGCCGGCCTCGGCGGTGGCACGGCGCCGCCGGCGCTCGGCCGGGGCGTCGTCACCGGCTCCCTGGCCGGGGATCTCGATCTGCTGCGGGGCCACGGCCTGCTCGGCCTTGTCCGCCTTGCCGGCCTTGGGCTCGGCCGCGGCCGCCTCGTCGCCGGTACGCGTCCTGGAGGTGGCCCGGCGCTTGGGCTTGGTCTCGGTGGCGGCCTCGGCCTTGGCGGCCGGGGCGCCGCCCGACGCCTGCGCCTCCTTGATGACCTCGATCAGCTGGCTCTTGCGCATGCGCGCCGTGCCCCTGATTCCGAGGCCGGATGCGACCTGCTGCAGCTCGGCCAGCACCATGCCCTCGAGGCCGGTACCGCGGCGCCGCCGGGACCCGGCACCGGTGGCAGGCGCGGAGGCGTCCGTGGCGGGCGCGGCAGCGGTGTCCTCGACACGTGCGCCCATCAGATCGGTGGTGTCGCTCACGAAGGGTCCTTCCCTGGAGCGGACGTCGGCCTGTCTGGCTCGGCGACCGGTTGTGCTGTCCGGCTTCGGTCCGGTTTGTGTGGACCGTGCCGGTGCGGTGGTCCGCCAAAGCGGCGGAGGAGATATCTGGTGATTGGCGCTTCCCGAAGCCGTGGCACCCGGTTTTGTGCCACGCGGCTCGGTCACGCCGATTCCGGAGCGTGCTCTGCAATCCGCTCAGTGTCCGCGTACGACGTATGGCTCAGGTACGTGATACGGAACACAGTGCGGCTTGGGAAGCTCCCGGAAGAATGTCGGTCCCGGACGGGGACACGAAGCACCTCGCCATGGCGGGGTCGGGTGCAGACTTGAGGTTAACACTACCGGATCCAACAAACATTCCCCCTCTCGAAATCCGGCAACCGTGTGTCAGGGCGCAAGCGGCAGCACGCTCGCTCCCTGGCTGTCCAGTTCCAGCCGGTTGGCGGCCCAGCCCTCGCCCGCCAGGTCGGCCACCTTGTCGGCGCTCGCGCCGTCGGCGAGCGCCAGGACGGTGGGGCCCGCGCCGGAGATCACCGCGGGGACGCCGTCCGCCCGCAGCCGCTCCACCAGCGCGGCGCTCTCCGGCATGGCCGGGGCGCGGTACTCCTGGTGAAGGCGGTCCTCGGTGGCGGGCAGCAGCAGCTCGGGGCGCCGGGTCAGGGCCTCGACGAGCAGGGCGGCGCGGCCCGCGTTGGCGGCGGCGTCGACGTGCGGGACGGTGCGCGGGAGCAGTCCGCGCGCGGTCTCGGTCAGGACCGGCTTTCCGGGGACGAAAACCACCGGAACGATGGAATCGGCGGGGTCCATGCGGATCGCACGGGCGGCGCCGCGCTCCATCCAGGACAGGGTGAAGCCGCCGAGGAGGCAGGCCGCGACGTTGTCGGGGTGGCCCTCGATCTCGGTGGCGAGCTCCAGCAGCGCGGTGTCGTCGAGCCGGGTGTCGCCGCCTATGGTCACGGCGCGGGCGGCGACGATGCCGGCGCAGATGGCGGCGGAGGAGGAGCCGAGGCCCCGGCCGTGCGGGATGCGGTTGGCGCAGACGATCTCCAGGCCGCGCGGCTGCCCGCCCAGCGCGTCGAAGGCGGCGCGCGCGGACCGCACGAGGAGATGGCTCTCGTCCCGCGGGAGGGTCTCGCTGCCCTCGCCCGCGATGTCGATGTGCAGCCCGGAGTCGGCCACCCGGACGACGACGTCGTCGTAGAGCCCCAGCGCGAGCCCGAGGGCGTCGAAGCCCGGACCGAGGTTGGCGCTGGTGGCGGGGACGCGCACCCGGACGGCGGCGGCGCGGAACGCTGGACCGGCCATCGCTCGTTGACTCTCCTTGAGCTGCGTGATGGTCGAATGACATTCGAAGACGTACCAGGGACCCGAAGGCCGCGAGGGCGGCGCGGCACCGCGGCACATGCGGCTGCGGCATATGCGGCGGGCGGGTTCAGTACAGCCTATCGAAGGAAGGTTCTGTGGCGACATAGGGCGCACAGGAGGCGCACGATGCGTGTCGTACTCCCCCTGTGCACCCTCTGTCGGGTGCCCGCAAGGGTTATCCCCCGGAAAGGGCCTGGTTACGCGAGGCCGAGCCGCTCGGCCGCGGTCGCCGCGTCGACCGGGACGGTGACCGGCTGCGGGGCGCCGGCGACGGCCCAGTCGGGGTCCTTCAGGCCGTTGCCGGTGACGGTGCAGACGATGGTCTGGCCGGGGTCGACCTTGCCCTGCTCGGCGGCCTTCAGCAGGCCGGCGACGGACGCGGCGGACGCGGGCTCCACGAAGACGCCCTCCTGCGCGGCCAACAGCCGGTAGGCGCGCAGGATTTCACGGTCCGTCACCTCGTCGATGGCGCCGCCCGATTCGTCCCGCGCCTGAAGGGCGTACGTCCAGGACGCCGGGTTGCCGATGCGGATGGCGGTGGCGATGGTCGAGGGGTCCTTGACGACCTCGCCGCGCACGATCGGGGCGGAGCCGGAGGCCTGGAAGCCCCACATGCGCGGGGTCCTCTTCGCCACGCCGTCGGCGGCGTACTCCTTGTAGCCCTTCCAGTAGGCGGTGATGTTGCCCGCGTTGCCCACCGGCAGGACGTGGATGTCGGGGGCGTCGCCGAGCATGTCCACGATCTCGAAGGACGCGGTCTTCTGCCCCTCGATACGCACCGGGTTGACCGAATTGACCAGCGCCACCGGGTAGTTGTCGCTGAGCGCCCGGGCGAGGGTGAGGCAGTCGTCGAAGTTGCCGTCGACCTGGAGGATCTTCGCCCCGTGGACCAGCGCCTGGCCCATCTTGCCGAGCGCGATCTTGCCCTGCGGCACGAGCACGGCCGACACCATCCCGGCCCGTACCGCGTAGGCGGCGGCGGAGGCCGAGGTGTTGCCCGTGGAGGCGCAGATGACGGCCTTCGCGCCCTCCTCCTTGGCCTTGCTGATGGCCATGGTCATGCCGCGGTCCTTGAAGGACCCGGTGGGGTTGGCGCCCTCCACCTTGAGATGGACGTCACAGCCGGTGCGCTCGGAGAGCACCTGCGCGGGCACGAGCGGCGTACCGCCCTCGCGGAGCGTGACGACCGGCGTGCTGTCGGACACCGGCAGCCGGTCCCGGTACTCCTCGATGATTCCGCGCCACTGGTGGGTCATTGCTGGTTACTCTCCTTCAACCCGCATGATGCTGGCGACACCCCGCACGGTGTCGAGCTTGCGCAGCGCCTCGACGGTCCCGCTGAGCGAGGCGTCGGACGCTCGGTGGGTGACGACGACGAGAGAGGCCTCGCCGTCCTTCCCCTGCTGGCGAACCGTATCGATCGAGACGTCGTGCTCGGCGAAGACGGTGGCGACCTGGGCGAGAACACCCGGTTTGTCGGCGACGTCGAGGCTGATGTGGTAGCGCGTGACGACGTCGCCCATGGGCGACACCGGCAGGGCGGCGTACGCGGACTCCCCGGGCCCCGTGGCGCCGCTGAGCCGGTTGCGGCAGACGGCGACGAGATCGCCGAGGACGGCGGAGGCGGTCGGCGCACCACCGGCACCGGGCCCGTAGAACATGAGCTGACCGGCGGCGTCGGACTCCACGAACACGGCGTTGTACGCGCCGCGCACGGAGGCGAGCGGGTGGGTCAGCGGAATCATGGCGGGGTGCACGCGCGCGGTGACCGAGCCCCCGTCGGCGGCCCGCTCGCAGATGGCGAGCAGCTTGATGGTGCAGCCCATCTCCTTGGCCGAGCGGAAGTCGGCGGCGGTGACCTCGGTCATGCCCTCGCGGTAGACGTCGTCGAGACGCACACGCGTGTGGAAGGCGATCCCGGCGAGGATCGCGGCCTTGGCGGCCGCGTCGAACCCCTCGACGTCGGCGGTGGGGTCGGCCTCCGCGTACCCCAGGGCGGTGGCCTCGTCGAGGGCCTCCTGGTACCCGGCGCCGGTCGAGTCCATCTTGTCGAGGATGAAGTTGGTCGTCCCGTTGACGATGCCGAGCACCCGGTTGACCTTGTCGCCGGCCAGGGACTCGCGCAGGGGCCGGATCAGCGGGATGGCACCGGCGACGGCGGCCTCGTAGTACAGGTCCCGGCCGTGCTCCTCGGCGGCGGCGTGCAGGGCGGCCCCGTCCTGGGCGAGGAGCGCCTTGTTGGCCGAGACGACCGACGCACCGTGCTCGAAGGCGGTGGTGATGAGGGTCCTGGCGGGCTCGATACCGCCGATGACCTCGACGACGACGTCGATGTCCCCGCGTTTGACGAGGGCGGTGGCGTCGGTGGTGACGAGGTCGGCGGGGACCCCCTCGCGGACCTTGGAGGGCCGCCGCACGGCCACGCCCACGAGCTCCACGGGCGCGCCGATCCGGGCGGCGAGGTCGTCGGCGTGCGTCGTCATGATGCGCGTCACCTCTGAGCCGACAACCCCACAGCCCAGCAGCGCCACCTTCAGCGGACGCGTACGCATCATCCGACCTCGTCTCCTCATGCGGTCTACGGTTGGACCAGTCTCACTCACCGGACGGGACTTTCTGCCTTTGGTCCGGATCGTGAGACGTTTATTTCATTTTGTCAGCGGCGGAAGACCGGAAGATCTTCCGGCCCTCCGCCGCCGCCGATCTCGGTAGTCGCGACCGCCGTCAGCCCCTGTGGACGGGTCATCCGACGTCGAGACGCAGGAGGTCCTCCTCCGTCTCCCGGCGGACGATCACCCGGGCCTCTCCGTCCTTCACCGCGACGACGGGCGGGCGGACCGCGTGGTTGTAGTTGCTGGCCATCGAACGGCAGTACGCGCCGGTCGCCGGCACGGCGATGAGGTCGCCCGGCGCCAGGTCGGCGGGCAGGAAGGCGTCCCGCACCACGATGTCCCCGCTCTCACAGTGCTTGCCGACGACGCGCACCAGCATCGGCTCCGCGTCCGACGCACGGGAGGCGAGGCAGACGCTGTACTCGGCGTCGTAGAGCGCGGTGCGGATGTTGTCGGACATGCCGCCGTCGACGGAGACGTACGTGCGCAGCCCAGTGAGCGGCTTGATGGTGCCCACCTCGTAGAGGGTGAAGGCGGTCGGCCCGACGATGGCGCGCCCCGGCTCGACGGAGATGCGGGGCGTGCGGAGGCGGGCGGCCTCGCACTCCCGAGAGACGATCTCACTCAGAGCCTTGGCGATCTCGTGCGGCTCACGGGGATCGTCGTCGCTGGTGTAGGCGATGCCGAGGCCGCCGCCGAGGTCGATCTCGGGCAGCTCCACGCCGTGCTCGTCCCGGATGTCCTTGAGCAGCCCCACCACCCGGTGGGCGGCGACCTCGAACCCCGACATGTCGAAGATCTGGGACCCGATGTGACTGTGGATCCCGATGAGCTCCAGCCCGTCGAGCTGGAGCGCCCGGCGCACGGCCTCGGCGGCCTGCCCGTCGGCCAGCGGAATGCCGAACTTCTGGTCCTCGTGGGCGGTGGCGATGAACTCGTGCGTGTGCGCCTCCACACCCACGGTGACACGGATCTGGACACGCTGCCGCTTCCCCAGGGAGGAGGCGATGTGCGCGACCCGGACGATCTCCTGGAAGGAGTCGAGAACGATCCGGCCGACGCCGGCCTCGATGGCCCTGGTGATCTCCTCGACGGACTTGTTGTTGCCGTGGAAGGCGATGCGGTCGGCGGCCATGCCACCGGCGAGGGCGGTGGAGAGCTCGCCGCCGGAGCACACGTCGAGGTTGAGCCCCTCCTCGTCCAGCCAGCGCACGACGGCACGGGACAGGAACGCCTTCCCGGCGTAGAAGACGTCGGCGTCCGGCCCGAAGGCGGTACGCCAGGCGCGGGCGCGGGCCCGGAAGTCGGCCTCGTCGATGAAGTAGGCGGGCGTCCCGAACCGCTCGGCGAGGGACTTGACGTCGATCCCGCCGACGCTGAGCACGCCGTCGTCGTCACGCGTGACGGTCTGCGCCCACACCTTGGGGTCGAGGGCGTTGAGGTCGGCGGGCGGGGCGGAGTAGTGGCCCTCGGGCAGGACGTCGGCGTGGCGGGGCCCGGCGGGGTGCGCGGAACGGCTCATGACTGGTCTGGCTCTCTCACAGGTATTCGGGTGCACTGATGCCGAGCAGGGACAGGCCGCCGGCCAGCACCGTCCCGGCGGCTTCGGCGAGGGCGAGCCGGGCACGGTGGGCGGCCGAGGGTTTCTCCTCGCCGAGCGGAAGAACGGTGTGCTGAAAGGCGAGCAGTCCGTCGGCGACGGCGACGAGGTGCCGGGCGAGCCGGTCGGGCGCGCGGTGGGTGGCCGCCTGGGTGAGGGCGGTGGGGTATTCGCCGAGGGCCCGGGTGAGGGCGGCAGCGGTCGCGTCGGGTACGTCGCCGGGGGTGGCCTCGAATCCGAGTCTCGCGGCGTTGCGGGCCAGGGCGCGGGCGCGGGAGTGAGCGTAGCGGACGCGGAAAAGGGGGTTGCTCTCGCGCTGGAGGAGGTGATCCGCGGTGATCCGGGGCCGGTCGTGGGCGGCGGGGTGGAGGAGGGCCCAGCGGGCGGCGTCCGGGCCGAGGGGGGTGGGGTCCTCGGGCGCGGGGACGGGCCGCAGATCGACGGGCTCCCCGGGACGCGCATGATCGATCTCGGCGCGGCCGCCCTGGGTGGCGATGATCCGCACGAGGGTGTCGGCCACGACTTCGGCGCGGATGTCGTAGGGGATCCGCAGGGGGACGAGGTGGCCGTCGAGGGCGGCGCTGTGGCCGTACGTGCAGGGGCTGCCGCCGTCGGCGAGGATCCGGCGGACGATGGCGGCGGTGGCGGTCCCCTGATCGAGGTGGATGTTGAGGAACCCGGGCCCGGTGATCTCGACATCGGCGACACCGGCGGTGTCGCGCAGATGGGGCCGGAGGATCTCGGCGACCTGGAGGGCCGGACGCCCGGCGGGCCGGGCGAGCTGCAGGGCGACGTTGGTGGCGTAGTCACCCCGCCCACCGGGCCCGGGCGGCGTCACCACGACCCGCTCAGGCACAGGCACACTGAGTTCCCCCACGTCAACAGCACGACGCACCGCGCGCAGCACGGTGCGGGACAGCTCGACGGGGGTCACGGGGACAAGGGTAGGGGAGGAGGGGGGTGGGTAGGCGAGCCGGTTTGGCTGGGGGTCCGGGATGTGGACGGGGTGGGGGTGGGAGGGCTTGGGGGTGGGGGCTGCCGTTCGCGTGGGGGGCGGTGGGTGCGGGGCTGCCGTTCGCGTGTTGGGTGCGGGGCTGGCGGGGGGCGGTGCACTGGGCGGCGGCTTGCGTCGACCGGCCGAATGCCCGGGGTGGGTGGCCGACTCACCTCAAACGCCCGGCTGTCCGGCGTGGGGGGTGTCGGCTGGCGTCAACCGCCCGGCTGCCCGGCGTGGGGGGCGTGCCCGGCGGGCTCGACGCGATCGGCGTCACCGGGGTCCGGGGCGCCGTGGAGGTCCCCGGCGCCTTCTACGGCCACACTGGCGCCTTCGACGTACGCACCGGCCTGTTGAACCCCGTCGACCTGCTGCTCTCGACCGCTGGGATGCTGGTGCTGGTGCTGCTGCTGGTGTTGATGCGCAGGTTGCTGGTGATACTGCTGATGTGGCTGATGCTGCCGGCCGGCATGCGGACCGGCATGCGGACCTCGCTCGATCAAATCCTTGACGAGCCGGACGAGTTCGGAGGGCTCGAAGGGCTTGGCGAGGAAGGCGTCGACGCCGACATCGAGGCCGCTCTCGACCTCGGACTGCGTACAGGCGCTGATGATGGCGAGGGGCAGCTTCCGGGTCCGGGGATCGGCACGAAGCCGCGCAGCCGTCCGCAACCCGTCGAGCCGGGGCATGACGACATCCAGCGTGACGACATCGGGCCGCACCTGATGCACGACGTCCAGACACTCGGCACCGTCGGCGGCGGTCACGACCTCGAGACCCTCCAGCTCGAGGTTGACCCTGATCAGCTGCCGGATGACCTTGTTGTCGTCCACAACAAGCACCCGGCCGGACGCGCCTGGCACACCTCGAGAGTAGGTCGCCCCAGGGGGCCGCGTCCGGGTTTTCCCCACTTCCACCCCGTCCGGGCGAGCCGCGGCGACGGAGCCCCCGGGAAACCGTTCATGACCACCACGAAGGAGCTGGTAGGGTTCTACCCGTCAGCGCAACAGCGCGGGACACGCCCCCGTAGCTCAGGGGATAGAGCAACGGCCTCCGGAGCCGTGTGCGCAGGTTCGAATCCTGCCGGGGGCACCCAGCATGAGGTGCCCAGAGACCCCGTCACCAGCGAAAACGCTGAGGCCGGGGTCTTCGTGTTTGTGCAGGCGTATGCGACCCGCAGCGGCCGTATGTCGGGGTCTGTGGACTATTCGTGGACAGGATCTTGGAGCATCGGCCCAGGTCAGCACCGCGAATTACCAAGACCCGCGGACTATCGACCGGCCCGGCGCCTGCCTGGCCCGAGGCCCAGGGAGGCCATCAAGGGAACAAGTCGGCCCCGGCGTCCAGGCGTGAGGCCTCAGCATGAACCTCTGCGGCACGCGGGGTGAGAGCGAGAACCCCGGTACCAACAACGCGCATATCCGCCGTCAGCTTCAGCGGACTGACACCCAGAGCCGCGGCGATCTCAGGAGCGAGGTCGAACGCGGCCCACTTCCACTCGGCCTCATCCTCGTCTGATTCCGTCGCCTCGTCCCACACCGCCGGCAACCCGAGTTGCTCTCGGCGAGCCCGCTCGACGGGCAGGGGCTCTCCCACCGTCAAGTAGGCGTTCTCGGCCTCACCGGTCTCGCAGTAGCGCCGCAGCACGACGCCGTCCTGAGCAACGAGCCAGGCGGAACCGTCGCGCTGTGCCCCGTAGTAGTACGCCTGCGCCTGGCCGTAGCGGGCGCTCAGGTCCCTGCACAGCCGCAGCACATCATCACCGCGCTCAGCGTCACACGGGTCGCACCACGGGCCGATGACCAAAGTCCACCCGTCGAGTTCCGGGCTGACGTACACCCGAGCCATCCCGTCGGGGTTCTCCTCCGTCCCTCCGTGGCCGTCTTCGTCGATGATCTCCTCGGCTTCGGCGAACGTCACGGGACGAGGGTCAACAAGCCCCATCATTTCCATAACGCCTGCTTGATCACCGGTCGGTACTGCGATCCAGTAGAGCCAGCATGTGGCCAGGACTCTTGGTAGATCATCCGTGGAATTGCGCACGCGCACACACTGCCACGGGGGTCCCACGGCAACGAAGAGGCCCCTGGGATTCCAGGGGCCTCTAGGCATCTGCAGCCGGTTTCACTCGTACTCGCGCAACAGCTCTTCGATCTTGCGGTTGGCGATCTCCTGTCGGCCGTCGATGCATTTGGCGTAGCGGCTGAGCAGGACTTCAACGCTGTTGCCTGCACGTTCCGCGACCTCGGTCGGGTCCACCCCGGAGTTGAGCCAGGTCGACAGCGCCGAGTGCCGGAGGTCGTACGGACGCGCAGCGAGCGGAGAGGCGACCGCGGCCGGCGGAAGGGCCAGCGCGCGGGCTTCCTGCCAGACGCGGTAGTACGTCGAGGAGCCGACCACTCCCCCGCGCTCGTTGGCGAACAGCCGCCCATCCTCTGCAGTGCCGAACGTGTCAAGGTGCTGCCGAAGGATGGCGACGAGCTGGGGCGGGATCGGCACGCGCCGGACCTCCTCCGCCGGCCGGTTCTTCAGACCCCGGTCGTCATGGGTCTCGCCGGAGTCCGTCCACTGCTTGCCGACACTGGGGCGCGTCCGGCTCAGCAGTGCTGTCCCCCAGCCGACCTCAGGCAGTTTCAGGTCCGCACTGGTGAGGCCGACGGCCTCAGCGGGACGCAGGGCGCCGTAGTACATGCAGGCGAACAGGCCGACGAGTCGGCGACCACGCGCGCGGCCGTACCCGCCGACGTACGAGACCGCAGTCAGCAGGGAACGAGCCTGCTCAGGATTGGCGACCACCCGGGGATCGACCTCCCCGGCGACCTTCGGCTTCTTCCAGCGGATTCCCGTAATCGGGTTCTCCTTGAACTCCCCGAGGTCCACCGCGTAGTGCAGCGCGTTGACGAGTGTCCGCCGCTTACGCCGGACGGTCTCCGCGGCGGCTGCCGTCCCGTCGAGCTTCAGCTTGAGCGAGTCCAGGACGGCCCTGCCGATCGCAGCGTCACCGAGGTCCGAGAGCGGGCGCGACGCCTTGGCCACCCAGTGCAAGGTGTTCGCGATCTCGGTCGGCAATTCGCGCTCGTCCGGACCGGGAAGGACGAAGGCCCAGTTGCGGAGTGCCTTCCTGATCAGTTCCTCGGACGGCTGCCCCGGGCGATCGTCGAGAAGGGCCATCGTTACGGCGGTCAGGGCCTCATTGATCCCGTTGCGCGTGTTCGGCGCTGCGTGAGGCCACTTCATGGCCAGGTACTTCAGAGCGAAGACGTACCAGGTCATCGAGGCCGACTTCTCGACCATCGAATCGGGCAGCCCGGTGATCGTGTCGAATTCTTCACCGGCATGAGTGGCGCGGAGCAGCTTGGAACGATAGTGGTCCGCTAACCCTTTGGTACGGAACTGTTCGGAGAACACGTTTCCGGCGACAGTCCACCGGACGTCATAGGAGGACTTCTTGGTATTCCTCTTCCGGACGCCCCACACCTTCACGTCGAGGGACTTCATGCCGCCGCCTCCAACTGCCGCAGCCAGGTGGTGAAGTCACTCCGCCAAACTCGTAGCTCACCGTTGGGCAGCTTGAAAGCTGCCGGTCCAAGACCCAACTCGCGCCAGCGGTAGAAGGTCCTTCGGGAAACACCGCCCAGCTCGTCGAGGACCTGGTTCACGGTCATCAGTTCGTCGCGTCGGCGGTCCATGTCGGTTCTCCTTCCGTTCCGGGGGCGGGTTCGAGGGATGCGGCGAGCCAGGCTTCGGCGTCGGACAGGCCGGTTCCGGCGAAGACCCAGTGGGCGAGCACGAGAGTCGTGTCCGACGTGGTCTCGATTGCGGCAGCGGCTTGGGATCGGCGCCATTCCGCGCGGGCGTCTCGGAGGGCGCCGAGGGTGGTGGAGTAGCGACGGGACTTGGTGGAGAAGTGGCCGCGGAAGCCGAGCATGTGGGCCCAGGCGCGCAGACGGAGGTGTTCCAGGTCCTTGCGTGCGCCGAGGGTCCAGGCGGTTCGGACCAGTTGGCGGGCGTGGTCGCTGATGTCGAGCTGGGCGAGTTCGGCGAGGAACTTGAGCGGGCGGTCGAGAGCTCCCGTAGCTGTCTCGGCGCCCTTGGTGGCGTACTTGGCGATGTACGCGGCTACGGCCCGTTCGGTGAGCGCCTGGCCGTCGTTGAAGTCGGCGGATCGGATGGTGCGGACGTCGAGCTGGCGGCCGAAGGTGAAACTGTGCGCACGGCCGTCGATGACCGGGCCGTCGACGCAGACCTTGCCAGCGGCGGCGCCGATGGCGTCGGTGAGCAGCTCGGCGGTGGCCCAGGCAGGGGGCGGGGTGTCGCCACCGGTCGGGCCGTCGATGCGGATGACGGCATGGAAGTGGACCGCGCCGCGCTTCTGGTACTCGGCGACCTTGGCGAAGGAAACGCGGGCGTGCTCGCGGAAACGGCGCTGTGACAGCCCTGCGCGCTTGGCGACCTCTCGGCGCAGGTAGACCGAGAAGCGGCGCCAGAGCGCCCCGGCGTGTGCGTTCCACAGGACGGCGGCTTCGTAGTCGTAGGTGCCCGGGTCGAGCGGGGTGCCAAGGGCGTCGTCGTCCTGGTCGTGGTGGACGCCGCAGCGGCAGGGGCGAACGGTGCCGGCCGGGCCGGTCGGGCGGTTGTGGACCGGGCCGAAGCTGGGTGCGGTGAAGGTGGCGAAGACGCGCGGGTGTGCGGCGACCTGCTCGGGGATGCCTTTGCCGCCGCGCAGGCCTGAGGTGATCAGGTGGAAGGTGTCGCGGCGGTAGACCTCGGCGCAGGCCGGGCAGCGGGTCGTGCGGCGGTTGTTGCAGCGGACGAGGAGCTGGCCGGCGGGGAGGCTGGAGGAGTCGAGGTGCTGCAGCACGCGGCCGATCTCGCCGGTCGTGGTGTCGACGTCGTACTCGGTGCGGTGGCCGTCGAGGCGGATGGGTTGGGTGCAGCCGCCGAGTCCGGAGAGTTGGCGGAGGATACCGGGCAGGGTGCCGCCCTCGGCCAGGCTCATGAGTTCCGGAAGCGGTGGCGGGGTGTTGCCGGTGAGGATGGCTGTCTCCTTCTGACTGGCTCGGTCGAGAGGGACGGGCCCCGGGGCGGCGGATGCTTGGTCGTGTCGTGCCGCCCCGGGTGCTGGGCGGGGTTCAGCGACGGTGGTGGTCGCGGAGCATGGAGCGCAGGACCATGGCGGCGATGGCCACGGAGATGGCCGTGACGGCGACGGCGGCCAGGAGCGCGGTGAGGACGACTCCGCCGACGAGCAGGGCTATGACCGCCTTGTGGTCGATGGCGAGCGCCGGAAGCGAGCGGCGTACCGGTGCCGGGTCGGCCGGGCTGTGGTTGTACGCGGGCGGCGGAGTCGGGTTGTCGGGATACTTGGGCAGGAACACGAGCGGATCTCCTTATCTACTCGTCTAGGCGTGTTCGCCGTTTACGACGTCGACTCCAGAGCGCGTGCCGGACTCGATGGCGGGGGCCAGAAAGGTGTGGGAAAGCCAGAAGCCGAAGAGGGCGATCAGGACGACGATCCAGGTACGAACGCCGAGAAACTTGACCGCTCCCCAGGCGAAGAAGCCGAGGACGACGACGAGCGGCAGACTGACGGTCACGGGGTTCGGGGTCCTTTCAGCGGGCGGGGCAGCGGTGGGTGCGGGCGGCCAGCTCAGCGGCAGCGCGGCTGTCGTAGTCGGCGGAGAAGCCGCAGCGCGGAGCCGTGCAGGCGGCGGTGTGCTTCTCGCGGCCCCTGTGGTCGTTGAACGTGCCGACCTGTACGGGGCCGATGCGGGTGACGTCGCGGAAGCGGCGGTTGGCGGTCATGGGCTCTCCTTTCAGAGGCGGGCGGCGATGGCTTCGGCCATGGGCGCGGGGACGCCGAGCCGGGCACGCAAGGTGGGGGTGTCGATGGGGGTTCCGGTACGGGCCCGGTGCTCATCGGCGACCTTGCGGGCGTGTTCGACGAGAGCGGCCGGGACGGGAACGCCGGGACGCTCGGGCGGTGGCTCGACGGTGACCGGTTGCGCGGGCGGCTCGGGTGCAGGTTCGGGCACGTCCTCCCGGTCCTCGATCTCCGCGGTGTCGGCGGTGGTAGTCGTCGGCGCGGAGTGAGCGAGGAGGGTTCCGCCGAGGAAGGCGACCGCGGGCCAGCCCGCGACGAGGATGCGCAGCCATGCCGGCACCTGGTGCATGTCGAGCAGTCCGGCCGTGGCGACGTTCGCGCCTAGGGAGGCGGCGAGCGCGATGACGAACCAGCACCACCCGGCCGCTTTCGCGTCACTCGTCCGCAGTCGGCGCCAGGCGGCGACCAGGAGCAGGTCAACGGAGATGGGATAGGCCCACGCTTTCCATCCGTCCTGCCCGGCAGCCGAGGCGATGTCGTGCAGGTGGGCGAAGGACAGCGCTGCGGCGATGACCGCCTGGACGAGCACCGCGTCCACGCGGGCCAGTTGGGCGCGCACGATGCGGCTCCTTCAGGGTTCAGGCATGGGAGGGGTAGGGACGTGGCGTGAGGCGGTCACGCCGACCGAATGGGGCAGGTGGAAGGGTCAGTCGCTCACCGGGAGCGGCCGCACGGCCGGAGCCGCTTTCTCGACCGGTCGCACGGGCACGTCGGGCCGGAACGGCTTCAGGGACGGCACGTCGGGCATCAGGTGGGCCGAGTCCCGGCAGATCTCGGCGGCGTCGCTGAGGGAGAGGTACGGCGTGCGGATGCGGGACCAGCCGCCCGAGGTGTCGCCCGCCACGGCCAGGCCGGGGCGCTCGGGGGCGATGGCGCAGGCAGCCATGACCGCCTCAGCGGCGATGTCGCCGAGCGCCATCTTGGCCGACGCCTCGTCGTTGACGCGGTGGCAGACGCGGCCGGTCAACTGGGCCCGGAGCATCGTGGCGCCCTTGCCCAGTTCGGCGCCGAAGCGCTGCCCGCACACTTCCAGGTAGATGCCGGCCGCGCGGCCGAGCTGGGCGAGGCGGATGAGCTGGGTGACCATCTCGTCGCGCCGTTCCTCCTCCTTCTTCGTGGCGACGAGGAACAGTTCGGCTACCTCGTCGACGAACAGCACGATCGGTACCGGGCGCTCGCTCTCGGGCAGTCCCCAGATGTCCGAGGTGATCTCCTCCTCTGGGGTATCCGGCGCGATGCCCTGCCGGGCCTTGATCAAGTCGTATCGATCCTCCATCTCCTTGACGAGCGCGGGCAGCAGCTCCGCCGCCTGTTCCGGGTTGGTCGCCAGGGCCGAGAGCCGCGCGGCGAACGGTGCCAGTTCCACGCCCCTCTTGCAGTCGACGCCGACCAGGGCGACCGGTTGCCGGGCGAGCCCGGCAATCAGGTGGCGCAGATACATGGACTTGCCCGACAGCGTGGCCCCAAGGGTCAGTTGGTGCGGGATGGTCCGGTAGTCGCGCACGAAGGGCGTGGCATCCTCCCGCAGCGCCACCGGCACCTTCAGAAACCCACTCTCGGACTTGCGCGGCATGCGGACCTTGCGCAGGACGTCGAAGCCGACAAGCCGCAGTTCGACGACACCCGGCTTGATCGTCGTGACGTAGACGGCGTGAACTCCCCAGGCGTGCCGCAGCCTTTCGGCCGAGGCGGCGACGTCTGCGGGTTCCTGTCCCGGAGCGAGTCTCAGCCGAAGCCGGAGTCCGGTCGAGGTGGGGCGGATGATCCCCCGGCGCGGCGGAACCGGCCGGACCTCACGCCGGGTGGTGGCCTTCACTGCGAGGACCCGCAGCCGGGAGGGCGCCACGGTCAGCCCGCAGGCCTCCATGACCGAGCTGTACGAGCTGAGCAGCCGTACGGTGGATATCGGTAAGCCCACCGTGGACCAGTAGATGCCGGGATGCCGGGCCCGGGCGTAGGCGGCCCCGCCGCCGAGCGCGGCGACAGGACCACCCACCTCCAGCAGTGTCGTCAGGTCGGTCATCAGGCAGCGGCCCCCGACGCGGCCGGGAACGCGGCCGGGGTGACGGCTGCGGCCCGGAAGGCGATGCCGTGCCGCTGCTGCCCGTTGAAGACGCTCTCCCAAGGCCGGGCCACGAGCCCGGGCAGCGAGACCGGAGCCCCGAGGGTCAGCCCCTCGGAGATGCCGCCCTCCGGCACGGTGACCTTGATCAGCGACGACTCGCCGTCCTCGATGTAGACGACGCCGATCGTCATCAGCGCCTCACCGCTGCTGGCGTCCTTGGCGATCTCGCCGGTCTGCCGGTCGCGGACCTTGGGCTCGGGCGCCTCGGTCAGCAGGATCGTTGCGGCCGAGGTCTCCACACGGATGGTGCGCAAGGCACACTCTCCTATCTACTCGTCTATACATGATGGGTCATGCGAACCCGATCTCCGGGGTCGCGCGACTACCTTGCCACACAACTTGCCCACTCGTCTATACGAGTAAGCGTGTTGGGGTGTACGAGTTCGAGGAAGCGGCCCCGCGCACCACCGTCGCTCACCGCATCACGTCGCCGGGAGCTGGTACGACAGCACGTACGCGTCCGCCGCCATCACCGTGTCGCAGACCTCCACGGCCCGCCCCTCGGTGTCGTAGGCGGTCCGGATGAGGTGAATGACCGGCACGCCGGAGGCCAGCCGGAGCGTCTTGACCTCAGCAGGCGAGGGCATCCGGGCCCGGATCTCCTCCTCGAAGTGGTCCAGGCGATGCCCCAGCTCCTCAAGACGGGCATAGATGCCGCCGGGCCCGGGGTTGGGCTCGGCGATCGGCGTACCCCGCGCGATATCGAGCGGCAGATACGACGTGGCGAACTCGACCGGCCGCCCATCGAGCAAGTACCGACGCCGGCGGGCCAGCACGCGCCGCACGGATCCGAGCCGGGCGGAGACGTCCTGGCTGGCCTTCTCCTCCTTGACCTCCAGGCTGTCGACCTGCGGGTGACTGCCGGCCGCGTTCGCTTCGACGATGAACGCGGACTTCCCTTGCTCCCTGTGCCGCCGGGCGAACCGGTCGGAGGCGAGACGCCGCACGGGCGGTCGTGGTCGCACGAACACGCCCTTGCCATGCTCGGCGTGCACCAGACCCTCGCCCTGCAGGATGGAGAAGGAGTTCCGGACCGTCATACGGGAAACCCCGTAGTGCTCGACAAGATCGGCCTCGGAGGGCAGTTTGTCGCCCTCCTTGAACCGCCCGCGGTCGATGGCCTCGCGCAACTGGTCGGCGATCTGCCTGAAGACCGCACGATCGCTCGTGGGGTCGAGATCGCCGAGGAGGCCGGAAGGAAGAGGGCTCACGAGTACTCCTTTAGGTATCTAGACGAGTGGCTGAGTCTTGTTGCTACGGTGGAGAGCCTAGCCAGCCGAGAGGGCAGAGGAACGTGACCACTGACCGTCCGCACTCCGTGAGCGTTGCCGGAGTCGTCATCGACGACCAGGGCCGCGCCCTCTTGATCCAGCGCCGTGACAACGGGCACTGGGAGCCCCCGGGCGGAGTCCTCGAACGGGAGGAAACCGTCCCCGAAGCCCTCCAGCGTGAAGTGCTCGAAGAGACCGGCATCAAGATCGCACTTCCCGCGACCCTGACCGGCATCTACAAGAACATGAAGGGCTTGATCGTCTCGCTGGTCTTCCGCTGCGAGGCCGCCGACGGCAGCCCCACCACCGGTGACGAGACCCGCGCACTGCGTTGGGTCACCCGTGAAGAGGTCACCGAGCTCGCCGACGAGGCGTACGCGATTCGCGTCCTGGACGCGATGGACGCGGCGTCTCCGCCTGCTATCCGCGCCCACGACGGCGTGAAACTCGTCTAGCCCGAACCCGCTACACATGGCGGCCTATCAGCGCGAAGGAACTTGTATGCACGAGTATACGAGTCAGATTCGGACTTGGGGACTCACTTGCCCAGGTTTTCCGGAAGAGGTCAGCCGGGCCCGCCGCTGGACGCGGGACATCCTGCGCGGATCGCCCCTGGCCGAGGACGCCGAGCTGATCGTCAGCGAGCTGAGCGCGAACGCGATTCTGCACACGGCGAGCGGCCAGGCATCCGGCCGCTTCCACCTGGCGCTCGCAGTCTCCCCGCAGGTGATCGCGCTGTCGGTCACGGACGACGGCGGGACGGACTCCGCCCCGAAAGTCGAGCGCCCCCGGGAAGACGCAGTGCACGGCCGAGGCTTAGGGCTGGTCAGCGCGATCGCACACCGGGTCGTCGTCCACGACAGCCACGGCGGCTACACGGTCACCGCGGAACTCTTCATTCAGCCCAGGCCAGGAGGACGCCCGTGCTGACGTCGACCAGGGCTGAAGAGCCGACCGCAGGCGGACAGCACGCCTCATACCAATGCTGGGCTGCCGCCTACCCCCTGCACGAAGTCCGATCCATCGCACTGGGATCGCACCGCGCCGCGAGCCCCCGCCTGGCATTGCGCTGGCTCCGGGAGCGCACGAGCCACATCACGGACCAGCTCGACACCGCATACGCCAGGCCAGGCCTCCACTGGCTCATCGACGAGGCGGAGCACGAACGAGCCCTCGCGTACCTGGCCACCGGAACGGCCTACCAACTCACCCTGTACGACGACAGCACCCGCTACGTCCTCGTGGCCTACCCCCGAGGAGCCGCATCATGAACGGGCCCGTACGCGGCTACTGGTGCGAATGCTGGACGGAAGACCTCAGCGACGAGCGGCCGCCGGCACTCCTGGCATCCTTCGACGCCTACACGGCACCGCAGGCTGACAGATGGGTCGCGATCGCACTCCGCACCGCCTCTCCAGCGCTCGACCCCCAAGCCTCCGACGATGCGTGGGCATGGCTGTACGAAGGCCGCATCAAGACCAGACGAGCCCTCTTGCGCGCCGAGCCATGCACGGTGACCATCACCCAGGCCAGCACCCGCATCACCTGGACGATCCGCCCCGTAGTCTTTCTCCCGCTCGCACACCGCCAAGGGATTGAACTCCCTGCCTGTGCAAACGGCTTCAAGCCCGCGCCGACGACTGATGAGCCTCCCCGATGACGTCAGCTCGGAACTCGCACGACAGCGAATCCTTCGCCATCCTGAAACTCGATCAGCACCACGCTGTCAACGAGGTAGATCCAGCACTCAGAGCAGGAGGCCAGTATCGCGTCCGCGTGCGCTGCTGCCAGACCCGCCCCCAACGCGATCGAGGGCACTGCAAGATTGCCCCAGAACACGACTACCAGCTCATCCTGGCTCGCATGACGACACAACAGCGCCTGCAGCTCTCCCCCGTCGAACGCTCGGGACCGCTGAAGCACCTCAGCACCATGCCAGTCCAGCCGAGACGACCCCACAACCCCGAAGTGGTTCAGGCTCAGTGCAGCGAACGCCCTGTCTTCCTCGTACGACAGCACCACGGCCGCGCCCCCAGCGGCTTCCAGAACTGTGGCAATCACCTCGGGCTGAGTCCCATAACCAACCGCGGCGTCCAAGACACACCCCGTGCTGTCGACTGAGTTACAACTTTCTCTACTATTTCAAGGCGGCTCGCTCCGCTCACCGCGCGCGGCCCGGCCCCCGGCCGGGCCTGCGCTCCTGCCTTCGTCCCGCTCCACCCCGGCCGGCGCCCGTGCCGCGCACTAAGCAGTCAGCCGCCTGATGCCAGAGAAGGGGTACATCGTGGCTGGGGCGGTCGGCTCCACGGCTTTAGCCACCTCCCCGGTCCGGGTCCCGCGTCGAGCAAGACCAGGGGGCCACTCGTGCACATTGCGGGCAGGCCCAAAGCCTGCCCGAGTTGCCAACCAGCGTACGGCCCCCTGATCATGCTCGACCCCAGACCAGGCAGGCCACCGGCCAAACCCGCTCCGCCGGCCTCCGCGGCAATGCCATACCTTTCTGGCACTGCGGGAATCAAGCATTGGTCTTATCGATTAGGCTCGGATCGAAGGCATCGCGCGAGTCGCGCTGCGCCATTCGAGAAAGAAGAGCCGAGCGATATGGTTCGCGGAGACGTCCAACTCGCTTAACGCCGTAGGTGATTGTCGACTGCGACAGCGAAATTAGCGCTTCCAGCTTCGGAGAGGCCACAATACCAGTCAACGCAGCTGTGATCTGGTCAGCCGCCTTCCCTGGCATCCCATGCGGCTCCATGGCCCTGTAAGCCTCGACTTGCTTCGCCACCCATTCGCGCAAGATCTTGAAGCGCTCCTGCCAGTTTGGCAGAACGTGGTCAGGCATCTCCTGCTCAGCGGACATAAAGCCATCGCCACTGGCGCTGAGAACGCACATGTCTAGAGCTGTCAGCGGCACATAATGTTGCTGGCTCAGCTTAACTTCAACGCCACCACCCGATTCCTCAAAGAAAAACGGGAGGTCAAATGAAGTCGCCACGCCTCCCCCCGGGTGCGTTATTACACGACCCCTGGCAGGGTTCTTCAGAGGTGCCAGCCTCACGAACTCCAGACCATTACCTCGCTTTCCGTCAGCGCGAACAGCCAGGTCGCAAGGCTGAGCAAGCAAGATCATGTGATGCACTGCTCCCGAGCGCCGCAACTCCAAAACACCATTTCCGACACTGCCCCGCGCATTGTTGTGCTTCTCGAACTGATGCGGCTTCTCGACAAACTTCTGGAACGCGAAGACGTCCCCTACTTCCAGCGGGAAATGGAGCTCGGTCAGATGATCAGCGGACTCAAAATATTCAAGCCGTTCAATATCTGCCAACTCCTGACGAACACGATCAGAATTTGATGTGCTCGGCATCTTTACCCTACTCAGGCTCGTCACCAGCTCGCTCGACATGTGAACCGTGCGATCAGCGCGAAGCTTGGCCCGTACAGAATCCTGTGTGAACGCGGTAGCAATCCGCAGCAGCGTTTCGGGCCCCCAGGTACCATCTGTCAGCCTGTCGCCATTAAGCGCAGCCTCGAGCGTGTAGGGGTTAATCAGTCCAACCTTTTCGATCGCCTCAGCCCACGTCCCGTTTACTGCGTCGGCGAGGCCCCCCTGCAAGCGCTCCAGTGCTGGTGCTAGCAAGGTGAGCTTCAGCATGCGCGGAAACCCATCCGCGGTCACCGAGAGACGCCCTTTTGCAATGACGAGGAACCTGGAGGAATCAGCTTCAAACTGCTGGGAAAGAGTCCTCCACGCTTCGACCTCGGCGTCATCCGGAGAAACCGTGTGCGTCAAAAGGCCAATCCGCCAGCTGTCAGGAGCATCCTGAAGCAGTGCGGAGATCTCCTCTTCTCCGGCGGTCTGCGACGCCCCTTCTCTGCTGAAGTCGCGGTCCAAGAGGATAAGGGTGCTCTTACCGTCTGCAAGCAGCGCTGTTCGCTGCTTGCGCCAGTCAGAGAGTGAGAGGGTTAGGAACTCCCTGGAGTCGGCGAGCAACCCCCGAAGGCAAGCGGCGGCCGGCTCATCTTCTTCCCCGGGAATCCCAACGCCTTCCGGGCCCAGGCGGTCGTCGGCGATTTGGCGTATCGCCTCACGCTTGCTGGGTTCCAGAGACTCCCACGCATCCCTCACTTCATCTAGAACTAGCTCTAGCGGGGCTGCAGGATCCCGTAACAGCGCTACCTCGGGAATGATGTCAGCAATCTTCTCCCGATCTGCAGCCAACAGTGCGCCCTCGGCCAGAGCTGCTAGGACGCCTTCCCCATCGTCCTCCTTCTCGGCGTACCAGTCATCTACACAGATGACTCGCTCGACCGCGGCCAGTTCAAGTAGTTGATGAGACGCAGCCTTTGCATCGAAGGCCGAGCCAGCATCCACATCGGCTTGAGCTGGAATACGAGGCAAGCCTCCACGTGCCGCTGCATCATCCTTCGCGACACTCTCTTCATGCATCAACACGCATCCCCCCCAGGTTGAGTTGGAACTTATAGAAGCGACCGTTGTTGTTCCGGTCTTGAGCCAACTCGATCCCGCATCCCTCCGAATCAAGCAGCTGTGTCACTACGTAGAGACCCAATCCCCTCCCTTCTCCACGCTTTTTGAATGATACAAATGGTTCGAAGAGCGTCGACTCTACGCTTCGATCGATCCCTCGGCCGTTATCGCTAACGACCAAATAAGGTGCATTGACCAGAAGGGATACCTCAGGGGAGGCCTGGAGACCCAGCCTGTGATCTTGGAGAAGCCAATACTCGCTGTTCAGTAGCAAGTTATCAAGAATCTGAGTCAGCTTTCCCCTATTCACCTCGACCATGAAATCTTGACCAACCTCAAGGGTGATGGAGATTGGCCCCTTGCTCCACCTGTCACGGTGATATTCTGCTACGTCTCGACAAAAATCGCTAAGCGCAATCCTTTCTCGACGTTCACGCATGTATCGGAGAGACGGGTTGAGGTGAGCGAGTTGGCGCTTCAACGCACTTGCCGCCGACTGCACATATTGGATATAGCTTGAGAGTCGCCTATCGACGATCTCCACTTCATCCAGGTGTCGCCGAACTTGAGCACTTCTAACTGCGATGCCTTCGGCTACATGAGCCACCTCGTGCGATACGGCCTCTGCGGTGAGCCCTAGTGAAACGGTCTCCCAGGTTTGAGCTAGTTGTTCACGGAGTCGGTCCGATTGTTCCCTCAAGATCTGCAGCACGGCACGCTCAGATTCTAGAGACTCAACGATCTCCTCGATTTCAACAACTGACTGCCCCCTGCGCTTGTCAGCGGCTTGCAAACTTGACAACTCCTGCGCAATAGCAGGATCCACTGAGCCGGCGAAGAGTGAGCGCTGACTCGCGTCGAGTTCATTGGCTACTCGCTCATGGCTCCTGGCCGTCTCCTCGACGTCGTCCCGGAGGGCCCTGAGTCGCTGTTTCGCGGTCACAATAGTGCGCGATCGAGTGTCCTCGACGTGCTGAATCAAGATCTCTGAACTCGCCGCGGGGTCGACGCCGACTCTCGAAGCCTCGATCTCCTGGCGATACTCGTTATATGAACGGCGGATGAAAGTTTGAAATTGTTCCGTGAAGGAGCGCCATCCCTGCAACAGTGCCATGAGGTTGCGATAGTGAGGTGTGTCAGCGAAACCTTCACGGTCTGTAGTTTCAACGAGTTGCGCGTTGTTGCGAGCTGAGATATCGATGAATCCCAAAGTATTCTCAGGACGCAAGGTGTAGAAAGAAGAGCCGCTCGTTTGCCCCTTTCGAAACCCTAGCCAGTCTTCGTCCATCCGAACGCCGAAGCCGTCACGGTAAACTCGAACCCCAGCAAGGCTTTTTAGGTAGTTTCGAAATTCGCTACGATTGTTGAAAGCCTCCGGATGCCCTTGCCCGAGCGTTACGTAGTCCACCTCACCGCGGAAAGGACCGGGATCAGCGGGCGTCATATCGCCCTCTTCTGACCGATGTAGTGCCACATTGTCGAGATCACTCAGCTTAATCGACCTGTGTGCGCGCAAAAAGTAGGGTGCCTCAGCAGCGTGGCAGTCGAAGGCTTCCATCTGCCTGGCCCGGTTCGTATTTAGCCAGTTCAAGAAAGCTGCGCCTGAATCAGCCTCAAGGAGTGAATCAAAAGCAACTCGATCTTCCGCCTTCGACCTCTTCTCTTGTGGAGCCCAGTAGCTCAGCGAGGCTTCCCCAGCTACATCAAGCTTGCCGTTTTCGTAGTTCAGCAGGTACCGGACTTCAGCAGCGTTCCTGACGCGCGATGGCAGGTCGTAGAGGTCAATCCGCTCTTCGTCGACCTTGAGGAGGATTCTGAGACCCCGCTCATCGCCATACGGCGAGATCAGAACGGATAGATCCTTCTGCAGAACAGACGCGCCGTCCTCCGATCCGCTCCGCGCAGCGTCACGCCATTGCTTCGGCTCTCTCAGCTGCGTGATCGTCAAAGTTGTCCCAGCCGACTTCTTCGTCGGTCGAGTCACTAGTGCCAAATCGACTTCATTGAGCGACGACTTACTCTGGAACGCACGCCAGTCGATAGTTAGTTCATGCTCGACTGCGGCACCTGCCGGTCTAGTCACAATGGTTACGATTTCACCGAGTCGCTGTGCTCCCAGCCGACCGAGTCCTTTATCTCCCAGAGGCGTCCTCCCGAGATGCGTGGAAATACCCTGTGCTTTCATTTCACGCTTCACAGAATTGCTGATTGTGAGCCAGCCACGCCTAATTTGCTCAACAGTCATGCCTGTGCCGTTGTCTTTAATGACAATCGAGGGAGCGTCAGGCGTCTCTGTGTCAGCGAGCCCAGTATGGATAACGATTTCCGCCCAAGTCGCATCCGCGTCATAACAATTCTTCACAAGCTCGATCAGAGCTTGCATCGAATCAGTAATGAGGTCCTCGCCGAGCTTGAACACAACAGACGGGTGTACCTCAAGATGCAAAATGTCTGCGGGCCCAAGTCCGTCGTAAGGTTGAGACACTGTTCTATCCCCTTCTTACGAGCGAGAGTCGAAGTCGGTGAAACTAGGCCCCCGCATGACCAGGATACTTTCCGTGTTCATTGTCTCAACGCTGGCATTCCTGAACGCCATGCGCTTCGACCCGCCGGGGATTTTTCTTTCTAGCGTTTCGATGTGACGAGAGCCACGAGATGCTAGGAGATCTCGAACAATGGCCACTGTGGGCACGGGGACGCCGCTGATCTTGCGTTCGCCGAGCGTCCAGAACATCCAAGCGTTGCTACGCAATTGCGCTGTTATGGCGTCCAATGCTTGGTCGAGGTCACGGACAAATCCGACGAACCTTGACTGAGCATTTCTCGGGTGGGTTTTTAGCTGGTCCAGACAATGCATAAAGGCGGGAGACTTGTCTTTCAGCTCATCAGCCCAATTAACAGCGCCCTTGAGCTTCCCGCCAAGGCTTATCGAATCGATGGACCTAGTGTTTTCGAGCAGTTCTTTCCGCATACCAGGGACGTCGGCGGAGTCAATCCACTGAAGAGGTAGATAACTGTGCTGACCGTAGGTGACCGTAGTCACGTTGTCCCCATAGGGCGGCGACGTCATTAGGACGTCGGCTGCCGCTCGACTTTTCTTCGTGGGCATGCTTCTAGCGTCGCCGACGCTACATGAAATTCTGAGATGAGGGTTTTTACGGAGCCCTCCAGACAAAGCCTCTGCCTGATCCTTCATCTGCTCAATTTGCGACGCGGAAATGCGGAGAAAGGTCCCAATTGTGTCAATCTGCCGAGCATCGATCTCGTGAGCAGGATAAGAGTGCAGCTTCACTGTGGAGGTGCGACTATTGCTCACAAGTCGAATGGTCTCAGCCATCGCAACCCAAAATGCCTGACGCATAATCTTACTGCGCTCGGCTGAAATTGCCCTCTTGAGCCTCGACAAGTCGCGCGAGACATCCGCACGGAACCATTTGTCTCTATTGTGAAAATCGACTTCGATCTCTTCGCCTGAGTCCTCAGTTACACGAAGCACGATTCTCTGGCGTACTCTGGCCAACTGTTCCGGGTCGTACACCTGCGACTTCACCGTCGCCAGCAATACAGCTAACGGGTTGATATCAGTGCCGGAAAATGAAAGCCCTCGACTTACCGATTCCAGCATTACAGTACCGGACCCCATGAAAGGGTCTATGACTGAGGAGATAGCTGGGTCTACGGCTTGCACATCCTCCAACAGGGCGCCCTGCAGCTGAGGGACCATCATTGCAGGGTAGGCAAAAATGCCATGGCCGGCCTCACGGCGGGAGCGCCCCGAGAATGACCAGAACTCCGGTGTTAAGGTTGCCCGCTCCCGGAGCTTGGACGCCAGCTCTTGCTCGGCTTGAGCGGCTAGCCTCGCCGGGGCCGCCCGATCTACTCCCAACGTGTCTCCACCCTGCGCTCTATCTCCAGTCGCGTTGGACACCGGTGGGCGAGGCATCACACTGTCCATCGAAGCGGACCCCGTTCCGTTCCTAATCAACGCGGCCCCCTGCCCGTCTAGTTGCATCTACATGTACGCAGATTGAACCAGATGACGGCCTGTCACGTCACGGGCACGACGTGCCAGAACGGCTGGACATGCAGGTCTACTTGCCTGATCTTGTAGTTTGCAGCTGGTCTCTCCGTCAGCAACGTGCCTGAGCATCGGAAGCTTACGGTGCTGGTGGTCATCCCGGGAAGCTGATGCGCAGAGCCCGGCTACGCGGTGGGGACCATGACACGGCCGCGTAAGCCCACAGAGTCGAGTGCTCCGATGAGGTGGCCTCTGAAGCATCACAGCCATCGCTGACTCAGCGCCTCAGCAGACAGGACAACTGCCAAGATAGGGCCACGGTTGCGCCTGTGAGCGGGTGGGCTGCGCTCAGGCCTGCTCCAGAGCGTGGACTAGTCGTGGACCGAAAGCCCCACCCTGCCAGGCTGTACCGCCCGTGACCTGCCGATACGAAGTAGGCTGAATCGGCCTCCGGAGCCGTGTGCGCAGGTCCGGATTCTGCCGGGACAGCCAGCATGAGGTGCCCCAAGACCCGTCATCAACGGTGAGCTGTGGACGGAGTGTCTTCCGGGACATGCAGAATGCCGCCGCAGGCAGCCGTCTGCCAGCGATCACATGGCCCCGGGCGGCACTCCAGCGCCGCCCGGAAGCGGTCGATCTCATTCACTCGGACCCCGACTCCGATGATGCTCGTATCGTGCTCGCCCGTACGAGGGTGCGGCGAACAGCGGTTCTCCGAGGCAGAAAGCGGCGATTGGCGGACACGCTCAGGCCTTTGAGCAAACGGCCAGGTCAGGCCTCCGAATGGCGGAACTCATCTGCCAATCACTGCGGAAGCGGCTTACGCGGTGGCCAGCTCGCACCACACGACCTTCCCCCGGCTGCCGTCTCTCGTCAGCGGCTGCCAGCCCCACAGGTCGGCGCACGTCCGGACCAGCGCCAGCCCTCGCCCTGCCTCCACGTCGATGACCTGCTCAAGCGGCACGGGCGGCTCCGGCGGCTCGGGGTCGGCATCCCATGCCCCGATCCTCAGTACCCCCGCCGACCAGCGCACCCGGAGTGCGGCTGGGCCTTTGGTGTGGCGTACGGCGTTGGAGACCAGCTCGGCCGCGAGGAGTTCGGCGATGTCGACCAGGCGGATCAGACCATGCATGGTGAGGATGAGGCGGAGGGTGCGGCGGCTAACGGTGACGGCGCGTAGGTCGTTGGGGATGTACAGGCAGTACTCCCAGGGTTCTGTCAGGTTTTCGGGCATGCGTCAGCTCCGTTTCAGGTCGGGGTGGGGTTGCGGGCAGGCGGTGGCATTGCCGCAGCCGTCATGGCAAGGCGGAGCGGTGCGCTTCCTCTGCGCGTACGTTACGTCACTGACGGTAGACCTTAATTTATAGGTCGAGCAAGCTGATCGCGTAATCTGTCCCCGAACGAGCTGCGCCCGCAGGCAGGTTGAACCGAGGAGCAGTTGATGGGCTTGAGGCGTGAACCAACGGCACGTCAGATGCGCCTGGCAACCGAACTGCGCAGACTTCGCGATGCCGCAGGCCTCAGGGCTCGCGAAGCAGCGGAGTTGCTCGGCGTGAGCTCGGTCCAGATCAGTCAGATCGAGTCCGGCCTTTCGGGCGTGAGTGAAGAGCGGCTCCGCCGCCTTGCGACCCATTACATGTGCACGGACGAGGACTTGATCGCAGCGCTTGCGGCCATGGCGACGGATCGGACGCGCGGCTGGTGGGAGGAGTACCGATGGTCGTTGCCCAAGCCGTTCCTCGACCTGGCCGAGTTGGAGTACCACGCGACGTTCCTGAGAGAGGTCCAGTTCCTCTACATCCCCGGCCCTCTTCAGACGGAGGACTACGCTCGCGCCGTCTTCTCCTACCGGGTCCCTGAGCTACCGCAGGATGAAGTCGAGTTGCGTGTTCGACATCGGATGCAACGCAAGACAGTTCTCGAAGGGACTCCGTACGAGGCAGTCATCCACGAGGCGGCACTGCGCATCATGGTCAGCGACCGCACCGCCTCACGAGTGCAACTCTCCCGCCTCCTGGAACTCTCAGAAGCGGAGAACGTCACCGTGCGTGTCATCCCCTTCGCCCTGGAAGGGTTCGCCGGCGCCGCGAGCGCCATGACGTACGCGGGAGGCGCCGTACCTAGGTTGGACACCGTCGTACGCGATGGCCCTCATGGTGCGGCCTTCATCGACTCCGAAGCCCAGCTCGGCGCTTTTCGAACGCTCCTTCATAAAGTGGAGGCCGCATCGCTCGTTCCCGAGCGGTCACGCGACTTCATCCACAGGCTGACGAAGGAGCTGTGAGGTACCCCATGGACACCCCCGACACCTGGCGGAAGTCGTCCTATTCCGGACCCGGCGACGGCGACTCATGCGTAGAGATCGCCAACCGCCGTACGCACATAGCCATCCGCGACTCCAAAGACCCGGCCGCCGGCATCCTCGCCTTCCCCTCCGGGTCCTTCGCTCCCTTCATCGAAGCCCTGAAGGGCTACTCCACCGTCACCGGCTTCGCCAGGTTCCGCCGCTGATCCACCTCGTGCCCCCGAGCTGTAGCCAGCTCTCGCGCGAACACCGGCAACGACAACTTCGCCGCGGGCGGCTGCAGCAACACACCTCCGTCGCGCTCACGACCGTGTGCGCATCCCTCGCCCCGATCTCCGGGTCGTTCGAGACGATCTTCATCTCCATGCCCTGCTGGCAAGGCAAGTTCGATCAAGCCCAACCCTGGCCAGTGACGTCCTGTCGCCGTGCAGTCACCCGCGATAGTCTGCATGGGTCCTGTGCGGCATAAGCGCGGACACAACCAGCGACACGCACGACGGGCAAGAGGGGGATCGTGGAGCGGCGCGGTGTGCGGGAGCACTACGAGGAACTGGCGGCCGAGTACGACGAGCACTGGGTTTACGGCCCGGACTACATTCCCTGGATGGCCGATCGGATCGCCGAGGCGCTGCAACTCAGCCCCGCGGACCGGATCGCCGACATCGGTTCCGGAACCGGCCTGTTCGCTAGGGAAGTGGCCAGGAAGCTCCAGCCACGCCATCCGATCCTGTGCATCGATCCCTCCGAAGCGATGCTTCGTCAGCTCGGTACGCCACCTCCGCCTGCCTTGACGCCAATCGTGGCTTCGGCCGAGGACATCGCCGAAGGGCGCGCCGGTCTGCCATACGAACAGCTCGACGCGATGTGGCTGAAAGAGTCGGTGCACCATGTGACCGACCAGGCGGGCACACTGCGGAACCTGGCCGAGCGCTTGACCCCCGGAGGCCGGCTGCTGGTGGTAATGCTTCCGGCCACGATCCAATACCCCCTGTTTCAGGCGGCCCTCGCCCGCTTCGAGGAGTTGCAGCCGGACCCCGCCGATATCCAAGCGCACTTGAGTGCGGCCGGCCTGGAAGCCAGCCTTACCCACGTCGAGCATGAGCTGCGCATCGACCGGGACAAGTACTTCGGCATGGTGCGCGCCCGCTACATGTCGCTGCTGTCCACCTTCAGCGACAGTGAGATCGAGAAAGGCATCGAAGAGATGCGGGCCGCTCACCCGGAGGCTGTCCTGGTGTTTCCCGATCGGTTCGCGTTCGTCCTCGGGCAGCGGCGAATGGAGGGCGCGTGAGCACCGTGGTCGACGAGCGGCTGCGGCGCCTGAGGAATGAACTCGACGACCACTCGCGGATCGCCGACCGATTAGGGCTCGATTTGGAGCGGCCACTGCGGTCCCTCAACGATGGTTACCCTGAGAACGCGGTAGCCCTGGTCGGGAAACTGACCGAGAAGCTCCTCAAGGAGCTGTGGCGCCATCACGGCGTCGAGGGCGACCCGTCAACAAAGGCCCTGAACGACCTGGTCAAGCGTTGTCGTCCTTACATCCGCAGCAGCACGGTCCTGGACGCGCTCGACGACATCCGGCGGCTCCGCAACCGGTCCACGCACGACGGATACGACATCAGCGACGAGGACGGTCTGCTGGCAGTTCGCAGGCTCGTCGACGTGCTGGTCTGGTTCACCAACACGGGGAGCGCGGCGCTGCTCGGCAGTGAACCCGACGTGGCCCCAGAGGTGGCGCGCCGCTGTGAGTTCCTTGCAGGGTTGTACGTCACCCTCGGCTACCGACAGGCCAAGCGGTTCGTCCTCAGCCCCGACACCGTGTACCAGCTCTTCTGTCGCGAGTCGGGAATGCGGCTGGAGTACGTGGAGCTGATGCTCTCCCGGGACGCCGACGACCTGAATACCGTCCTTGCCTCCAACGGTGGCGAACTCCTGCGGACGCGGCTGCCCAAGCTCACCCGGTTCGTCGTCCTCGACGACGACAGCAGCGGCAGTGCGGCGTCCGGCGCACTCCATCAGATGCTGGGGTTGGACTTCCGGATCGTGCGCTACGACGGTTTCATCGACGCCATCGTCAATCTGGACAATCACCTCGCCCCTCTCTCCTCTGCCATCAACCCTGCCGAGCCGCGGTCCACTGTCGCTGCGGCGACGCTGACCACCGACCCGCGCACCGGTGAATCGCAGGTGGTGCAGTCTGGGGACGCGACGGAACTGCTCGCGCGACTTGCGCGCGGCAGTGCGAACGTATTGGTGACCGGTCGTCCCGGGAGTGGAAAGAGCACGCTCCTGCGCGCGCTGGCAGCCGACCCCGAGGTGCGTCGCTTCCGCTTCTACTTCGACCTCGGTCTCAAACCGAAGGACGAACCGTTCTCCGAGTACGCAGGTCGTCTTCTGGCGCCGGCCATGACGCCGTCGGACCGCTCCCGCGCTTACGACCTCTTCCTCTACCTGATCCGGTCGGGGACCGCGCTGTGCGTGCTCGATGCCGTCGACGAGGGCGTCGAGGAATCGAGCCCCGCCGGATTCCTGCGGCTCTTCACCGACCTCGCCGCCGTCCTGTCCGCGGAATCGGCTGTGGTCATGAGCTCACGGGTCTCCTTCCTGGCCGACTCGCCCCAGGTGCGCCAGTTGCTGGACAGCGGCGCGGGCCGCTCCGAGCAGTTGGTCGAGCAGATGTACGCGAACGGCCTGGATCCGGCGCGAATCCCGCATTTCCACGTCGTACGCCTGGCCGAGCCCGAAGCCACCCCGCTGGAGAAGAGACTCACCGCCGTGCTCGGGCTTCCGTCGGGGCAGACGCTGGCAGACATCCTCGGCGCACATGTCACACGGACGCTGACCGAGCGCGGGCAGCCCGATCTGGAGCGCCGGCTGCCCGCCACGTTCGGGCTGGCGTTCCTCACCGACCGGACTGTCTTCTCGCTCCTTGACTTGTTCCGGCATCTGGGCGCTGACGCCTTCACGGACGGACGGCTTGATTTCGACGCCTGTGTCCTCGCACCGTTGCTGCGCCCCGCCGGGGCCGATCACGTCGCCTTCGTGCACACGGCGTACCAGGAGCTGCTGGCCGCCCGGTATCTCGCCGATCCCGCGCACCGCAACGCGGCAGCGGGCATTCCCGGCGGTGCCTTCCTCACCGAGCAAGTGCGCGCCTTCCTCGCCGGCATGCACGGCACTCCACACACCGACGACTGCGTGCTGCCCGCTGGGGCATACCTCGTCGGTCCGGCCGAACGGCTGTTGATCCGCTGTGTCCGGCGTCCCGTGCGCTTCGATCGCCATGCCGTGACCGTCGCACGCTACCGCCGTTTCCTCGACGCCCTCGACGCGGACGGGACCTCGCGGTGGGACCACCCCGACCAGCCCGCCCACATCACACACCGTCCTTCGACCGACCGGCTACGGCGACCCGACTACTACGAGAACCCGCGCTACGACGCCCACCCGGCCGTCTGCGTCAGTTGGTGGAGCGCGTACGCCTTCGCCGCCTTCGAAGGCAAGCGCCTGCCTACTGCGCTCGAGTGGGAGGCTGCCGCCCGAGGCGCCGACGGGCGGCTGTTCCCCTGGGGCGACACGCCCGACGGCATCCACGTGAACTGCGCCGACTCCTGGGTCGGCCATCCCGTCGTGACATACCAGGCGTGGTACCGGGACTTCGCAGGTGACGCCGTACGCCGGGCGGGGGTCACACCCGTCACGGAACGCCCCGGCAACCGCTCGCCTTTCGGCATCCTCGACATGGTCGGCAACTGCTGGGAGTGGACCTCCACCAGCCTTGCCGACCCCGGTGAGGCCGTCATCTGCGGCGGCAGTTACGACAACCCGATGCGCGCGGTGCAGGCAAGCAGCAAGAGCGTCTACCGGAAGCACGGTGCCAGCAACGCGGTCGGCTTCCGGTGCGTGCAGGATCTCGACAGCGATACCGACGGGACGGAGGAGAGGACAGGATGAGCGGCGACGGGCCTCGCCACGGAACCATCGTCGACACACGCCCGAGCGGTGGAGGACCGCGCGGTGTGCTGAGCTCTTACATCGTCCGGGACGACGAGGACGAGCGGTACTACGGCTTCGACTACCGGCAGATCGTGACCGAAGGATTCCGGACCATCCGCACCGGCGAACGCGTCCGATTCCATGTCAGCGCCGAAAGTCCCGACCGGGCAGAATTCGTCATCCGCCTCGACCAGCCCGACCCGGCCGAGTACTACCGGTGACCGCCGACGTTCCGCTGCTCGACGAAGTCGTAGGGGCACGCCAGGAGCTGACCGTGGTCCTGCCCGTGCACCTGCTACTCGTCCCCGACTGGGCCGAAGGCCCCTTCCCGTTCGAGCTGGGCAGCCGCCGCACCGACACCCAGACCCGATCCACCTACTTCGCCCCCGCCTCCGCACGCGCCCTGTACGGTGCACCCGGACGGCCCCGCCGCTGGCACCAGCCGCTGGACGTCAAACACGACGGAATGCACCTGCTCGGCATGGAACTCCTGCGCGCAGCCACTGCCCGCAACCCTGAACACGCCCTTGCCGTCCTGCACTTCAGCGTGGACCGACCGCTGCTGCCGGTCCTGCGGGCTCTGGCCGGACGGCAGCCCGCCTCCGCCGACGAACCGCTCATCGGGCCGTTCGACCCTGGCGGGCTCCTCGCCGGCATCGCCGATGTCCGTGCCCCTGGCGCACCGTTCGCCAACGCACGGCCCTACACTATCGCCTTCATGACGCCAACGGCGCAGCACGCTCCCGCCCTCCGCTCCGGTCCGGAAGGGCAACTGCCCGCCACTGCGGACCGCTGGCTGTGGCAACTGGCGTCACGCTCCACGTCTGAGGACTTCCCTCTCCCACCGGAGACCGCCGACGAACAACTCAAATACACCGTGCGGATCTCGGCGGACTGGAGTGCCCTGGTGCTACGACAAGGAGCTGCCTTCCTCGGCCACCGACCCGACACCGGTGCGGGTGACTTCTTCGACTTCGGGGCATTGCATTCCCGTACCGTCTATCTCGACGCCCTGCTCCTCGGTGCTCTCCAGCGCGATCACATCGACGAGCTCACCGACGAACTGTCCGGTGTGTTCGACTCCGCACGGCTCGCACACCGCGTCGCCGGCCTGGAGAGGAACATCGCCGTCTTTCGCAGCACCTACTGGCGACAGCACCTCACCGCTCACGGCCCGGCGAACGATCTGCTGCTCGCCTTCCAGAACCAGCACCGGTTACCCGCTCGCTTCCACGAGATCCTCGCCGAAGCCGCCGACTACAGCAGGCTCGTACAAACACAGGAGAGCCAGCAGATCAGCGGTGCCCTCGGCGTCCTCACCATTCTCGGTCTGCCTCTCGGCACTGCTCTCAGCATCCTGCAGGTCCTCGGCGACGACTCCGTGATACACCTGCTCATCGCACTCGCACTGTCCGTCGCTGCCACAGCGGCAGCCCTGACGACACGGTACGGGCGCCTGGTCCTGTCGTCGCTCCGGGGCGGGGAGGGCAAGGCGTAAGACGCCGGGGCTTGCAAACCCCACTTGCAGACGGCAACGGACATATCAGCTCTTCGAGCGCCGCGGAGCGTTACCGCGCCTGTTGTAGTCCAAGTCGAGCCGAGCCCCTGCCATGCCAAGGACAACAGGCGCCCCCCTAGGATCGGCTGAACACGTACGCAGCACGGGGAGGGAACGGCGTATGGGAAAGTCCAGCGACATATCCATCCACCCGCACGAGATCACGGCGCAAGCACCAGCGTTCGCCACTGGCCACGACCACTTGGCCAACGCCCTGCATCAGCTGCGGAGTTCACTCGACAGGCTGGGTGCCCCTTGGGGAGCCGACAAGCAGGGCGCTCAGTTCGCCGCCGCCTACGCTCCACAGCGCGACGCGGTTCTCAAGGCCGTGGGCATCCTCGTCACCGGGTTGAACAGCATCCACGAGGGCCTGACCACACACGCTGCGAACCACGCGGAGACCGACGCGCACAACGCGGCCGTTCTGAACCGCCTACGCTGAGTCCTACGGGGGATTAACGGGGATGAGTGAGTCCGAAGCAGCCAAGATTGTCCGGAAGACCACCGGCATGTGGTGGCCGGACGGCGACAGCGAAAGGCTGCGGCATGCCGCCGACGCTTGGCGGGCCCTGGCCGAGGTGATCGACGAGGTAACCGCCTCGACCAACCGCGCCGCGCAGACCGTGATCGGCGGCAACTCCGGCCCGGCCATCGACGCCTTCGGCGTCTTTTGGTCGCGCTACTACTCGGGCGGCAAGGGCTGGATGCCGGATACCGCCCAAGCATGTCGCCAACTAGCCAAGGCCCTGGATGATTTCGCCGAGGAGATCGACAAGGCAGTTCACAAGCTGGAGGAAGAGGCCGCTATCGTCGGCGGCTCCCTCGTCGTCGGCACTGCCCTGGCCTTCGTCACTTTCGGCGCCTCCGAGGCCGTCGCGGCGGGCACCGCCGCCGGTATCGTCGCCGCCGCGGACGCCATCGGCGTCACCGTCTCCGAGTCCATCGCCTCCATCGCCGCCACCACCCTCACCGGCGTGGCCTTCGGCGCGGCCGAATCGGTCACCGTCGACCTGGCCGTCGCCCAGCCGGTCCGCGTCGCCTTCGGCGACGGCGGCTTCTCCGGCACCGAACTTCTCTCCTCCGCCGAGACCGGGGGACTCACCGGTGGCGTGACCGGAGGGCTGGGCTCGGGCGCACGCGCCGCTGCAGAGGCGGCAGACAGCGCCGAGAACGCCTCCACTGCACTGAACGCCATCGGCAAAATCTCCACCGGGCTCGACACCACGCCCGGTCGGATGGTTTTCGGCGCCGGGGTGGCCACAGGCCAGGACGCGCTACTCAATGGCGGCCGCATCAATCCCCTCGATGTCGCCCTGGGCGCCGTCAGCGGCGCAGCTGCCAGGAGCCGGCCCACGACCGAAAAGCTCGGCACTCGACGTGAACAGGCCTGGCGGAACTCGGAACGGTCCACCTACGCGGTCCCACCGAATACCCCAGGCGACAGCGTCTTGCCCACCGGCGATCCCGTCTACCACCGCTCCGGCTCCACGGCCATCGGCTACGACCAGGCCACCATGAGCAACTTCGACAAGGTCGCTCCGAACCCCGGTTACCACGACGTCGTTGTCCACGGGAATCGGCAAGGCTACTTCGAACCCGGCCGCATCAACCCGGCCGGGAACGACTTCTCCGGTGGAAACACCCACCCGTCGCACATCGTGGACGCCATACGCAACAACCCGAACTACCGCGGCGGGCCGGTACGACTGGTTTCCTGCCACTCCGGCACGGTCGACCCGCGCACCGACGCACTGCCGGCAGCGCAACAAGTTGCCAACCAGCTCGGCGTCCCCGTCAAAGCGCCCACCAATAAGGTCGGCATCATGAAGGGTGGAGGCGATGGGCAAGAGCCCATCATCTTCGGCGGAGGCTACTGGCGGACCTTCCTCCCGCTGGTTTCCTAGAGACAGGACTAAGGACAGCATGAAGATCCTCGGCTTCTACGCAGAGCTGTGGGACAAGCGCGCCGGCATCCCGGACGGGCCCATCCGCAACTTCGTACGGGAGGCGCCGGAAGCCGACGAGCAGAAGATCCTCGCCTACTTGAAGGCCGGCCATGAGATCTTGAGCGTCATGGGAAAGTCCGACGACGTGCTCGGCAGCGGGGAGCAGATCCTCGGCGGTGACTCCCTGTTCACAGATGGCGAGTGGGTGTGGCGCGGAGACCTCCGCTTCTACCTTCACACCTACCACGTCGCCCTTCCCGTGGAGTTCCTCCAGTCGATCCGAGCCGCGAACTACGCACGTCCTGAACTCCAGCCCGGGCGTGTGGACGAGATCTGCGATGCCGTCAGCAAGATCATCTAAATCCGGCCACACACCGCAACCTTCAGCTTCAGATCTGCTGCCAGCCGGCCAAGTCGGTCAGGCCATCGTCTACGTCGCCGAGCGCGGGGCCGACCAGCCAGCGCGCGAGCTCAGGTGATCCATCACCCCCAGCTTTTACGGCCGGCCCACAGGGCTACCGGTCAAACCGGACAACGGACTGGATCACCAGTCGCCCACCCCCCATCGAGCGTGTGGCCACACACCCTCCGGCCACCGCCCTTCCTCGTGGCCCCCGCTAGATCCAGCGCGGGTGTAGCACGCGGCTTCGGATCCGTAACTCTGTGTAGATCGGGCATTGAAGGTCATACAGGCTGCCGTGAAGCCCAAGAAGGCCGACGTGGGACGCGGTCGGTTGCTGGGGTTGCTGTAGCCCGCTGCCGTGCCGTACCGAGTTCTGTCGAGACCTGTTCACGGGCGACCGTCCACGGCTTTCAGCGAGGTCCTTGCCGCCATTACGCAACGCGGCAGCCAAACGCACCCTTCACGGAGACATCGCGGCACATTGCGCGAATATCATTGAAGGGCCGGTTCTGGTGCGTTCCAAGGAGTCACAAATGGACGCCTCGGACGAACTCCTTCGAAGCGCTGTCCCTTCGGCTCTCTTGACCCTGGGCGGTGCCGTCCGCAGCCTCAATGCGGCGATGGCCAGGGCACTGGGCAGGTCGGCGGAGGAGTGCGTGGGGCGTGGCTTGGTTGATCTGATGCCCGCAGGCCAGCGGACTGCGGTCGAGAGCCTCATGGCCCACGCCGCTACGACGAAGACAATCGTGATGCGGGTGCTGGAGTTCCCCGGGGCAGGCGCACCCTCCGTGGTCTGCCTTGTCGAGGCGCGGCCCGTGAAAGATTCTGCGGGTGGCGAACCGTTGGTGTGGGTGCACTCGTTGGACGCGGGAAACGACCTGGGCGGTCTGGTGATCCCGTTCCGGTTGGCGGCCGAGGCCGCCAACCTCGGGCTGTGCATGTATTCACCCCAGGAGCGCCGGTTGGAGTGGCTGGGTGGCGCACCCGCCTTGGCGACGCTGTTCCCGGAGGCCTCGGTGTCGTTGTCCAGGGTGGTTCGGCGAGTCCACCCTGACGACCGCGGGGCTCTGCGGCGGCTCATGCGTTCGACCGCCGCCCAGTCCTCTTGGATCACGTTGCGATTCCTCACCGAGCGCGACGGCTGGCACGTTCTGGCCTGCCGGGCCCGCCGGGTCCAGCTGGGCTATGGCGGCCCTGAGCGGGTCTTCGGAGTGATCCGCGACGACTCCAAGAGGGAAGCGCGCCGGCGCAGAGCGTTGGTCGCGCTGAGTGCTGAGCGGCAGCGGGCCGCCGAGATCGCGGCCTTCTCCTCCGCCGTGATGACCGCGGTCACGGAGCAAGAAGTACAGCAGGTCGTCCTGACCCGGCTCGCCGCGACCTTCGGTGGTACCGGCGCCGCGCTGGCGTTCGCCACGAAAGGCCGCCTGCGCGTCTCCTCCGATGCCGGGATCCCGATACCGGTGGCCGCCCTGCACGGCCTGCCGCTGGACGCCCCCAGCGCGCTGCCCCATGTGATCCGCACTGGTGAGCCGCAGTTCATTCCCACCAAGGAGGAGTACATCCGCCGCTGGCCGCACGGGGCCGTGGTGCCGTACTTCGACCGGCTCGACTCCGGCTACGCCGTCTCGATCACCTCCCTCGACCCGGTCGGCGATCAGCCGCTCGCGGCCTGGTTGGTGACCTACGACAGCGAACACCATGCGTCCCCGGATGAGCGGGCCCTCATGAGTACTCTTGCCGACCTTGCAGGCCAGGCGCTGAAACGCGTCAGGTTGCAAGAGGCACGAGTCGAGCTGGCCACGGCGCTCCAGCAGACCATGCTCCCCGCGCTGCCCGAGCACCTGCCGGGCCTGGACGTCGCCGCCCGCTACCGGCCGAGCCGCGACGGGCTGGATATCGGCGGAGACTGGTACGACGCCTTCGTCACGCCTGACGGTGCGGTCGCCCTGGAGATCGGCGACACCCAAGGGCACGACGTGGACGCCGCTGCAGCCATGGGACAGGTGCGCGCCTCCATGCGCGCAATCGCCGCCCGGGAACCGGATCCCGCAACCGTGCTGACCCGCACCAACGAGCTGCTCGTCACCATAGACGCGGCACGTTTCGCCAGCTGCACCATGCTGCACATCGACCCGGACGACGGAGAGGTCACCGGCGCCAGCGCCGGCCACGTGCCCTTGCTGTACGCACGCGAGGACGGCTACCACAGCATCCGTGAGCTGCCGGGCGGCCCGGTGCTGGGAGTCCTGCCCGACACCGCTTACCACGAAGGAATCTTCACCCTGGACAAGGATGCCGCGCTGGTCATGGTCACCGACGGCGTGGTCGAAGGACCGGGCCTCACCTTGGAAGCCGGACTGGAACGAACCGGAACACTGATCGGCGCGGCCCTCCACGACGGACTGAACGTCGAGGAGACCGCCGACCGCATCCTCGACGCCGCGGTCGCGGTTGACCACCTCGACGACGTGGCCGTGCTGGTCATCCGGCGTACGTGACTGCGTCAAGCTTGCCGGGCCGCCATCAATGGCCTCAGCCTTATCAGGTCGATCCCGGGGGGACCGTCGACGTTGGCCGAGCGGGCCTGCGTCTCGGCCGATCGTCCACTGAGGTCAGGCGCTGATCGCTGATCCACGAGGACGGGAGGACCGGCCACCGTCCCCGAGTCCTCACGGACGAACGCGGATGATCGTCTTTCCCTTGCGTCGCTCGGTCGGATTGAGGGCGGCGACGGCATCGTCGAGGGTCGAGACGTTGTCGATGTTCGTCCGCAGTCGTCCGTCCTGCACCCGCCGGACGATCTCACCCAGTTGGGCACGATCGGACTCGACGACGAAGTCAACCGCCAGGCCGTCGGCGGGCCTTGCCTCCGGCGGCCCGACGATGGACACCAGCGTTCCTCCGGCCCGAATCAGGCCTGCGGACCGCTTCCCGATGTCGCCGCCGATGCTATCGATCACCAGATCGACGTCGCCGACCTCTCCGAGGCCGTCGTTCTCAAGGTCGACGAACTCCTGCGCGCCGAAGTCGAGCACCGCCTGACGGTCGGCAGCGCGTCCGGTGCCGATGACGTACGCACCGAACTCACGTGCGAGCTGCATCGCCATGGAACCGACTGCGCCGGCCGCACCGTGCACGAGCACGCTCTGCCCCGCCTGAAGGCGGCCGTGCTCGAACAGTCCCTGCCAAGCGGTCAGGCCCGAGATCGGCAGGCTCGCGCCCACCGTGAAGTCGACATCACCCGGCAGCGGCGCGAGGTTGCGCGCCTCGACGGCCGCGTACTCGGCCACGGTGCCGTCGCGGTACCAGTCCGTGATGCCGAACACCCGCTGTCCCACCGACAGTCCCGTCGTGCCATAGCCGAGGGTGGTGATCACGCCGGCCAGCTCGTGCCCAGGGATCGACGGCGTTCGGTCACGGTCGAGGCGATCGGTCCAGGTCGAGGGCCACGCCAGCTCGGTCGGGACGAATCCCGACGCATGAATCCGAACGACGACATCGTTTATCGCTGCCTGCGGCTCGGGCCGCTCGACCAGCGTCATCCCGGCCGTTCCCGCAGCCTGATCCGTCACCACGATCGCTTTCATGGGAATTGCCTCCTCGGCAATTGTCTCTTTGGTGGAGATATTGCAGGGACGGAAATTCTGTTCGCATCACCTCGGCGGGGCTGATGGACGCGGCCGGCGAACGATCTGGGTGGCGTCGGCCGGACTGATATTCGCTCGTCGGCATTTCTTCGACCTTAGGAGTGGAGCAGCCCAGGAGTGTGGTCCATTTCCATGGTAAAACCTTGGGCCACTCAGGGGTTCGGCCTGCATGTCGAGCCAACCGAGTGGGCCTGCGCAATGGGCTGACGAAGGCGCTGCGGGAACCGGTCCGCTCCGGGCGACCGGCGACCGGCGCCCGGGACCCGGCTGCCGCGACCGTTCCGAGTCAGACCAATGTCTGCACCGCTCCCGGGAATTCCATCCGCGAGGGTGCATTCCCGCCGGACGCGCCGTCTTTCAGGCTGAGTTGCAGCGCGCGGCGCAAGGGATGGAAAACGCATGATTGCCTCATTGCGGGCTGCGAGGCGGGCGAGTTCGGTCAGGATGGGCAGCACATGGCGGGCCGGATGCCGCCGCTGGCACCGCCGGTGCGAGCGCAAGGGCGGGCATTTCCCCGCCTTCGTCGACATCGCCACCACCCTCATCTGTTACCGCAGGCTGGGCGACCTCCCGCCGCGGTAATTCGATGGCGCACGAGAAGCGGTGTGTCCACCCTGGTTCGCGTGGCAGAACCAAAGCACCAGATTCGAGCCCTGCACACGGACTCCACGGTCACCGTCTACCAGGCGTACGCACCGGAGATCGGTGTGCCGGCGGCCCGGGAGGGCCGATTCCCGGCAGTGTGGCAGCGGGACCGGATGACATGGATCAAGCCGTCGTTCCTGTGGATGATGTACCGCTGCGGATGGGGCACCAAAGAAGGCCAGGAAACCGTCCTCGCCGTCGAGATCACCCGCGAAGGCTTCGAGTGGGCACTGGAACACGCCTGCCTGTCCCACTACGACCATGGGCTCCACGCCGACCATGCCGCGTGGAAGCGCCAGTTGAAGCGTGCCCCGGCCCGGGTGCAATGGGACCCTGAACGCGACCTGCATCTCCAGCCGCTTCCCCATCGGTCGCTGCAGCTCGGCCTCGCCGGCGAAGCCGCACGTCTCTACGCCGATGAGTGGATCCTCTCCATCACCGACGTCACACCGCTCGCCCACACGATCCACGCCCATGTACGGGACGGAGACCTGGACACAGCCCGGCAACTCCTGCCCCATGAACGCCCCTACCCCGTGAAGGACGGGATCCTGGCCCATCTGCGCCCATGAGCCACGGCACGTCCACGGGCGGCCCGCGCGAGCGGTGACCCGGCGCAGGCACGTGGCCGGGCACCGGACGCGCACGGCAACCGGAGACCCATGCCTGAGGCCGTTCAGCGACCGGCCGGAGCCGGACAGTTCCACCATTCCGCAGTAGGTCTGCCGCAACCGGTCCTCAGCCTGCGATGCCGGATCACTCAGGGGTTCAGAACGGCCTCCTGGGCTGCTGCCCCGTGGCGAGCCACGTTGGAAGCCTTGGAGGGAGGACAGGGCGGGGACCGCGTGGCGTTCCAGTCCGGGCGGGTGGTCTCGGCGCCGGCGGCACAGGTTCGTCCTCGAAGTCCACCTGGTGCCGCCGTCACGGGATGGCCCAAGCTGGCCCGCATGGATTGGTTGCCACTGCTCTCCACCCTGGCCGGGGCCACGATCGGCATCGTCGCCACTCTCATCGCCGATCGGAATCGGTGGAAGCGCGAGGACGTCAAAGAGGCTCTTCGGCTGCGGCTCGACATCTACACGCAGTACACGACCACCGTGAAGGTCCTCGGCGAGACCCTGCGGGCCTTGGCCGAGCGAGAGCACCCGTCGGACGACGAGCGGGCGCTGGCGCTGCGCGAAGCCTTTCGGGATTCGGGTATAGCCATCGCATCGGAACGGATGTGGCTCATCGCGCCCCAACCCGTCGTGAACGCCTCCAACAGCGTGTTCCACTGCCTGCGAAGCATCTGCGACGGGTACGTCGACGGCACGGCTGTCAGCAGTCCAGAGGATCGCGCCCGCTGGGAGGCGCGTGGCAAAGCAGCCGCCAGGATGCGCAAGCTGATGCGTGAAGATCTCGGCGTTGGCCCCCTCACCGAACGCCACAGCCCCTTGCTCAACGACTAGAACAACCCCACGGCGCCGTGATCGTGACCGTGGCACCGACGTCATGAGTGGGCGCAGTTGGCCGCGTCCGGGACCTCGACCAGCCGGTGATCACACGCGATCGTCCGCACCACGCGGGAAGACCGGAGCCTCGGACCAGCGGCGGCCAGGGCTCTGGTGAGGGCGGCGGCGAGTTCTCGAATGGCCGTCATGTGGGCGGAGCCATAAGGCTGAGTCGCGCGCGACACGACGCCGGTCACCTCAGCATCGGGTGGACGAGGTGGATAACTGGATTTCCACACCATCAGATGAGTCGCCCACCCTCATTGTGTGGCCTCGAGACGTGCCCGGCGTGCCCGGGTGCAGGGAGGTCGCGACAGTCCCCGCGCACGGGTGGGGGCTGCCTCGGACGACGCCGTCACCAGGCGGCCGAACGGGTCGGCTCACGACCCGTTCGGAGGATTGATGCACGTATCCCGTGCCTTGCGTTCGATCGTCGCCGCCGCCTCGGCGGGAGCGGCGCTGGTGGCCTCCCCGGCGTGGTCCGCCGCGCCCGCCACCGAAGCCGTACTGAAGCCGGGCGTCAACGCGCAGGCTTCCCGGTCTCCCGACTCCGGCCCCGCGGTGCACCATGACACCTCGCCACCGTTGCGGGAGCTGGCGCAGGGATCAAGACCGCTCAGGACCGCCCGCCACGTCGTGCCCCCCGGAAAGGTGTCGCATCCGCCCCTCACCAAGGCCGCGGGTCGCGACCGGGTGCTGCAGGACCACAACGGCAGCCGGGGCCGGATCCGATTGGGCGTCAGCTTCGAGGGGATCCGGGAAGGAGGGGGCGTTCCTCCCGACCCCAACGCCTCGGTGGGCTCCCACCAGATCGTGGAGATCACCAACTTCGACCTCGCGGTGTACTCCAAGTCCGGTGCCACGCTCCTGGGGCCGCTGACGACCCAAACCCTGTTCAGCGGGTTCGGCGGACCGTGTGAGAACGCTCCGACCACCTTCCTCGGGGACCCGGAAGTCCGCTGGGACTCCTTGGCTCACCGCTGGATCATCAACCAGTTCGCCAGCGACGACGGAACCACCACGAATCGACTGTGCGTGGCCGTCTCGCGCACCGCGGACGCCACCGGCGAGTACTACCGCTACGACTTCGGGTACCAGAACCTCCCGGACCACCCGAAGTTCGCGGTGTGGCCGGACGCCTACTACATGGTCGCCACCGCCAACCCCGCCGCGACGCTCTTCGAGGCGTGCGCCTGGGACCGGCAGAGGATGCTGCGCGGGGCCGACGCCGGCCAGCAGTGCTACACCGTCCCGGCATCGACCATCCCGATCGGCTCGGACCTCGACGGCACGACCCCACCCCCGCGGGGCGAGCCCAACCTGCTGATCAACCTCGGACCCACCGGCGACACTCTGCAGTACTGGCGATTCCACGTCGACTGGGCGGACCAGGCCCGCACCACCCTCAAGGGCCCGGAGGAGCTGCGGGTGGCCCCCTACACCCCGGCCTGCCAGAGTACGGACCCCAGCCAATGCGTCCCCCAGGCCGGCACCACCCAGAAACTGGACTCGCTCTCCTACTCCCCCATGTACCGGTTCGCGTACCGCAACTTCGGCGACCACGAGTCCCTGGTCTTCAACCACGCGGTCGACGCACCCGGCGGCGTGGGCGTGCGCTGGTACGAACTGCGGCTGCGCCACGGCCGACCGGTCGTCCACCAGCAGAGCACCTACGCGCCGGGGCCGACGTACCGGTGGATGGGCTCCGCCGCCCAGGACAAGAAGGGCGACATCGCCCTGGGATACTCGCAGTCGTCCCCCCAGGACCATCCCTCGATCCGCCTCACCGGACGCCTGGCGCACGACCCGCCGAACCTGATGACGTTCCACGAGACCACCGTGTGGAGCGGCGCGGGCTCCCAGACCGGGAGCAACCGCTGGGGTGACTACACCTCCATGGCGATCGACCCGGTGGACGACTGTACGTTCTGGTACACCAACCAGTACCAACCGGCCGACGGCACCGGAAACTGGAACACCCGTATCGCCTCCTTCCAGCTCTCCGACTGCCACGGCCACAGCCACCGGCACGGCCACGGATGACACCCACGGCGGACGGCGCACCGCCGTCCGCCCCGGCACCCGCCCCCGCGGGGGCCTCGCTGCGGGCCGGCCGAGCAGCCGACGGATCCGTACGCCCCCGGAAGTACGCACCCGGCCTTCCTGCGCGGGACGCCCGGCGGGGGCCGCTCTGTGATGGTGAGTGCGCCGGGGTCGGGCCTTCCGTCCCGGTCACCACTCGTCTCCGGAGGGGTCGCAGCCATGACCACCGCCACGCTCACTCGTGCCGACGCGCAGCGCCGGAACCCCGGCGCGCTGAGCGGCTTGCTGTACGTCCTGTTCTTCGTGGCCGGTCTCGTCGTCGCCGGGGTGCTGGGCCCGTCGGGCACGGTGACGCCGTACTCGAGTGACGCCGATGTGCAGGCGTATCGGCTGAAGGATCCGGCCGCGCTGGAGAACCTGTTCCGTGTTCTCGGCCTGCTTCAGGGGTTGTCCGCGCTCGCGCTGCTGGCGTTCGTCCCCTGTCTGACCGGGTTCGTACGACGATACGGCAGCGAGGTTCGGGCGGGTGCGGTCCGCGCGTCGGCCACCGTCGCCGGAGCGCTGCTCCTGCTCTCCGCGAGCTCCAGTTGGATTCTGGCCCAGCTGGGGCCCCGGGCGGAGTTGTCCACGTTCCGGGCCGTGTCGGACCTGTCCTTCATCACCGGCGCGGCCCCGGCCATCGCCACGCTCGGCACGGCCGTCTTCCTGGTCGCCGCGACGGGACGCGCCGGCGGTGCCTTGCCCGGATGGGTCGCGTGGAGCGGCATGGTGATCGGCGTCGCCAGTGTGCTGTCGATGAGCTCGCTGGTGGCTGAGGGCGGCTCGGTGTTCATCCCCGTCGGTCGCTTCCTCGGCTTCGTCTGGTTCATCGCGCTCAGCGTGTTGCTGTGGCGGCGCGGCGGGCGAACGGGCGACCTCACCGGCGCGGGCACGCCGCGGCATCCGTGAGGTGCGCGTACGGCGTCTTCCGAACTGCGGCTCCGGGCGCCGACGATCAGCCCGGCCGGAGTCGTCCGTTCGCGGTGAGGGTGACCGACGCCGTCCACCGGTCGAGTGTTTCGCACGCACTGTGTGTGGTGTGGTGCACGAGCCGGACCAGGGTGCTGGTGCGGAGCACCTGCCGTCCGTCCTGGTCCGCGGTGAGGGTGAGGGTCACCGTGCGGCGTGGGTCGGTGCCGGGCGACGTCGGGACGTACAGGTCGGCTCCGGCCTCCCCCGCCGGGTACGACCCGCAGTGACTGTCGGCGCAGGCTCGCACCGTCGCCTGTGGGTGCGATCGGGTCCAGGCCGAGACGTTCAGCCGGACGGAGGGGTACGCGGCCACCGCCGACGTCGTGCACACCGTCGGCTGGGTGGTGCACCCGGCAACCGCGCCGATCATGACGGCGCCGGCCCCGAGCAGCCGGACCACGCCGGATCGGGTCGCGCCCGGCGCCGTGAATCGAGGGCTCATGTCCATGAGGCCTCGCCGCACCGCTTTTGGTTGCCGTCGTAGCGGCGGCCCGGGCGGCCTTCAGAGGAAATCCAGAGCTTCCCGTGACTGGTGCAGGCCCGCGTCCTGCGCTAGATGTGACATGTCATGTACATGGTAGAAATCTGGATCATCGCCGGATTTCCCAGCTTTCCCAGCTTGAGGAGTGACCCCCATGAACTTCTCACCAGCACTGACGTTACGCACCCTGCGTCCCGTCGTGCAGTCCGTGTTTCGCCTGGTGACCGGTTTCCTCTTCGCCTGCCACGGCGCGGCCTCCCTGTTCGGAGTCCTCGGCGGCGCCCACGGCGGCGGCACGGTACCCACCCTGCAGTGGCCCGGTTGGTGGGCCGCCGTCATCGAGCTGGCGGGCGGAGTCCTGGTGGCCCTGGGCCTGTTCACGCGAACGGCGGCCGTCATCTGCTCCGGGTCCATGGCCTACGCCTACTTCAGCGTTCATCAGTCGAACGCGCTGTTCCCGATCGACAACGGGGGTGAGCCGGCCGTCCTGTTCTGCTGGGCGTTCCTGCTGATCGCCTGCCTCGGCCCCGGCGACTACGCGCTCGAGACGCTCCTGAAGACGGGCAGGACCACCCCGGCGGCCGAGGGTGCGGCACCGGCGACCACCTCATAGCCTCCGCTGCCGACATCCGGCGCAAGAGCACGGAGCCCCTCGGCGACCACGAGGGGCTCCGTGTCGCGGCGCGGACGGGCCGCACCCGAGCCGCGCCCTACGACTCCTCGTGCCCCAGCAGCACGTCCACCTGTTCGCGCCCGGCCGCGTCGATCTTCACCGGGGTGGCCACCGGCGGATAGCCGCTGGCCACCACGGTGTACTCGTCACCGGAGAGGTCCGTGAAGGCGTATGTCCCGTCGGGGCCGGTGGAGCGGGCCGCGACCACGTTGCCCTCCGCGTCCAGCAGGGTGACCCGGGCGTCCTCCACCGCGCGGCCGTCCCGGGTGCGTACCGTGCCGCGTACGTCGGCGGCGGGGCGGAGTTCGATGTCGTGGTGGTTGCCCTCGGTCGTGACCGTCACCAGGGAGGCCGCCGGGCGGCGGCCCGGGGCGGTGACCGTGACCGCGTAGTCGCCGGGCAGGAGGTCGGCGATCCGGTAGGCGCCGTCGGCTCCGGTCGTCGTCGAGGACGCCACGGCGCCGCGCTCGTCGGTGACGACGACCAGGGCGCCGGTCAGCGCCTCGCCGCCCGCGTCGCGTACCGTGCCGGCCAGCGTGCCCGTACCCGCGGGCATCACCAGGTCGTAGGCGATCGGTACGCCGTCCAGGGACAGGGTGGCGACCTGCGGCTGGTGCCCGGCCGCCGAGCCGATGAGCACCAGGCTGCCGCGTGCCGAGGTGTCCACGGCGTACGAGCCGTCCTCGCGGGAGGTGGCCCGGGCGATCTGGCGGCCCGTCGGGTCCAGCACCGTGATCGCCGCACGGGCCAGCGGTGCGCCCGCGCCGTCCCGGACCTGGCCGCGGATCACGCCCGGCCCGTCGGTGTCCGCGCCGTCCGCATCCGCCGCCGGGGCGACGGCCACGGGCTCCGGGGCCGGCGGGGCGGTCTCCGGGGCCGGCGCGGCGGGCGTGTCCGCCGCGGGCTGCGGCGTCGTCCTGCGGCGGAAGAGCAGGACCGTCACCAGCACCGCGAAGGCGAAGAAGGCGGCCGACCACCAGTAGGCGGTGGAGTAGCTGTGCAGCGCGGCGTTCGCCTTCACCAGCGGATCCGTCATGTGGTGCTTGGCGTAGTCCGTCGCGGCGCTGGTGGCCAGGGTGTTGAGCAGCGCGGTGCTGACCGAACCGCCGACCTGCTGCGTGGTGTTGATGGCCGCCGAGGCCACGCCCTGGTCGCCGGCCTCGACGCCGAGGGTCGCGTAGCTCATCGCCGCGGGCATCGACAGGCCGAGGCCCGCGCCGATCAGCAGCAGGGGCGGCAGTACGTGGGCGGCGTAGCCGCTGTGCAGGCCGAGTCGGGTCAGCCAGACCATGCCGCCGGCGGCCAGCAGCAGACCGATGGGCACGATCACCTTGGGGCCGATCTTCGGCACGAGCCAGTTGGTGGCGAGCTGCGCCATCACCATCAGCGCGCCCACCATCGGCAGGAACGCCACACCGTTCTTCACCGGCGAGTAGCCCAGCGTCGACTGCAGGTAGTAGGTGAGGAACAGGAAGACGCCGAACATGCCGGCGGACGAGATGAGGACCGTGGACAGGGCGGCGCCGCGGTTGCGGTCCGCCAGCACGCGCAGCGGGAGCAACGGGTGCTTCGCCCGGGACTGCCAGAGGAAGAACGCCACCAGGAGAACGCCGCCCGCGGCCAGGAAGCCCCAGGTCATCCAGTTGCTCCAGTGGTGCGTCTCCGCGTTGGCGAAGCCGTAGACGACGCCGAACAGGCCGCCGGAGACCAGGATGACGCCCGGTATGTCCAGCCGGGGCCGCTGGGCCGGGACGGAGCTGCTGATGAAGGCGATCGCGCCGATCAGCGCGAAGACCGCGATGACGTCGTTGACGTACAGCGTCCAGCGCCAGTCCAGGTATTCGGTCAGCAGGCCGCCGAGGACCAGACCGATGGCGGCACCGGAACCGGCGACGGCGCCGTAGACGCCGAACGCCCTGGCGCGTTCCTTGGCGTCCGTGAAGGTCGTGGTCAGCAGGGAGAGCGCGGCGGGAGCCAGCAGCGCGCCGAACAGGCCCTGGATGGCGCGGGCGACGACGAGCATGGTGAAGCCGTTGGCCGCACCGCCGAGCGCGGAGGCCGCCGCGAAGCCGACCAGGCCGATAATGAAGGTGGTCTTGCGGCCGACCAGGTCGGCGAGCCGGCCGCCGAGCAGCAGCAGACTGCCGAAGGCGAGCGAGTAGGCGGTGACGATCCACTGCCGTCCGTTGTTGTCGAATCCCAGGTCCTGCTGGGCGGACGGCAGTGCGATGTTCACGATCGTGGCGTCGAGCACCACCATGAGCTGGGCGAGGGCGATCACGCCCAGCGCCCACCATCGGTGCTTCGACTGGGCATGGTGGTGGGTGTGGCCGGAATCTGCGGCCGGGGCGGCGTCGGTCTGGATGAATTCCATGGGATCCCTCTGGCGGGGCTCAAAGGCTCCGGGTGGCTCAGTGCCTTCCACCCCGAGGCGGAGGGAGGACGACGGTGTCCGCCTGGCGCTCGGGGTACGGGGGTCGGCGTCGGTTCGTTCGAGGATCGGCCGGGTGCAGGTCGCTCCGGTGGGAAGGTGCGGCATCAGTGGCGTAACGGGACGGCGGGCGTGTCCCGCGGGATGCCGGGCGGCCGGGTACCCCGGGCGACGGCCGTCTTGACCTGTCCGCCGGGGGACGGACGGGGACGTCTGCGCCCGGACCTTCTGTCCGAAACGGTTTCGTACACCGTCCCGAGAGTAGGGAACCTCGTAGCGAAACGCAAACGTTTCGATGGGGAGGGAACGTGAAGCCTACTCCGGGCCCAGGGCTGTGCGGCGGCGCGCTCAGGGTGGCGCCGGGGAACCGATGTCCGAGCCGTGGCCGTCCAAGGCCGCCCCCTGCCGTTGCCGGAATCCCCGCGACGGGCCGTCAACCGCTACCTGTCGCCCCCGGGCTAGGCCCCCTTCGCCGCGGTCTTCTTCTCCGCCGCCCGATTCGCCGTGGCCCGCTTCGTCGTCGTCTGCTCGGCCGTCTTCTGCTTCGCCGTAGCCCGCTCGGCCGTCGTCCGCTTCGCCGTGGCCCGCTTCGCCGCCGTCTTCTTGGTGCCGGGCTGCCGGCCGGCAGCCCCCGACCCGGCCGCCGCCTTCTTCTCCGCGCCCCCCGGCTTCGCACTCGTCCTCTTCGCCGGCGCCGACGACTTCGCCGCCGTCTTCTTCGCCGGCGCCCTCTTCTTCCCGCCGGCCTCCTTCGGCTCCGTACGCGCCGCCTTCCGTTCCGGCAGCCGTCTGACCTCGGCCCGCTCCCCCGCACCCTGCGCTTCCCTGGCCACCCGCACGCTCTTCTCCAGCGCCGCCATGAGGTCGAGCACCTTGCCGCCCTCGGGCGCCGGCGCCGCCGGCGGTTCCCTGCCCTCCGCCTTCGCCGCGATCAGCTCCTCCACCGCCTCGCGGTACTCGTCGTGCAGTTCGTCCAGGTCCACCTCGCCCAGCGTGTCCATCAGGGCGTCCGCCAGGTCCAGTTCCTTGTCCCGGACCGTGATGTTCCCCTCCGGAACCACACCCTCCGGCGCCCGGATCTCGTCCGGCCACAGCAGTGCGTGCATGGCGAGGACGTCGCCGAACGCCCGCAGCATGCCGAGCCGTTCCCGGCCCCGCAGGGCGAACTTCGCGATGGCCACCTTCCCCGTGCGCGCGAGCGCCTCCCGCAGCAGCGTGTAGGGCTTGGCGGCCGGAGTGCCGTTCGCGCAGAGGTAGTACGCCGTGTCCATCTGGAGCGGGTCGATGAGGTCCTGCGGTACGAACGCCACGATCTCGATCGTCCTGGTGGTGGGGATGGGAAGCTGCGCCAGGTCCTCGTCCGTGATCGGGATGACCGAGCCGTCCGCGTCCTCGTACCCCTTGCCGATCTCCCGCTGCGTCACCTCGCGGTCCTCCAGCTCGCAGAACTTGCGGTAGCGGATCCGGCCGCTGTCCTCCAGATGGATCTGGCGGAAGGAGATCGAGTGGTTCTCGGTGGCGTTCATCAGCTTGACGGGGATGCTCACCAGGCCGAACGAGATGGCGCCGTTCCAGATGGATCGCACGTTCCGCCCCTTTTCCGATAGGTCGGGCGACTTCATGGGGTTCTCGTGGGATTCTCATCATATGACGCCGATCACAGAGGTGGAGGGCCGGCGGCTGGCGCTCAGCAACCTGGAGAAGGTGCTCCATCCCGCGACCGGCTTCACCAAGGGCGAACTGCTGCACTACTACGCGACCGCCGCCGGCGCCCTGCTGCCCCACCTCCGGGACCGCCCGCTGTCCTTCCTGCGCTATCCGGACGGCCCGGACGGACAGTTGTTCTTCGCCAAGAACGTGCCGCCGGGTACGCCCGACTGGGTCGCCACGGCCGAGGTGCCGCGCTCGGAGGGCGCGGCCCGCATGGTGCTGATCCAGGACCTGGCCAGTCTGATGTGGGCGGCGAACCTCGTCACCGAGTTCCACACCCCGCAGTGGCGCATCGACACGCCCGACATCGCGGACCGGCTGGTCTTCGACCTCGACCCCGGGGCGCCGGCGACGATCGTCGAGTGCTGCGAGGTGGCCCTGTGGCTGCGGGAGCGGCTGGCGGCGGACGGGATCGAGGCGTACGCCAAGACGTCGGGCTCCAAGGGGCTGCATCTGCTCGCGGCCGTGGAACCGACGCCGTCGCAGCGGACCTCGGACTACGCCCGGCAGCTCGCCATGGAGGCGGAGAAGGCGATGTCCCGCCTAGTCATCCACCGGATGACCCGCAGCCTGCGGCCCGGGAAGGTCTTCGTGGACTGGAGCCAGAACGCGGCCCGCAAGACCACCGCCACGCCGTACACGCTGCGCGCCCGGGCGGAGCCCACCGTGTCGGCGCCGGTGACGTGGGAGGAGGTGGCGGACTGCGCCTCGCCCGGCAGCCTCGTCTTCCGCGCCGCGGACATCGCTCCCCGTCTGCAGGCCTACGGGGATCTCATGGCGCCGTTGTGCGATCCGGAGCAAGCTGTTCCGCTGCCTTGAGAGCCGTGTGCAAGCGGTGTGAGCCCCTGCCGCACCGCCGTCGAACCCGACCGCTCACTTCAGGGTCACACCCGGTCGAACCCGACCGCTCACCTCAGGATCACACCCGGTCGATCCCGACCGCTCACCGCAGGATCACACCGGGGTCCATGTGTGCCGGTCCCGGGCCATCGCGTGGAGCGCCTCCACGTCCGCCGGCTTCAGCGTTCCGCCGATGCGGGCCAGACCTGGCAGGTCCGTGTCCGTCAGGACCCGGACCTCGCGCAGCGGGGCGGTGATCTCCAGGCGGGCGGGCTCGGTGACGATCAGGACCGGGTGGACCTCGGCCGTCAGCGCGTACGACGCCCGGTCCGCGTCGGCGCGCACCTGGCGTAGCAGCGGCCGTGCCTCCTGGCGGCCCACCGTCACCATCGGGTCGGCGACGAGGACGCGCTGTCTGCGGGTGTAGAGGGAGCGGACCGCGAACAGGCCGCCGGGGCCGATCGCCAGGTGGTGGATGCGGTCGCCGCCGCGCAGCGGCACCGAGTGCAGGGTGCGCCAGCCGGCGCCCTCCAGGCCGTCCAGGGCCTCGCCGACCGCCTGCTCGGCGGCGAGCGCCCGGCGCCGCGGGTCCGGGCGCAGCCGGTGTGCGGGGCCCGGGTCGCGGTCCAGGGCGATCAGCAGGGCCTCGCCGGGCCGGTTCGGCGCCAGGTCGTCGTCCGGGTGGAGGGTGAGCCGGGCCAGCTCGGCCGGGGTGGGTACGGGGGGCGGGCCCACCGTCACCGGGCCCGTCAGGAACGGGCCGAGCGCGTCGAGCACGTCCGCGCGCAGGTCCTCGCTCAGCAGGTTGACCCGGCCGGTCTCCCGGTCGTACCAGGCGATGTTCCGCCCGTCGCCGGCACACACGTACAGGCGTTCCTGTCCGTGCCGCCAGGTCGGTATGACGCGCAGTCCGTCCATGCACCATCACCCCTCGACCATGGGAACAGGCGGGGTGCTCCGGGGGCAAGAACCCGGCTACCTTTGTGAGCAGTTGGGAACTCGGTGGGAGGCGCCGTTGCGGACCCGCGGAAACCACCCCGATGTTCCGGCTCCCGACAGCCCCTGGAGCGAGATCGTGCCCGGCCTGTGGATGGGCGGCCACGAGTTCAGGAGGGGCTCCGGGGAGCTGGAGTTCGCCGTCGTGCGCGATGAGTTCGATCTGGTGCTCACCCTGTTGCGGCTGCCCGGGCACGGGCCGGACGCGGGGGTCGAGCACCATGTGTGGCCGATCCCGGACGGTCCGCTGGACGGGACGCAGCTCGCGGGGGTGATGCGGCTGGCGCAGGCCGCCGACGACGCGCTGGAGGACGGGCGCCGGGTCCTCGTCCGGTGCTACCACGGGTACAACCGTTCGGGACTGGTCGTGGCGCATGCGCTGGTCCGGGCCGGGCACACCGCCGAGGAGGCGATCCGGATGATCCGCACCCGGCGGGGACCCTGGGCGCTGCACAACGAACTGTTCGTCGAGTACCTGCGGGCGGGTCTGGGCACCGCCCGCCTCCTGGAGGAACTGGCCGAGTAACCTCACCGGCCGGTCGTAGAGTGAACAACCGGTCATCAGGTGAGCAAAGAGGACGGATGCCACCGTGTTCCCCAGCCGTCGCGTGTGCACGCCGTTCCGGCGCGGTCGCGTGGGCGCCGCCTCGGGATGCGGTCGCGTGCGCATCGCCTTCCCCAGCCGCCGCCCGGGCTCCGTCTCCCCCTCCCCCGCCCGCCGTACGGGCCCGGCGCTCCCCCGCCGCCTGCGCGCGGCCCTCGGCATCGCGGTCACCGCCCTGCTGCTGGCGGGCTGTGGCGACTCCGGCGCCCTGCGCGGCGCGGGCCCGACCGCCACCGCCGTCGGCCCGCTGCGGCTGTGGCCCCAGTTGCCGCCCGCCTCGACGCCCGCCCTCGATTACGGTGAGGCGGACACCGAGACCGTCAAGGGCATCACCGTTCCGGGGGATGACATCCACCGGGTGGATCCGCTGGACGTCGTGCGCGCCGAGGTCGCCGCGCACCCGGACGCGTACTCGGGCCCGCACGCGGTGTACGCGGAGACCCGCGAGCGGCTGAAGGACTGCGGCAGGACGGGCCCGCAGGGGCGGCAGTGCCCGGTGCTACGGGCGTACTACCGCGATCTGACCGGCGACGGCGAGGACGACATGGTGCTCGGCATCCGCTTCCCGGACAACCAGCTCGCGGTGCGCGTGTACACCGTCGAGCAGCACCGGCTGGTACGGGTCATGGGCACCTCGGACAGCGTGATCAGCGTGGAACTGGCCGGCCGGACCGTGATCATCCGCTCGCCGTCGACGCTGCCGGGCTACGAGTTCCGCACGGAGTGGACCTGGGATCCGCACCAGCACGCGATGCTGGCGACCCGGGACGAGATCGTCCGGGTGGGCACCGCGCCGCCGCGCCGGCCGGCCACGCCGGCCCCGTCCGCCTCCCCCTCGGCCGCGCCCGCTCCGTCGGCCTCCCCCTCCGCCGCGCCCGTCCCGTCGGAAAGCCACCGATGAGACCACCGATGAGTCCCCTCGGCCGCACGCTCGGCCGGCTGCCGCAGTGGACCGCCACGCTGACCTGGAAGGCGGCCGCCTTCATCACCGTCATGTGCTGCGGTCTGGCCGCGCTGCTCGGTGTGCTCGTCCATGTCCAGGTCACCGACCGGACCGTCGGTGAGGCCCGCGGCCGGGCACTGGCCCGGCTCACGGAGGCGGCGCAGGCGTACGAGGCCGGCGACCGCCTGCCGCACGGCGCGGGCATCGATCCGCCGGGACTGCCGGCGCCGCTGAGGCAACTGGCGGCGGACGGGTACCGCGGCACGATGGTCGGGACCCACGATCCGCAGCCCACGATGTGGGCGGCGGGCCCGGCCGACGGCGGCCGGGCGGTCGCCGTGCGGGTCGACTACGGCCAGGGCGCCCGGATCATCGTCGCCCTGGACGAGGCGATCCTGTGGTCCTCGGCGATGGCGAGCGGCGCGACGCTGTGCGTGGGGGCGTTCGCGGTGACGCGGGTGACCCGACGGCTGCAGGCGACCGCTCAGGTGGCACGGCGGATCAGCGCCGGCGACCTGGACGCGCGCGTGAACGACCGGCGCGCGAGGAACCCGGCGCGCCCCCAGGACGAGGTGGCCGCCGTCGCGGGCGCCCTGGACACGATGGCGGCCACACTGCAGGCCAAGCTGCTGAGCGAGCAGCGGTTCACCGCGGACGTGGCGCACGAGCTGCGCACCCCGCTGACCGGGCTGCACGCGGCGGCCGAGCTGCTGCCGCCCGGGCGGCCGACCGAGCTGGTGCGGGACCGGGTGGCGGCGCTGCGCACGCTCACCGAGGACCTGCTGGAGATCTCCCGCCTGGACGCGGGCCGCGAACGGCTGGAGCTGGCCGACGAGCGCCTGGCGCCGCTGGCGCAACGGGTGGTGCGGGCCTCCGGCACCCCGGTCGAGGTCCGGGTGGTGCGGGACGCGCGCGTGGAGACCGACCGGCGCCGGCTGGAGCGGGTGCTCGGCAATCTGGTGGCGAACGCGCACCGGCACGGCCGGGGACCGGTGGAGCTGACGGTCGACGGCCCGCGGGTCACCGTGCGGGACCACGGGGACGGCTATCCCGGGTACCTGCTGGCGCACGGGCCGCAGCGGTTCCGCACCGAGGCCGGCGCGAAGGGGCACGGCCTGGGGCTGACGATCGCGCTCGGCCAGGCGGAGGTGCTGGGCGCCCGGCTGGAGTTCGCCAACGCGCCGGACGGCGGGGCCGTGGCCACGCTCTCCCTTCCGGAGACGCCGAGGAGTACCGGAACGGGCTGATTGCCCGTGCATAACGGGACATACCGCTTACCGCTTGCTACGTTCCGCACATGATCCAGCCCGGAACCCCCGGAACGCCCGGAGCGGGGACCGTGACGCCGGCGGACGCACCCGCCCCCGCGCTGCGCCTGCCCCGGCGCCGGGGCACCGAGTTCGGCCTGATCGTCCTCGCCGTGCTGCTGTCGGTGTACGGCTACTGCGCCGTCGGCCTCGCCCGGCACGGCACCCTCCCGCCCGGCGCCCTGCGCTACGGTTCCGGCCTCGGCGTGCTGGCACTGCTCGCACACGGCGCGGTACGGCTGCGCGCCCCGTGCGCCGATCCCCTGCTGCTGCCCATCGCGGTGCTGCTCAACGGCGTGGGCCTGGTACTGATCTACCGCCTCGACCTGGAGACCCCCGGCCACCGGGCGGCCCCCGCCCAGTTGTCCTGGTCGACGGTGGGCGTCGCGCTGTTCACCGCCGTCGTACTGCTGCTGCGCCACCACCGGGTGCTCCAGCGCTACACGTACCTGTGCGGGGGTGCCACGCTGGTGCTGCTCACCCTGCCGATCTTCTTCCCCGCGGTGAACGGCGCCCGGATCTGGCTGCGGGTCGCCGGCTTCTCCATCCAGCCGGGCGAGTTCGCGAAGCTGCTGCTCGCGGTCTTCTTCGCCGGGTACCTGGCCGCCAACCGGCAGGCGCTGGCGTTCACGGGCCGCCGGGTGTGGCGGCTCCGGCTGCCCACCGGGCGGGTCCTCGGCCCGGTGGTGGCGATCTGGCTGCTGAGCGTCGGCGTCCTCGTACTGGAGCGCGACCTCGGGACCTCGCTGCTGTTCTTCGGGCTGTTCGTGGTGCTGCTGTACGTCGCCACCGGCCGCACCGGGTGGATCGCGGTCGGGCTGCTGCTCGCGGTGGTGGGCGCGTTCGCCGTGGGCCGGCTGGAGCCGCATGTGCACGCGCGGGTGCAGGACTGGCTGCACCCCTTCGCGTCGATCGACGCGGGCGAGGGCGCGGGCCAGCTCGCCCAGTCGCTGTTCGCGTTCGCCGCCGGCGGCGCGCTCGGCACCGGGCTCGGCCTCGGCCACTCGGTCCTGATCGGCTTCGCCGTGAAGTCGGACTTCATCCTGGCGACGGCGGGCGAGGAGCTGGGTTTCGCGGGCCTGTCCGCCTTGTTCCTGCTCTACGCCCTGCTGGTGGAGCGCGGCTACCGGGCGGGGCTGGCGCTGCGGGACCCGTTCGGGCGGCTGCTCGCCGTCGGGCTCGCGTCGATCGTCGCGCTCCAGGTGTTCGTGATCGCGGGCGGGGTGACGGGGCTGATCCCGCTGACGGGCATGGCGATGCCGTTCCTGGCGCAGGGCGGTTCGTCGCTGGTGACCAACTGGATCATCGTGGCGCTGCTGATCCGGATCAGCGACTCGGCCCGCAGCCAGTACGACCGGACGGCCACGTCATGAGCAGGTACATCCGCCGGGCGGCGGCGCTGTGCGCGGTGCTGCTGATCGCCCTGCTGGCGAACGCGAGCCGGGTGCAGATCGTCCAGTCCTCCCGCTACGAGGACAACCCGGCCAACCGCCGGCAGATGATCGCCCGGTACGGCGGCCCCCGCGGCGACATCCTGGTCGCCGGCCGCCCCGTGACCGGGTCCCGGGACACGGGCGGGATGTTCCGCTACACCCGTACCTACACCGACGGGCCGCTGTACGCGCCGGTCACCGGCTTCGCCTCACAGGTGTACGGGACGTCGCTGCTGGAGTACACCGAGGACGCGCTGCTGTCGGGCACCGACCCGCTGCTCGATCCGCTCCCTCTGTGGAACGGCCTCCTCAGGGCGCGCGTCCCCGGCGGCCATGTCGTCACCACGCTGAACGGGGCGGCGCAGCGGGCCGCCTACCAGGGGCTGGCCGGGCGGGCGGGCGCGGTCGCCGCGGTGGAACCGGCGACGGGGCGCATCCTGGCGCTGGTCTCGACGCCCTCGTACGACCCCGGGGAGCTGTCCGGGACGGCGCCGTCCGTGGCCCGGGCGTGGAAACGGCTGAACGGGGACCCGGCGCGGCCGATGCTGAACCGGGCGATCCGGCAGACGTACCCGCCCGGTTCGGCGTTCAAGGTGGTCACGGCCGCGGCGGCCCTGGAGGCAGGGGTGGTGACGGACATCGACGCGCCGACGGACTCCCCCGACCCCTACCGGCTGCCCGGCACGACGACCGACCTGACCAACGAGAGCGACGGCTGCGCGGACGCGTCGCTGCGGTACGCCCTCACCTGGTCGTGCAACACGGTGTTCGCGAAGCTGGGCGTGGAGGTGGGGCTGAAGACCATGACGGGCACCGCGCGCAACTTCGGCTTCGACGAACGCATCATGAAGGTCCCGTTCGCGGTGGCGCCGAGCACGTTCGACGAGAAGGTGGACGCCTCGCAGCTCGCGCTGTCCTCGATCGGGCAGTTCGAGACCCGGGCGACACCTCTGCAGATGGCGATGGTCGCGGCGGCGGTGGCGGGCGGGGGCGATGTGAAGGTGCCGTACCTGGTGGAGCGGACGACCACGAAGGACGGCGAGACGGTCTCCACCGGCACGCCCCGCACCCTGCACCGGGCGATGAGCGCGACGACGGCCGAGCAGTTGCGGGAGATGATGACGGACGTGGTGCAGGAGGGCACCGGGCGCAACGCGGCGATCCCCGGCGCCCGGGTGGGCGGCAAGACGGGCACGGCCCAGCACGGCGTCGGCAACTCCGCGAAGCCCTACGCCTGGTTCATCTCCTGGGCACAGGCCGACGACGCCCTCGAGCCGGCGGTGGCGGTCGCGGTGGTGGTGGAGGACGCGGCGGGCCGGCAGGGGGAGGTCAGCGGGGGCGGGAACGCGGCGCCGATCGCGCGGGCGGTGATGGAGGCGGTGCTCAACTCCCCGCCACACGGCAGGGGTTGAGTCCAGGTGCTGAGACGGGGGCTGTCGCCACACGGCCAGGCCGACCTACCGTTCGGTCATGACGACCACCTACGAACTCGCCGAGGTCAACATCGCCCGCCTCAAGGCCCCGCTGGACTCACCGCAGTTGAAGGACTTCGTGGAGGCCCTGGACCCGGTGAACGCGACGGCCGACGCGGCCGACGGTTTCGTGTGGCGGCTGCAGAGCGACTCGGGGAACGCCACGGACATCCCCGTGTTGGGCGACGAGTGGCTGATCATCAACATGTCGACATGGCGGGACACGAACGCCCTCACGGCATTCATGTACCAGGGGCAGCACCGGGAGATGCTGGCGCGGCGCCGGGAGTGGTTCGAGCGGCTGGAAGAGGCCGTGACGGCCCTGTGGTGGGTCCCGGCGGGCCACCGCCCGACGGTGGCGGAGGCGGAGGAGCGGTTGCTTCACCTCCGCGCTCACGGGCCGACGGAGTATGCGTTCACCCTGCGGACGTCGTTCCCTCCGGGGGAGGGGCGAGCGGTGGCCGGCGGTTGATGGCGGTGAGGTCGATGGTGAGGGGGAAGGGTACGGTCAGTTCCAGCTTGTCGTGGAAGATGCCGGTCAGACCGTAGGCCTGGGTCGCGGGGTCGAGTTCGTAGACGTACACCACCGGAAGACCCTTGTTCTCTTCGACGCGCCAGTAGTGCGGGATGCCCGCCCGCGCGTACTTCCGCGGTTTCACCTCCCGGTCCCGGTCTTCCGAGTCCTCCGAGACGACCTCGACAGCGATGACGACGTCTTCCGGCCGGTACCAGGTCTGCCGCGGACCGGCGTCGGCGTCCGCACGGAAGACCAGGACGTCGGGCTCCGGTCGATTGCGCTTGTCGAGCTTGATGGTCATCTCCCGGATGACGTCAAGCTCGACCGGCACCTGGGCCAGCAGGGTGTGCTCCAGCAAGCGCATGGCACGCGAGTGGAAAGCGGTCTGCGGACTCACGAAGACAAGACTCCCGTCGATCAGCTCCGTGTGCGGAGGAAGATTGGGAAGCTTGTCGAGGTCGTCCGCCGTCCAGCCACCCTCCGGCGGACGAGCCCACTCGTAGTCCTCGTCCAGCCCGTAGTCACGCGCGGCGCTCATGATTACTCCCATGTGCCGGAGTCTGCCTGGCACAGCCAGCGTACCCAGGGGAATATGCCGATTCGCCCGTCGACCGAGTGATCAACCGCCGAGGCGTTGACCCTCCTCGATCGCCTCCTCCACCTCGGCGACCCGCTCCCGCTCCTCCGCCGCGAAGCGCTCCGCGTCCAGCTTCTCGGCGATCTCCTCGTCCTGCGCCATCAGCAGGTCCAGGTTCGAGTCGCCCATCTCGAAGACGCCCATGTCGACATAGGCCTGCTGGAGGCGCTTGCCCCACAGGCCGATGTCCTTGACGCACGGGACGATGCGGCTGAACAGCAACTGCCGGAAGAGCTGGAGGAACTCGGACCTCTCGCTGAGCGCGTCCGCCTCGGCCTTGGGGATGCCGAAGTTCTCCAGCACCTCCACCCCGCGCAGCCGGTCCCGCATCAGGTAGCAGCCCTCGATGACGAACTCCTCGCGTTCGCGCCGTTCCGCGTCGGTGAGCTGCTTGTAGTAGTCCCGCAGCGCCATCCGGCCGAACGCCACGTGCCGGGCCTCGTCCTGCATCACGTAGGCCAGGATCTGCTTGGGCAGCGGCTTGTCGGTGGTGTCGCGGATCATGCCGAAGGCGGCGAGCGCCAGGCCCTCGATGAGGACCTGCATGCCCAGGTACGGCATGTCCCAGCGGCTGTCCCGCAGGGTGTCCCCGAGCAGCGCCTGGAGGTTGTCGTTGATCGGGTAGAGCATTCCGATCTTCTCGTGCAGGAAGCGGCCGTAGATCTCCGCGTGCCGGGCCTCGTCCATGGTCTGGGTCGCCGAGTAGAACTTGGCGTCCAGGTCCGGGACCGACTCCACGATGCGCGCGGCGCACACCATCGCACCCTGCTCGCCGTGCAGGAACTGGCTGAACTGCCAGGAGGCGTAGTGCTTGCGCAGCTCGCCCTTGTCCTTGTCGGTCATCTTCGCCCAGTAGGGCGTCCCGTACAGGGTCATCGCCTCGTCCGGCGTGCCGAGCGGGTCGTACGGGTCCACCTCCAGGTCCCAGTCGATCCGCTTCTGCCCGTCCCACTGCTTGTCCTTGCCCTTCTGGTACAGGGCCAGCAGCCGGTCGCGCCCGTCGTCGTACTCCCAGCTGAACCGGGCCGCGCCGCTCGCGGGCACCTGCCAGAGGGGATCCCCCGGGTCCTTGGCGTACAGCTCAAACGTCGGCATGAGCACACGCTCACATGAGGTAGACGCCGCGTCAACAAGTAGAGCGCAAGGGATTGACGTCCTTGCTGACAAGCAGTCTCATAAGGCTGACCGCGGGTGACAGGCGGCCCGTACGACGAGGTGGTGGGCACAGCGATGACGACCGTGACGGAAGCAGACGTACTGCGCGACGCGCTCGGACTGCTCAAGGACCGGGAGCAGGTGGCGGAGCGGCTCCTCGCCTCCTCCGCCAAGCATTCCTTCGACCCGGACGAGGAACTGGACTGGGACGCGCCGTACGAGGAAGGGAAGTGGTTCTGGCCTCCGGAGCTGGTGTCGCTGTACGACACACCGCTGTGGCGGCGGATGAGCGAGGAACAGCGGATCAGGCTCTCCCAGCACGAGGCCGCGGCGCTCGCCTCGCTCGGCATCTGGTTCGAGATCATCCTGATGCAGCTGCTGGTCCGGCACATCTACGACAAGGCGGCGACGAGCGCGCACGTGCGGTACGCACTGACCGAGATCGAGGACGAGTGCCGGCACTCGAAGATGTTCGCCCGGCTGATCGCGCACGGCGACACGCCCTGGTATCCGGTGAGCCGGGCGCACCGGCACCTGGGCCGCGTCTTCAAGACGATCTCCACCACCCCGGGCTCCTTCACGGCCACGCTTCTCGGCGAGGAGGTCCTGGACTGGATGCAGCGGCTGACCTTCCCCGACGAGCGGGTGCAGCCGCTGATCCGTGGGGTCACCCGCATCCACGTGGTCGAGGAGGCCCGCCACGTCCGCTACGCCCGTGAGGAACTGCGCCGCCAGATGGTGACGGCTCCGCGCTGGTCGCAGGAGTTCACCCGGATCACCTCCGGCGAGTTCGCACGGGTGTTCTCAGTGGCGTTCGTGAACCCGGAGGTCTACACGAATGTGGGCCTGGACAAGCGGGAGGCGGTGGCCCAGGTCAGGGCGAGCGGCCACCGCCGGGAGATCATGCAGACGGGGGCGAAGCGGCTGACGGACTTCTTGGACGACATCGGGGTGCTGCGCGGGGTCGGCCGACGGTTGTGGAGGTCGTCGGGGCTGCTGGCGTAGCCAGGAGTCGCCCCGCACCGGCCGGGGGCGGACGGGACGGGGCCCGCACCTCGGCGCTACGGGGCACGACCACCCGCGGCCACGGCGGCTCCGGTTACGCTGCGAACATGACCGAGGCCCCCATCCGCGCGTACCGCAGGCTCAGCGTGGAAGAACGCCGCAGGCAACTCCTCGACGCCGCCCTCACCCTCTTCGCGCACCGCGCCCCCGAGGAGGTCTCCCTCGACGACGTGGCCGAGGCGGCCGGCGTCTCCCGCCCCCTCGTCTACCGCTACTTCCCCGGCGGCAAGCAGCAGCTCTACGAGGCCGCGCTGCGCTCCGCCGCCGACGACCTCCGGCAGTGCTTCGCCGAGCCCCCCGAGGGCCCGCTCAGCCACCGCCTCGCCCGCGCCCTCGACCGCTACCTGGCCTTCGTCGCCCGGCACGACGCCGGTTTCAGCGCCCTGCTCCAGGGCGGCAGCGTGGCCGAGACGTCCCGCACCACCGCCATCGTCGACGGCGTACGCCGCGCGGCGGCCGAGCACATCCTCAGCCATCTCGGCGTCGAGGAGCCCGGCCCCGGGCTGCGGATGACCGTACGGATGTGGATCACCTCCGTCGAGGCCGCCTCCCTCATCTGGCTCGACCAGGACAAGCAGCCCCCGGTCGAGGAGTTGCGGGACTGGCTGGTGGACCAGTTCGTGGCGGGCCTGGTGGCCACCGCGGGACGCGATGCGCAGACGGCCGCCGTGGTCCGCTCCGCCCTGGCCGTGGAGAGTGCCGAGGGCGCGGTCGGAGCCCTGGCCCGGCGCGTCCTGCCCGTACTCGGCGACGCCGGTCACCTGCTGTGACACTGGTGCCGTGAAGAGCCAAGACACCCCGTTCGTCGGAGGGCCCCTGGACGGGCGCGTCCTCCCCGTCCTGCTCGGCCTCACCGGCCACCCCCCGAAGACGTACCGCGTCCCCGTGCCGGACGCGGCCGGCGGCCCGCCGACCGTCCTCGTCTACCGTCGTGTCCCGGCGGGTCCCGGCGGCAGGTTCGGTCTCCACCCGGGCTGGAAGTACGAGTACGACCCGGAGGGGGACGCCGGCGGCCGTTCGCGGTGGCCGTGGTCCAAGCCGCGCCGGACGCCAGGCGCCACGCCGGGCGACGGCCCGGACACCGCGCACGAGTGACCTCGCTGCGCCGAACCGGCCACTCGGCGCGCGCACGGGCCGCACCCGTCTCATCCTGCCGGTGCGAGGTGGAGGGACCACCCCGGCAGCGGAGGTGATGACGTGTCAGAAAGGTTGCTGCGGCTGGCGTGTACGGCGACGGTGACCACATGGGCCCTGCTGGCCACCGCCCCCGCGGTCGCCGTTCCGGACCCCGTCCCCGGTTCGACAGCCCAACCGGGCCCCACGCCCGGCGCCACGACCGCACCGGAGCCCGTCCCCACCTTCACAGCTCAACCGGATCCCGCCCTCAGCGCCACAGCCCAACCGGCCCCCGTCCCCAGCGCCACGACCGAACCGGGCCCCGCCCCCACCTCCGCAGCCCAACCGGACCTCGCCCCCAGCCCCACGGCGCCACCGGCCCAGGCCGCGGTCCCACCGGTCCAGCCCACGACGCCACCGGTCCAGCCCGCGAACCCCCCGATCTCCCAGCTCCTGACGGAGCTTCAGCAGCTCTACCGCGCGGCGGAACAGGCCACCGAGGCCTACAACGCCACCACCGAGAAGCTGAAGCAGCGCCGGGCGGACGTGGACCGGCTCGACGGGCAGCTCGCCAGGACCCGGCTCGACCTGCAAAGCAGCCGCGTCGAGGCCGGCCGGCTCGCCCGGCAGCAGTACCAGAGCAGCACGTCCCTCTCCCCGTACGTGCGCCTGCTGTTCGCCCGCGATCCGCAGCACGCGCTCGACGAGGGCCATCTGATCGCCCAGTTGACGCGGGAGCGGGCCGCGACCGTGAACCAGCTCACCGGCGCCGAGCGCAGTGCCGACGCCCTGGCCCGGGCGGCCCGTAAGGCGTTGGACGACCAGCTCTCCCTCAGCGACCGGCGGAAGAAGGCGCGGGACGACGTCGAACAGCGGCTGAAGGACATCGAGAGGCTGCTCGCCGCCCTCACCCCCGAACAGCTCGCCGCGCTGGCCCGGTACGAACAGGACACGGCCGCGGCGGCCCAGCAGGCGTTCCTGGCCTCCGGTGCGCTCGGCGCGGAGCGGACGCCGACCGCAGCGGGCGCCAGGGCCCTGCGGTACGCGACCGAGCAGATCGGCAAGCCGTACGCGTGGGGCGCCGAGGGGCCGACGGCGTACGACTGCTCGGGCCTGACCTCCCGGGCCTGGCAGCGCGCGGGCCGGGCCATCCCGCGCACCAGCCAGGAGCAGTGGGCCCGGCTCCCGCACGTGTCCCTGCGGGACCTGCGCCCGGGAGACCTGGTGGTCTACTACCCCGAGGCGACGCACGTGGCGCTCTACCTCGGGGAGGGAAAGGTGATCGAGGCCCCCCGGCCGGGAGCGAGGATCAAGGTGTCACCGATCGCCGCGTACCCGGTGCGGGGAGCCGTGCGCCCGGGGGCGTGAGGTCAGGAACCGGCCACCGACGCCAGGTAGGCCTCGGCCTTCTCCGGCTCGTAGAAGAAGTTCTCGAAGTCCGAGGGGTCGTTGAAGCCGTTGGCGATCCGGTGCGCCACCGGCGGCAGCGCCCCGGCCGCCCCGATCAGGTTCAGGACGTGCTCCGGCGGCACGCCCAGCATGGCGTTCGTCCACTTGGTGACGTGCTGCGCGGTCTCCCAGTAGCGGTCGAACGTCTGCTGCATCCACGCCTCGTCGAATTCCTTGTCCCCGTGCTCGAGGATCGAGGCCAGGTAGGCGGCCGCGCACTTGGACGCCGAGTTGGAGCCCTGCCCGGTGATCGGGTCGTTCGCCACGACCACGTCGGCGACGCCGAGCACCAGACCGCCGCCGGGCAGCCGTCCGATCGGCTTGCGCACGGTGGGCGCGTACCGCCCGGCCAGCGTGCCGCCCGCGTCGGTCAGCTCGACCTTGGTGGCCCGCGCGTACTCCCAGGGCGTGAACTTCTCCATGAGTTCCAGGGTCAGGGAGAGGTGCTCGCCGGGGTCCTTGACGCCCTTGAAGACGTCGAGCGGGCCGCCGGGTATGCCCTCCCAGAACAGGATGTCCGCACGGCCGGAGGTGGTGAGCGTCGGCATCACGAACAGCTCGCCGACGCCCGGGACCAGGTTGCAGCGGACCGCGTCGAAGTCGGGGTGCTCGGGGCGCGGGCCGAGGCCGTGGACGTACGACACGGCGAGGGCGCGCTGCGGCTCGCTGTACGGGGAGCGCTCCGGGTCCCGGGCGAACATGGACACCAGCTCGCCCTTGCCGGCCGACACCAGCACCAGGTCGTAGGTGCGGGAGAAGTAGTCGAGGTCGGAGACCGCCGCGCCGTGGATGACGAGCTGGCCGCCGCGCTGCGCGAACGTCTCCATCCAGCCGGCCATCTTCAGCCGCTGGTCGACCGACTGCGCGTACCCGTCGAGCTTCGCCACCCAGTCGATCGCGCGCTGCGAGGGGCCCGGGTCGAACGAGCCGGGAGCGGCGACGGACACGCCGAGTCCTTCGATCTTCGGGGCCTGGGACTCCCAGAAGTTCAGCTTCAGGTCGCGCTCGTGCTGCAGCGCCGTGTGGAACATGCACTGCGTCGACATGACCCGGCCGGTGCGGATCTCGTCCGCGGTCCGGTTGGACATCAGGGTGACCTCGTACCCGTGCGACTGGAGGCCGAGGGCGAGCTGGAGTCCGGACTGACCGGCTCCGACGACGAGTATCTTCCGCATGCGGGTGGTGCTCCCTATCTCTTGGCTCGTTCGCCTCCGGGGCGCTGAAGCCGGTGTCGAGGGCCCGATCGTGCTCAGCCCTTCGGGCCTCCGCGCTCCCCCAAGCTCTCGACTTCGCTCGAGCAGGGGGACTCCCAAGGCTCCTCGACACCGGCGCGCCCCTTCGGCTCGCTCGCTGCCGGGGGACTACTCGGGGGTGACGTCCAGCGCGTGGCCGACGAGGGCCAGGAGGGTCTCGATCACCGAGATCCGGCGGCGCGCATCCATGATCATGACAGGTATGTGTGCGGGAATGGTGAGGGCTTCGCGCACATCCTCGGGTTCGAACCGCTCGCTGCCGTCGAAGTGGTTCACCGCGACCATGTAGGGCAGGCCGCTGCTCTCGAAGTAGTCGAGCGCCGGGAAGCAGTCCGCGAGCCGCCGGGTGTCGGCCATGACGACCGCCCCTATCGCGCCGCGCACCAGGTCGTCCCACATGAACCAGAACCGCTGCTGGCCCGGCGTGCCGAAGAGGTAGAGCACCAGGTCGTCGTCGAGCGTGATGCGCCCGAAGTCCATGGCCACGGTGGTGGTGAGCTTGTCCGGGGTGTCGGTGAGGTCGTCGGTCTCCTCACTGGCCTCGGTCATCAGCGCCTCGGTCTGCAGGGGCGTGATCTCCGAGACGGCGCTCACCAGGGTGGTCTTGCCGACGCCGAAGCCGCCCGCCACCACGATCTTCGTGGCGATCGGGGCGCGCGTACGGTCCGTCTGCCAGGCCTTCAGTTCCTCGTCGGGCTCGACGAGTCGGTCGACGCCCGGGGCGGCGTCAGAGACGACGGAGTCCACTCAGCACCCTTTCCAGCAGAGCGCGGTCCGGCGCTCCCGTGCCGTGACCGGTTCCGTACACACGGATCTTTCCCTGGTCCGCGAGATCGCTCAGGAGCACGCGAACCACCCCGAGCGGCATCTTCAGCAGTGCCGCGATCTCCGCCACCGTGCGCATACGGCGGCACAGTTCGACGATGGCCCGCATCTCCGGCATCACGCGGGTGGACAGTGAACCATTCGTCAGTTCCCGCCGCTCCTCGGGGGCGTCCAGTGCGGCGACGAAGGTCTCCACGAGCAGGACGTGGCCGAAGCGGGTGCGGCCGCCGGTGAGCGAGTAGGGGCGGACCCGGGCGGGTTTGCGGTCGCCGCCGCGGACGGGAAGTTTCTGCGTGCCGCTCATCGGACGCTCCCCGAGGACTCGGCCTCCAGGGACCTGCGAAGCTCGCTGCGGAGCTCCGGGGTCAGGACGTGTCCGGCGCGGCCCACGAAGAGCGCCATGTGGTACGCCACCACGCTCATGTCGCAGTCCGCGGAGCCGTGCACGCCGAGCAGCGAGCCGTCGCTGATGGACATGACGAACAGGCTGCCCTCGTCCATCGCGACCATCGTGTGCTTGACCCGTCCGGCGTCCATCAGCTTGGCGGCGCCGATGGTGAGGCTGCCGATGCCGGAGACGATGGTGGCGAGGTCGGCGGCCGACCCCTTGGGGCCGCTGGGCCTGCCGTCGCTTCCGGCGCGGGCTTCCGCCACCCGGCCGGGGTCGGACGAGAGCAGGAGCAGGCCGTCGGAGGAGACCACCGCGACCGACAGGATGCCGGGCACCTCCTCCACCAGGTTCGTCAGCAGCCAGTGCAGGTTGCGGGCCTCACTGCTCAGCCCGAAGGTACTGGACGCGGTCAACTGCTTGCCTCCTCGACTGTGCCCCCCGATGATTCAACGTCCTGTGCGGTGCCGGGTGTCGCGTGCTGAGGTGGTGCGGTGGGGCCGTGCCCAGGTGCCCTGGTCTCCCCCGTCCGCTCGGCGATCTCCGCCTCGACGTGGCGGAAGCCCTCCTTGGCGCCCCGGTGGAACCCGCCGAGCCTGCGGCGCAGCGCCTCGGCGTCGACACCGCCGGCGCGCGGCCGCGGGGCCGGAGCGGGCGCGGAGATCTTGGGGGTGCGCTTCGGGAGTCCCTTGGCGGTGAGCCGGGGGGTCTCGGGTTCCTGGGGCGCCTCCGGCTCCTGGGGGGCCTCGGGGACGTTCGGCTGCGGAGCGGTGGTGCGGGGCGCCTGCGCGGCGGGCCGCGACACGCCCTCGTCCACGGCGCGCTCGTGGACCTCGGGGCCGATGGCGTAGGGGTCGGCGGCCGCCTGGGCGGGAATGCCGGCGGCCGGGCCGGGCTCCTCCGCCGGGTGTGCCGGCTCCGTCCGGGGCGACGGAAGGAACAGTTCCATCGTGGTCTCGGGACCGAACTCGGGCTCGGCGGCGGGCCCGAGGGCGGGCTCCGGGGCGGCGGGCTCCGGGGCGACGGGCTCCGGGGCGGCGGGCCCGCTCACGGGCGCGGCGTCCGGTGCGCTGCGGTCGTCCCGTACGGATTCGCCACCGGGTTCACCGGGTTCACCGGGTTCGCCGCGTCCACCGGGTACGGGCTCCTGCCGCTGCTCGCTCTCCTCCCGCTCCCTCACGGCCTCCTGCGCCGCCGCGATCAGGGGGTCCTCGTCGCCCTCCGGCCTCCCCGGCGCGAGCCGCGCGCGGCCGCTGAGGACGTTGGAGTTGACCTCGGCGTCCGCGCCGGGCAGCGAGAAGGAGTGCGCGCCCTGGGCCATCGGGGCCCCGGCGGGCACGGCCGCGGCCGGCGCCTCGGCGAGCAGCGGCTTCGGCAGGACCACGACGGCCGCGACCCCGCCCTGCTTCTGCTCCCGCAGCCGCACACGCACCCCGTGCCGGTGGGCGAGGCGGGCGACCACGTACAGGCCGAGCCCGAGGCCCTCGCCGCTCTCCTGGTCGTAGGGGTCCTCCGGGTGGAAGTCGGCGAGCCGGGCGTTGAGGCGGCTCATCCGATCGGCGGCCATGCCGATGCCCTCGTCCTGCACGGAGAGCATCACCTCGCCGCTCTCCAGGAGCCAGCCGGAGATCTCGACCGGGACGTCGGGCGGTGAGAAGGAGGTGGCGTTCTCCAGGAGTTCGGCCACCAGGTGCGAGAGGTCGTCGGCGGCGAACCCGGCGACGTGCGCGTGCGGCGGCAGCGCGGCGATACGAACGCGCTCGTACCGTTCGATCTCGCTGACCGCGGCGCGCACCACGTCGACGAGCGGCACCGGTCCGGCGTGCTGCTGGACGTGCTCGGCGCCGGCCAGGACGAGGAGGTTCTCGCTGTGGCGGCGCATGACCGTGGCGAAGTGGTCCAGCTTGAACAGCGTGGAGAGCCGCTCCGGGTCCTGCTCCCGCTCCTCCAGGCCTTCGATGACGGTGAGCTGGCGCTCGACCAGGCCGAGGGTGCGCAGAGCGAGGTTGACGAAGGTGGAGTGGATGCTGTGCCGGACCTGCTCCAGGTGGGCGGCGGCTTCGGCGAGCTCGGCGCGCAGCTTCTCGCGCTCGTCGGCCATGGTCTGCCGCTGGCCGACGAGGTGCTTGCGGTCGGCCTCCAGGGTGCCCAGGCGCTCCTGGAGGGCCACGGCGTGCGCGTGCAGGGCGTTGACGGAGCGGACGACCTGGGCGAACTCGTCGTTGCGGCCGGTGAACTTCACCGGTTCCTCGCCGGCCGGGTCGGCGGCCACGCGCGCGGTGCCGAGGCGGAGCACGGCGAGCGGGCGGGTGAGGCTGCGGGCCATGGCCATGGCGATGCCGACGGCGGCGAGCAGGAGCGCACCGAGGACGGCGATACGGATCTCCAGCGCGGTGACGTCGTCGTCGCGCAGCTTGGCCAGGTCCTTGGTGCGGGCGTCGTAGAGGGAGGACTCGACGCCGCGCATCAGGTCGACGCGGGCCGAGAGGGCGTCGCCGACCTTCTTGGTGCTGAGGCCGAGGTCGTCGTCGGAGAGGGTGGGCTGGTCCGTGAGGGAGGCCAGGTACTTCTCGGCGGAGGAGACCTCGGGGCCGGTGACCGTGGAGTCGTAGGACGACTTGGCCGCGGCGGGCGCGGTGTCGCGGAAGCCGGCGACGGCCGCGTCGGAGCGGACGGCGGCCTGCTGGGCGGCCGCGGTGAGCGCGTCGCGCTGCTTGGTGTCGGCGGCCGAGGAGGTGTTGGTGGTGGTCGGCAGGCCGGTGATCGGGTTGATGACGGTCCGGGTGGTGCTCGGGATGTTCAGGGCCGCGAGGAGCAGTCCGCGGGCGGCGGCGGCCTGCTGCACGGCGGTGTCGAGCTCGGCGAGGGAGTGGGCGCCGGAGCCCGCGCGCGGCGGCATCTGCTCGGCGAGCTGCTCGGCCAGGGCGTGCAGCTCGGTGATGGCGGCGGAGTACGCCTGATGCGTCGCCAGAGCGGTGCTCTTCCCGGTGAGCGCCGCTCGCCGGACGGCGGCCACGTCGTCGAGGTCCTTGCGCAGGCCGGCGGAGAGGTCGGGGTCGGCGCGCAGGTCCTCGATCTCCCGGTCGACGCGGGCCTGCTGCTGCTCGGCGGGCGCCTTGGAGCCGGGGCGCCCGGCGGCCACGTACGAGGTGACCTGGTCCCGTTCGTCGGCCAGCGAGTGGGCGAGGGCGAGGGCGTCCTGGGTCTGCCCGGCGAGCGTGACCAGGTTCTGGGAGTCGTGGAGCTGCCCGGAGGCGGCGACGACGCCGGGCGCCCCGGCCCCGGCGACGGCGGCGGCCACCACGGCCACCGCGACGATCAGCCGGGTGCGCACACGGGCGGGGCGGCCGTGGCCCGCGGACTCGGACGAGGCCCCCTGCGCGGGGGCCGTCTGCTTGCCTGTGCTCCGAGGCCGCGTTTTCTGCACCGGTGCTCGCACTTCCTCACTCGTGTACCCATGGGCCCGGGTGACGTTCCGTCACGGGGATGTCGACCCGGTACGACGGCTTCCGACCCTCCCAGTGCCGGTGGGCAGAGGTCTCGCTTCGCCTGACCCGCCACCCGAAGGAGTGAACATCGGCGGGGAGTTGGCGGGCAAGTTCCTCTGGCGCGTGCGGAGCCCTTGCGCGGTGGGCCGGTTGGACGTCGGCGGCGCACTTTGGCAATATTCGCCGCCACGCTTCACCGGAAGCGATTATTCCGTACCAAACCAGGCGGCTGACCTGTGCGGTAGCGCCGATTCGGGGTCCGTTGCCAGCCTTTCGTGGACCTTGTGAAGGCCTCGTGCAGACTGGCTGGATGCGTATTGAGCTGATGTCCGAGCCCGGCGATCCGACACGCCCCAACGAGGACTTCGCCGCCCTCGCGCTTCCGGCTTCAGGACAGGGCGGGGCGCTGGTCGTCCTGGACGGGGTGACCCCACCGGCCGGTGACGACGGCTGTCTGCATTCCGTCCCCTGGTTCTGTGCGCGTCTGGGCGGCCTGCTGACCGAACTGTCCGTTTCTGACCGGGATCTGACACTCTCGGAGATCCTCGCGGAGGCCATTGCCCGCACCGCCGACGGCCACGCCGCCACCTGTGAGCTTTCTCACCCGCGCACCCCCCAGGCGACCGTGGTCCTCGCCCGCTGGTCCGAGTCGGCGGTGGAGTACCTGGTCCTGTCGGACTCGGCGCTGCTCGTCGAGGCCCCCGACGGCAGGGTCACCGCCCTCCTGGACGACCGCCTCGCCCGCCTCCCGCGCGCGGCCCTGGCCACGGAGGCGCTGGTGGACGCGACGGTCCGCAACAAGGAGGGCGGCTTCTTCACAGCGGCCGCGGACCCCTCGGTCGCGGCCCGCGCGGTCACCGGCGAACTGCCGCGTGCGCGGGTGCGCGCCCTCGCGGCCCTGACGGACGGCGCGACGCGCTGGACGGAGAAGTTCCGCCAGGGCGACTGGACGGATCTGTTCACGGTCCTCCGCAAGGAGGGCGCGGCGGCGCTGGTGGAGCGCGTACGGGCCCTGGAGGCCGCCGACCGCGAGGACCGCACGCACCTCGGCCGCGGCAAGACCCACGACGACGCGACGGTGGTGTACGTGGAGCCGTGAAACTCCTGCCCCGCAGGACTGCTGCCCCGTAGGGCTACTGCTTCTCCATCCCCAGGTTCAACTGGTGCAGCAGCCGGGCCAGTTCCGCGACCTCGCGGGGGTCCCAGTGGGCGAGCTGGCGCACATAGCGGGCGCGGCGGGCCTCGCGTACCAGGCTCACGCGCCGGTGGCCCTCCTCCGTGAGGTGCACGAGCCAGGCGCGGCCGTCCGCCGGGTCGGGTTCCCGGGCGACCAGGCCGAGCTCCTCCAGGGCGCGGAGCTGGCGGGACATCGTGGCCTTGCCGACGCCGATGTAGGCGGCGAGTTCCGTGGCACGCTGGCGGCCGCACTCGTCCAGCCGTGCGAGGAGCCCGTAGGCGGCGGACTCCAGGTCCGGGTGGACCTCCCGCGCCATCTGGCCGGCGTTGGCGCGGGCGCGCCGCAGGAACACGGTCAGCTCGCGCTCGAGCGCCAGGAACTCCTGGTTCGCGCCGCGGGGAGCGCCCTCTCGCCCGGCACCGCCCGGGCGGCTCCCGGGCCGCCCGTCGCCGCTTTCCGGCACGTCCGATCCGACCGGCCGCCGCTCGCCGTTTCCGTCCTGGTGCACGTCAGCACTCCTGCTCCGGTTTCCCGCTCCTGAAAGTCACTGCCGAACGTCGCCATCGCCGCAGCCCGGCCAGTATTTCGCAGGCGTAGACCAAGGACGGCCTCCGGTCCCCTCCCCGGGCCGCGTCCTGCGTGCGGGGTGACGACCGGCTGAGGCCCGGGTCCACGGCGCGGGGCCCGGGGCCCGGGACGCACGCACGGCAAAGGCCCCGGGCGCGCACACGGCGAAGGCCCCGGGCGCACGCACGGCGAAGGCCCGGGCGCACCCACGGCAAGGCCCCGGGCGCGCACGGCGAAGGCCCGGGCCTCCCTCACGAAACCCGGGCCTTCCCTTGTCCGGCAGCGTCCGTCACGCCGCCACCGGAACCTCCGGCGTCGCGTCGCTCGTGGCCGGCGCGAGCGCCAGCTCCAGGACCTGGCGCACGTCCGTGACGGCGTGGACGTCCAGCTTGTCCAGCACCTCGGCCGGGACGTCGTCCAGGTCGGGCTCGTTGCGCTTGGGAATGATCACCGTGGTGACCCCCGCCCGGTGCGCGGCGAGCAGCTTCTGCTTCACCCCGCCGATCGGCAGCACACGGCCGGTCAGCGAGACCTCACCGGTCATCGCCACGTCCGTGCGGACCAGCCGGCCCGACAGCAGCGAGGCCAGCGCGGTCGTCATCGTGATGCCTGCGCTCGGGCCGTCCTTGGGGACCGCGCCCGCCGGGAAGTGGATGTGCACGCCCCGGTCCTTCAGGTCGCCGACCGGCAGTTCCAGTTCGGCACCGTGCGAGCGCAGGAAGCTGAGCGCGATCTGCGCCGACTCCTTCATCACGTCACCGAGCTGACCGGTCAGGGTCAGGCCCGCCGCGCCCGTCTCCGGGTCGGCCAGCGAGGCCTCCACGTACAGGACGTCGCCGCCGGCGCCGGTGACCGCGAGACCGGTCGCGACGCCCGGGACCGCGGTGCGCCGCTCGGCCGGGTCCTGGGCGGACTCGGGCACGTGGTGCGGGCGCCCGAGCAGCCCCCGCAGGTCCTCGTCCCGGACGGTGAGCGGCAGCTCGAGCTCGCCCAGTTCGTGCCGGGCCGCGACCTTGCGCAGCAGCCGCGCGATGGACCGCTCCAGGGTGCGCACGCCCGCCTCGCGGGTGTACTCGCCGGCGAGCTTGCGCAGCGCGCCCTCGTCGATCGTGACCTCGTCCTTGTCCAGGCCCGCCCGCTCGAGCTGGCGCGGGAGCAGGTGGTCACGGGCGATGACGACCTTCTCGTCCTCGGTGTAGCCGTCCAGGCGCACGATGTCCATGCGGTCGGCCAGCGCCTCCGGGATGGCCTCCAGGACGTTGGCCGTGGCGAGGAACACCACGTCGGACAGGTCGAGTTCGACCTCCAGGTAGTGGTCGCGGAAGGTGTGGTTCTGCGCCGGGTCCAGGACCTCGAGCAGGGCCGCGGCCGGGTCGCCGCGGAAGTCGGAGCCCACCTTGTCGATCTCGTCGAGCAGGACGACCGGGTTCATGGACCCGGCCTCCTTGACGGCGCGGACGATCCGGCCGGGCAGGGCGCCGACGTACGTACGCCGGTGGCCGCGGATCTCGGCCTCGTCGCGGACGCCGCCGAGGGCGACGCGGACGAACTTGCGGCCCATGGCGTGCGCCACGGACTCGCCGAGGCTGGTCTTGCCGACGCCGGGCGGTCCGACGAGCGCGAGCACGGCGCCGCCGCGACGGCCGCCGACGACTCCGAGGCCCCGGTCGGCGCGCCGCTTGCGCACCGCGAGGTACTCGGTGATGCGCTCCTTCACGTCCTCCAGGCCCGCGTGCTCGGCGTCCAGGACGGCCCTGGCGCCGCGGATGTCGTACGCGTCCTCGGTGCGCTCGTTCCACGGCATCTCGAGCACCGTGTCGAGCCAGGTGCGGATCCAGGAGACCTCGGGCGACTGGTCGCTGGTGCGCTCCAGCTTGTCGACCTCCTTGAGGGCGGCCTCGCGGACCTTCTCGGGGAGGTCGGCGGCCTCCACGCGGGCGCGGTAGTCGTCGGACTCCTCGCCCTCCCGGGTGTCGCCGTTGAGCTCGCGCAGCTCCTTGCGGACGGCTTCGAGCTGGCGGCGCAGCAGGAACTCGCGCTGCTGCTTGTCGACGCCCTCCTGGACGTCCTTGGCGATGGACTCGGCGACCTCCTGCTCGGCGAGGTGGTCGCGGAGCTGCTGGGTGGCGAGCTTCAGACGGGCCACCGGGTCGGTGGTCTCCAGGAGTTCGACCTTCTGTTCGGTGGTGAGGAAGGGCGAGTAGCCGGAGTTGTCGGCGAGCGCGGAGACGTCGTCGATGGCCTGGACACGGTCGACGACCTGCCAGGCGCCGCGCTTCTTCAGCCAGCTCGCGGCGAGGGCCTTGTACTCCTTGACGAGTTCGGCGACGTGGCCGGGCAGCGGGTCGGGCACCGTCTCGTCGATGCGCGTGCCCTCGACCCAGAGCGCTGCGCCGGGTCCGGTGGTGCCCGCACCGATCTTCACCCGTCCCCGGCCGCGGATGAGCGCGCCCGGGTCGCCGTCGGCGAGCCGGCCGACCTGCTCGACGGTGCCGAGGACACCGGTGGCGGCGTAGGTGCCGTCGATGCGTGGAACGAGCAGGACCCTGGGCTTTCCGGGTTCGGAGCGGGCGGCCGCCTGGGCGGCCTCGACCGCCGCGCGCACCTCGGAGTCGCTCAGGTCCAGCGGGACCACCATGCCGGGCAGCACAACCTCGCCGTCGAGCGGCAGCACAGGCAGGGTGAGCGGTGTGGACGTCGAAGCCATGATCTCCCCTTCGGCAGTCAAGTTGAGCTGTGCAGACTCAATGCACCAGAGGATGCGATTGTTCCCCAACACTTGTTCGCTCTGAGCGATCGGTCGGGTCGACTGCTGTGAACGGACAGGCCGGATGGGCACGCATGTAATAGACATAGAGCAACTTGACCTATTACGGGTGCCGCGTGAGCAGCATCGTACGAGCCTGGGTGGACGGTTGGGTCGTCTCGCGCGGGGCCGCGCCGCCCCGGGTGACGCCCTGGGGCTGGACCATCGACGTGGGACTGGCGGAGCACGTCGCCCGGCACGTCTTCGCGGCGACGGACGACGCGGTCGACGAGGCGGCCGTCCGCAAGGTGGCGGACGGGGTGACCGGCGCCGGGACCTGGCTGAAGGTGTTCGCCGATCCGGCGGTCGTACGGCCCTGGCTGGGCGAGGGCTGGTGGGTGGACCCCGAGCCGGGCTTCCTGATGTCCGTTCCGTTGCCGGCCCCGCGCGCGGGGAAGGTCGCGGCCGGCGCCGGCTACCGGCTGCGGACCTGGTCGCGCGGCGGCGTCACGCGCGCGGTGGTCACCGCGCCGGACGGCTCCTGGGCGGCGCGCGGCCAGATCGCCGTCACGGGCGGGACGGCGGTGGCCGACCAGGTGGAAACCGCCCCGGGCCATCGCCGCAGGGGCCTGGGCGGCCTGGTCATGACCACCCTCGCGCGCGTGGCGGCGGACGGCGGCGCGGAGACGGGGGTCCTGGCGGGCACCCCGCAGGGGCGGGCGCTGTACGAGTCGCTGGGGTGGCGGGTGGAGGCGCTCCTGACGAGCGCGAAGTTCACAGGACGCGGCACGGAGACCGACGCCTGACCCACACCCGCCGCGGATCCGGCGCACGGGCGGACCGCCGCACCGCGGACGGGAGACGGAAGCCGGAACGGAGACCGACGCCCGTCCGGCGCGGGGCACCGCCCCACGGCGGCCCCCGGCCGGCGCCGTGCGGTCGGCGCGCCGCCGGCGCAAACGCCGGGCGCCCGGCCGGAGTTACCGGGACGGCGTCACGGTGGCCGCCGCCTCGGTCCGGGACCAGCGCCGTACCAGTGGCCACGTCCCGATGCCGACCGCCAGGGCCAGCAGGTGGCCCCAGTTGCTCAACGGGTCCGTGAACTCGGCCAGGTCCTGCAGGAGCACGGCGGCGAACACGGTCAGCACCGGCCAGCGCAGCCAGGGCCGCAGCAACCCCGTCAGCGCGCCCAGGCTCGCCGCCACGCCGAAGCTGATGCCGTAGTCGAGGCGGTGCAGCGAACTGTCCGGCAGATGGCCCGCCAGCACCGCGAAGCCGACCGGGACCTCGGTGCCCAGCGTCGCGAGCACGTGGCCGAGCAGAAAGACGACCGCCGTGCGCGGGCCGCCTATCCGCCGCTCCAGCGCCGTCAGCACGACCAGGAAGACGAGCGTGTAGGACGACATCAGCCCGCCCGCGATCCACAGCGCGCTGGCTATCAGCACCACCACCGGACTGCGCATCAGATGCGCGACGTCCGTGCTGGATTCCTGGTACAGGGCGTCCACCAGCGACGGGTCGGCGTACTCGGCGAACAGCGAGGTGACCAGCAGCACGGCTGCGTACCCGAAGGTGAACGGCGTCCCCGTGGGGCTGGGCAGCGGCAGCACCGAGGACGGGCTCGTCCGCCGTACCGGGACCGGAGCCGGTGGCGGTGCGGGCGGCGGCGCCGTGCGCTGGCGCGGCATGCCGTCCAGCAGCGGCGCGCCCGGCTCGGGGGGCATGAGCGTGGCGTCGGCCGCCGAGACCGTACGTTCCAAGGTGCGGCGCTCCTTCCGTCACGCTCCACCCTTCGCGCCGCGCCGGTCGCTGTCTATGACCGACGCCACCCGAGACCGGATTCACAGCAACTTCCCAGCCGCTTCCGGCGTCCGGGGTGTTCGCGCACAGCCGTCGGCGACCACGACGGTCCGGTGCGGCCGCCGGGAAACCCCGTGGCCCACCACCCCGGCAGTCACCAGAATGTGGTCCATGCCTCATCCGTACGACACCGACGCCCCGGTGGTCCTGGACCGTCGCGAGGGCCCGCACGGCGAGGTCGTGCTGCGGCGCCACGGTGAACTGCTGCAGATCATCGCCAACGGCTGCTTCCTGATGGACACCTCCGACGGGCGCTCGGAGCGGCTGCTGGTCGAGGCCGCGCTGGACGCCCTGGACGGCCGCCCGGAGCCGAGCGTGCTGATCGGCGGGCTCGGCGTGGGTTTCTCGCTCGCGCACGCCGCGGCCGACCCCCGCTGGGGACGCATCACCGTCGTCGAACGCGAACGTGCGGTCATCGACTGGCACCTCGACGGCCCCCTGTCCGCGCTGTCCGCCGACGCGCTCGCCGATCCGCGCACCGGCATCGTCGAAGCCGACCTCGTCGCCCACGTCAATGAGACATCGGACACGTACGACGCCCTGTGCCTGGACATCGACAACGGGCCCGCGTGGACGGTCACGGACGACAACGACAGCCTCTACTCGACGGCCGGACTCGCAAGGTGCGCACGGGTGTTGAGACCCGGTGGCGTGCTCGCGGTGTGGTCGGCCGAGCCGTCTCCGGAATTTGAAGGAACCCTCAGGAATGCCGGGTTCCGGCAGGTGCGTACCGAAGAGGTCCCCGTTGCCCGGGGCGTGCCGGACGTCGTGCACCTCGCAATCGGCCCTGGATAGCCGACCGGCGGTAACTCCCCGTACGCTGCTTCCCTGACGCGGATCATTCAAGCGTCAAGCGCAGTCATGGGATCACCCCACGGATTCCGGAAAGCAACCCCAGGGGCGGGCGATGGAGCAGACACACACCTCCCACAACGGCACGACGGCGACCCAGGGCGCTCAACGGCGCGTCCTGGTGGTCGAGGACGACCAGACGATCGTCGAAGCCATCGCCACCCGTCTGCGCGCGGAGGGATTCCTCGTGCAAACGGCCGGTGATGGTCCGGCGGCGGTCGACACGGCGGAGGCATGGCAGCCCGACCTGCTGATCCTCGACATCATGCTGCCGGGCTTCGACGGCCTGGAGGTCTGCCGACGCGTCCAGGCCCAGCGCCCGGTGCCGGTGCTGATGCTCACCGCGCGCGACGACGAGACCGACATGCTGGTCGGGCTCGGTGTCGGCGCCGACGACTACATGACCAAGCCGTTCTCGATGCGGGAGCTGGCGGCGCGTGTGCACGTGCTGCTCCGCCGGGTGGAGCGGGCCGCACTGGCCGCCGCGACCCCGCGCACCGGCATACTGCGCCTCGGCGAACTGGAGATCGACCATGCGCAGCGCCGGGTGCGGGTGCGCAGCGAGGACGTCCATCTGACGCCCACCGAGTTCGATCTGCTGGTGTGCCTGGCCAACACCCCGCGCGCCGTGCTCTCCCGTGAGCAGCTCCTCGCCGAGGTGTGGGACTGGGCGGACGCCTCCGGCACCCGGACCGTGGACAGCCACATCAAGGCGCTGCGGCGGAAGATCGGCGCGGAGCGCATCCGGACCGTGCACGGCGTCGGTTACGCCCTGGAGACCCCCACCCCATGAGCGACGGGCCGGCCGCACGGAGGAGTCCCGGGCAGCCCTGGGGCGGCGTACGCCCGTTCTCGATCAAGACCAAGCTGGGCGCGCTGGTCGTCATCTCGGTGTTCATCACCACTGGCCTGCTGATGATCGCGGTGCGCACCGAGACCGAGCTGCGGTTCATCACGGTGTTCTCGGTGATCGCCACGCTGCTGATCACGCAGTTCGTGGCGCACTCGCTCACCGCCCCGCTGGACGAGATGAACGCGGTGGCCCGCTCCATCTCGCACGGCGACTACACGCGGCGTGTGCGCGACAACCGCAGGGACGAGCTGGGCGACCTGGCCCAGACGATCAACCTGATGGCGGATGAGCTGGAGGCCCAGGACAGCCAGCGCAAGGAGCTGGTGGCGAACGTCTCCCACGAGCTGCGCACTCCCATCGCGGGCCTGCGCGCGGTGCTGGAGAACATCGTGGACGGGGTCACCGAGGCCGACCCGGAGACCATGCGCACGGCCCTGAAGCAGACCGAGCGCCTCGGCCGTCTGGTGGAGACCCTGCTGGACCTCTCCCGTCTGGACAACGGCGTCGTCCCGTTGAAGAAGCGGCGCTTCGAGGTGTGGCCTTACCTCTCGGGCGTCCTCAAGGAGGCCCAGATGGTGTCCTCCGCGCGCGCGGGCATCGCCTCGGGCTCCGGCAGCCACACCCGTACGGACGTCCATCTGCACCTCGACGTCTCCCCGCCGGAGCTGACCGCGCACGCGGACCCCGAGCGCATCCACCAGGTCGTGGCCAACCTGATCGACAACGCCGTCAAGCACAGCCCGCCCCACGGCCGCGTCACGGTGAAGGCCCGGCGCGGCCCCACCCCGGACTCGCTGGAGCTGGAGGTGCTGGACGAGGGTCCCGGCATCCCCCAGTCGGAGTGGCACCGGGTCTTCGAACGCTTCAACCGCGGCGCCGTGAACCGCCCGCACGGGCCGGGCAGCGACGGCGGCACGGGCCTCGGCCTGGCGATCGCGCGCTGGGCGGTGGATCTGCACGGTGGCCGGATCGGTGTGGCCGAATCCCCACGCGGCTGCCGAATCCAGGTCACCCTTCCGGGAGAGCCATCTCTGTCAAGTTGACGTAAAGTTCGAAGCGGAGCAACAAGATCCGCGCCCGTCCGCGCAGCCGGACACGTGTGATCAGGCAGAGGCCCGCGCACTCCCCGCGCCGGGCCGGGGTCGTCGCACCCGCCCACAACCGGAACCACGCTTGTTTCCCGCCATTTCAACCCCTGAAACGCACTTTCCGATGTGACTTACGCGACGATGAACCGGCCCGACCTGACCTTCGCGGTCTTGGAGGCGTAGCCTTTATTCCCGCTGTCCAATCACCTTGTGAAGCGGAAGAGGGCGGTTGCCGCCGTGTCGCCACAGTCCCCCAGTAACCCGAGCGTCTCGACCGACGACCAAGCCGGGAAGAACCCCGCAGCTGCGTTCGGTCCCAACGAGTGGCTCGTCGACGAGATCTATCAGCAGTACCTCCAGGACCCGAATTCGGTAGACCGCGCCTGGTGGGACTTCTTCGCCGACTACAAGCCGGGGGCCGCCGCCGCTGCCTCCTCGGCTCCGTCGGGTACCGCGGCCGCGGGGGCCGCGGAGACCACCACGGCGCCCCAGGCAGCGCAGGCCGCGCCCGCGGCTCCCGCCGCACCGCAGGCCCCGGCCGCCGCCGCACCGCAGCCGGCCGCCGCGCCGGCCCCGGCGAAGCCCGCCCCGGCCGCAGCGCCCGCACCGGCGAAGCCCGCCGCATCCGCCGCACCCGCCGCCGCGAAGCCCGCCGCGGCCCCCGCCCAGCCCAAGAAGGACGAGCCCGTGTCCGAGGCCCCCGCCGGCCCCGAACTGGTGACGCTGCGCGGCCCCGCCGCCGCCGTCGCGAAGAACATGAACGCCTCCCTGGAGATCCCCACGGCCACGTCCGTGCGCGCGGTCCCGGTGAAGCTGCTCTTCGACAACCGCATCGTCATCAACAACCACCTCAAGCGCGCCCGCGGCGGGAAGATCTCCTTCACGCACCTCATCGGCTACGCGATGGTCCAGGCCATCAAGGCGATGCCGTCGATGAACTGGTCGTTCGCGGAGAAGGACGGCAAGCCCACCCTGGTCAAGCCGGACCACATCAACCTCGGCCTCGCCATCGACCTGGTCAAGCCCAACGGCGACCGCCAGCTCGTCGTCGCGGCGATCAAGAAGGCCGAGACGCTGAACTTCTTCGAGTTCTGGCAGGCCTACGAGGACATCGTCCGCCGTGCCCGCGACGGCAAGCTGACGATGGACGACTTCACCGGCGTGACGGTCTCCCTGACCAACCCCGGCGGCCTCGGCACCGTCCACTCCGTGCCGCGCCTGATGCCCGGCCAGTCGGTGATCATGGGCGTCGGCTCCATGGACTACCCCGCGGAGTTCCAGGGCACGAGCCAGGACACGCTCAACAAGCTCGGCATCTCGAAGGTCATGACGCTCACGTCGACCTACGACCACCGGGTCATCCAGGGCGCCGCCTCCGGCGAGTTCCTGCGCGTCGTCGCGAACCTCCTCCTCGGCGAGAACCGCTTCTACGACGAGATCTTCGAGGCCCTGCGCATCCCCTACGAGCCGGTCCGCTGGCTCAAGGACATCGACGCCTCGCACGACGACGACGTCACCAAGGCCGCCCGCGTCTTCGAGCTGATCCACTCCTACCGGGTCCGCGGCCACGTCATGGCCGACACCGACCCGCTGGAGTACCGCCAGCGCAAGCACCCCGACCTGGACATCGTCGAGCACGGCCTCACCCTGTGGGACCTGGAGCGCGAGTTCGCCGTCGGCGGCTTCGCCGGCAAGTCGATGATGAAGCTGCGCGACATCCTCGGCGTGCTGCGCGACTCGTACTGCCGCACCACCGGCATCGAGTACATGCACATCCAGGACCCCAAGCAGCGCAAGTGGATCCAGGACCGCGTGGAGCGCCCGCACTCCAAGCCGGAGCGCGAGGAGCAGCTTCGCATCCTGCGCCGCCTGAACGCGGCGGAGGCCTTCGAGACCTTCCTGCAGACGAAGTACGTCGGCCAGAAGCGCTTCTCCCTCGAGGGCGGCGAGTCCGTCATCCCGCTGCTCGACGCGGTGATCGACTCGGCGGCCGAGTCCCGCCTGGACGAGGTCGTCATCGGCATGGCCCACCGCGGCCGCCTGAACGTGCTGGCGAACATCGTCGGCAAGTCGTACGCGCAGATCTTCCGCGAGTTCGAGGGCAACCTCGACCCGAAGTCGATGCACGGCTCCGGCGACGTGAAGTACCACCTGGGCGCCGAGGGCACCTTCACCGGCCTGGACGGCGAGCAGATCAAGGTCTCGCTGGCCGCGAACCCGTCCCACCTGGAGACGGTCGACCCGGTCATCGAGGGCATCACCCGCGCGAAGCAGGACATCATCAACAAGGGCGGCACGGACTTCACCGTCCTGCCGGTGGCGATCCACGGCGACGCGGCCTTCGCGGGCCAGGGCGTGGTGGCCGAGACCCTGAACATGTCCCAGCTCCGCGGCTACCGCACCGGCGGCACGGTCCACATCGTCATCAACAACCAGGTCGGCTTCACCGCGGCCCCCGAGTCCTCGCGCTCCTCCATGTACGCGACGGACGTGGCCCGCATGATCGAGGCCCCGATCTTCCACGTGAACGGCGACGACCCCGAGGCCGTCGTGCGCGTCGGGCGGCTCGCCTTCGAGTTCCGCCAGGCGTTCAACAAGGACGTGGTGATCGACCTCATCTGCTACCGCCGCCGCGGTCACAACGAGTCGGACAACCCGGCCTTCACCCAGCCGCTGATGTACGACCTGATCGACAAGAAGCGCTCGGTGCGCAAGCTGTACACCGAGTCCCTGATCGGTCGCGGCGACATCACCCTGGAGGAGGCCGAGCAGGCGCTGCAGGACTACCAGGGCCAGCTCGAGAAGGTCTTCACGGAGGTCCGCGAGGCCACCACGGCCCAGCCGACCGCCGGCCCGGTGCCGGACTCGCAGGCGGAGTTCCCGGTCGCCGTGGACACCGCGATCTCCACGGAGGTCGTGAAGCGGATCGCCCAGTCCCAGGTCAACATCCCCGACACCTTCCACGTGCACCCGCGTCTGCTGCCGCAGCTCCAGCGCCGGGCGGCGATGGTCGAGGACGGCACCATCGACTGGGGCATGGGCGAGACCCTCGCGGTCGGCTCCCTCCTCCTGGAGGGCACCCCGGTCCGGCTGTCCGGCCAGGACTCCCAGCGCGGCACCTTCGGCCAGCGCCACGCGGTCCTCATCGACCGCCAGACGGGCGAGGAGTACACCCCGCTCCAGTACCTCGCCGAGGACCAGGCGCGCTACAACGTCTACAACTCCCTCCTGTCCGAGTACGCGGTCATGGGCTTCGAGTACGGCTACTCGCTGGCCCGCCCCGACGCGCTCGTGATGTGGGAGGCGCAGTTCGGCGACTTCGTCAACGGCGCGCAGACGGTGGTCGACGAGTACATCTCGGCGGCCGAGCAGAAGTGGGGCCAGACGAGCGGTGTCGTCCTGCTGCTCCCCCACGGCTACGAGGGCCAGGGCCCGGACCACTCCTCGGCGCGCGTCGAGCGGTTCCTCCAGCTCTGCGCCCAGAACAACATGACGGTCGCCATGCCGACCCTCCCGTCGAACTACTTCCACCTCCTGCGCTGGCAGGTGCACAACCCGCACCACAAGCCGCTGGTGGTCTTCACCCCGAAGTCGATGCTGCGCCTCAAGGCCGCCGCGTCGAAGACGGAGGAGTTCACGTCGGGTCGGTTCCGCCCCGTCATCGGCGATGCCGCGGTGGACCCTGCCGCCGTGCGCAAGGTCGTCTTCGTGGCCGGCAAGCTGTACTACGACCTGGAGGCCGAGCGCACCAAGCGCGGCATCACGGACACCGCGCTCATCCGCCTCGAGCGGCTGTACCCGCTGCCGGGTGCGGAGCTCCAGGAGGAGATCAAGAAGTACCCGAACGCCGAGAAGTACCTGTGGGCCCAGGAGGAGCCGGCGAACCAGGGCGCCTGGCCGTTCATCGCCCTCAACCTGATCGACCACCTGGACCTGGCGGTCGGCGCGGACATCCCGGCCGGCGAGCGCCTGCGCCGCATCTCCCGCCCGCACAGCTCGTCCCCGGCGGTGGGCTCGGCCAAGCGGCACCAGGCGGAGCAGGAGCAGCTCGTGCGTGAGGTGTTCGAGGCCTAGGCCCTACGGCACCGCGAGAGGCCCGGTCCCGAGTTCCGGCTCGGGGGCGGGCCCTTTCGCGTCCCGGGGAAGCCCGTCCACTCGCACGTGGCGGCGGGCGCGGGCAGGAGCCGTACGTGAGGTGATCCGGTGCGCTCCACGCGGCTTAACCTGGAGGTGTACGTCCGGCCCAGCGCCTTCAGGAGAGCATCCGTGTACTTCACCGACCGTGGCATCGAGGAACTGGAGAAGCGGCGCGGCGAGGAGGAGATCACCTTCGAGTGGCTCGCCGAGCAGCTCCGCGCGTTCGTCGACCTCAACCCGGACTTCGAGGTACCGGTGGAGCGGCTCGCGACCTGGCTGGCACGGCTGGACGACGAGGACGACGAGTAGGCGGCACCACCAGGTGGGGCGCCCCCGAGCGGGGGCGCCCCACCGTTTTGCGCGAGGGGTCACCGGAACGGGTGTCTTGACTTCCGCCGACCGCGATATATCGTGAATAGCGAAGACGCGATATGCCGCGTTCCGTCGAGCGTGTCGGGCGTGCCGAGCGTGTCCGGGCTACCGCCCCGTCACGCAGCCCCGTCCGCACCGGCCGAGGAGGTCAGCACCATGCCCGAGTGGTCCGTCGCAGAGCCGAGGAAGCTCACCTTCGACGCCCCCGTGACGGCACTCCACGTACGCACCGTCAACGGAACGGTCAACGTGGTGGGCACCGACGAGAGTTCCGCACGACTGGAGATCTCGCAGGTCGAAGGGCCCGCCCTGACGGTGACGCAGAAGGACGGCACCCTGACCGTGGCCTACGACGACCTGCCCTGGAAGGGCTTCCTCAAGTGGCTCGACCCCAAGGGCTGGCGTCGCAGCGCGGTGGTCTCCCTCGCCGTCCCCGCCTCCACCCGTGTGGAGGTGGGCGTGATCGGGGCCGACGCCCTGGTCTCCGGCATCGACGGCGGCGCCGACGTCAAGAGCGTCACGGGAGCGACGACCCTGGCCGGGCTCTCCGGTCCGGTCCACGCCACCACGGTGTCGGGGAGCGTGGAGGCCCAGGGCGTCACCGGCGAGCTGCGGCTCAACTCCGTCTCCGGCGATCTGACCGTCATCGAGGGCGCCTGCCCGTCCGTGAAGGCCGACTCCGTGAGCGGTTCGATCATCCTGGACCTCGATCCCGCGAGCGGCCCCACCGACGCCCGCCTGACGAACGTCTCGGGCGAGATCGCCATCCGCCTCCCCCACCCGGCGGACGCCGAGGTCGAGGCGAACACGGCCAGCGGCGCCGTGTCCAACGCCTTCGACGACCTGCGCGTCACCGGCCAGTGGGGCGCCAAGAAGATCACGGGCCGCCTGGGCGGGGGCAACGGCCGGCTGAAGGCGACCACGGTCTCCGGCTCCATCGCCCTGCTGCGCCGCCCGCCCGCGGAGGACGAGCCATGGGGCGCGCCGCCCGCCGAGGCGTCCCCCGACACCGGCAGCGGCGCCACCGCCGTCCCGGCCGACCGTTCCCCCGACGGCTCGACCGGCGGCCCCACCGAGCGGAAGGAGCTCTGACATGCCTCCCGTCTTCGCCCATGGACGCCTGCGGCTGTACCTGCTGAAGCTGCTGGACGAGGCACCGCGCCACGGTTACGAGGTGATACGGCTGCTGGAGGAGCGCTTCCAGGGGCTGTACGCACCGTCCGCCGGCACCGTCTACCCCCGGCTGGCCAAGCTGGAGGCCGAGGGTCTGGTCACGCACACCACCGAGGGCGGCCGCAAGGTGTACGCGATCACGGACGCGGGCCGCGCCGAACTGGCCGACCGCAGCGGTGAACTGGCCGACCTGGAGCTGGAGATCCGCGAGTCGGTCGCCGAGCTGGCCGCCGAGATCCAGGCGGATGTCCGGGGGGCGGCGGGCGACCTGCGCCGTGAGATGCGGGCGGCGGTCTCCGAGGCGCGCCGGGGCGCCAAGGAGCACGAGGGTGCCCACGGGGCGTACGGCGACCAGGACGAGAAGGAGGCGTGGCGCGCCGCCAGGGAGGAGATGCGCCGCGTCAAGCAGGAGTGGAAGGAGCAGGCCCGGCGCGCCAAGGACGAGAGCCGGCGGGCCCGTGAGGAAGCCCAGCGGGCGCGTCGCCAGGCCAAGGAGGCGCAGGAGCGGGCGCGCGCCCAGGCGCAGGAGGAGCTGCAGCGCATGGCGCGCCGGGTGCAGGAGCAGGTGCAGGACCACTTCGCGCGGGGCGACTGGCCGACGGGCGTGCGGGAGGGACTGGCCGAACTGGCCAAGGAGTTCGGCGAGTTCGGCAAGGACTTCGGGAAGGACTACGGCTTCGGGCGCGGGGCCGCGGGCGCGTCCAGGACGGCGGAGCAGCCCGCGTACTCGGCGACCCCCGAGGACTTTCCGGGGGCGTACGAGCCGTCCTGGGCGCACGAGGACTTCCCGGGCGACCCTGCCCGTGCCCTCGACCGGCTTCTGGACCGCTTCCGCGACGACATCCGCGACGCCGCCCGGGACCACGGGGTGACGGAGGAGCAGTTGCGCGACGCCCGTCGGCACCTGTCGACGGCTGCGGCGCACATCGGCGCGACGCTGCGGTCGCGGAAGGGGTGACGGCCCGACGGCGGTCCACACCTGCACCGGCCCGCCCGGCCTCCGAGGTCTCCCCTGTCCCGAGGCTCAGCCGGCCTTCGCGTGCCCGCCGCCCCAGAGCACACGTTCCACGGCGGCGTAGGTCACTCCGTGGTCGGCGAGGACCTCGGACGGGACACCGGGGCGGGCGGCCAGGGCGAGGAGGAGGTGCTCATCGCCGATGTGCCGGTCGCCATGTGCGACGGCGGCGCGCAGGGACCCGGTGAGGACGTCCTTGGCGCCACGGGTGAACGAGCGGCGCCCGGACCGCCGTACGACGCCCGCGCCGGCCGCGGCCAGCGCGCCCTCTCCGTGGGCCTCCTCGACCCGGGAGACGATCTCGGTGAGGTCGATGCCGAGCCCGGCGAGAGCATCCGCCTCGGCGCGCGTGAGGCCGCCGCGGCGGCGGGCCTCGGCGAGATCCCGTTCGACCGCCTCGCGGCGCCCGGTGAGCCCGAGCGCCGCCAGGGCGAACGCGGCGCGGCTGCCCTCACGGTCGAGGAGGGCGAGCAGCAGGTGGGCTTCCTCGACGCGTTGCTCACCGGCGCGTTCACAGTGCGCGACGGCGCCGGTGACCACCGCGCGGGCGTCCTGGGTGAACCTCTCGAACATCATTGCCTCCCGTACTTCTTGTGCACGGCCTGCCTGCTGACTCCGAGTTCCGCGGCGATCTCCTGCCACGACCAGCCCTGGTTGCGCGCACTGCGCACCTGTACCGCCTCGAGCTGCTCCAGCAGCCTGCGCAGTGCGGCGACGGCTCGCAGTCCGACTCGCGGATCGCGGTCGCCTGCGCGTTCGGCGAGATCCGTTGCTTCGGTCATGATGTCAACATAGGTTGACACGCCGGATCCTGTCAACCATGGTTGACGAGATCCCGCCACGGAAACGCGCAAGGCGGGCCCGGAACGACGTCCGAGCCCGCCCTGGCGGTGGAGTGAGGCGCCGTCAGCCGGCGGTCAGCACGATCTTCCCGAACTGGTCTCCGGCCTCCAGGCGTTCGAAGCCCTCACGGGCGCGGTCGAGGGGGAGGACTTCGTCGATGACGGGGCGCACACCGGTGGCGGCGCAGAAGGAGAGCAGGTCCTCCAGTTCGTCCTTCGAGCCCATCGTGGAGCCGACGACCTTCAGCTCGAGGAAGAAGATCCGGGTGAGTTCCGCATGTGAGGGCCGGTCGCCGCTGGTGGCGCCCGAGATGACGAGGGTGCCTCCGGGGCGCAGGGACTTGACGGAGTGCGACCAGGTGGCGGCGCCGACGGTCTCGATGACGGCGTCCACGCGCTGCGGCAGCCGGGCCCCGGACTCCAGGGCCTCCACGGCGCCCAGTTCCACGGCCCGCTTGCGCTTGGCCTCGTCCCGGCTGGTGGCGAAGACCCTGAGACCGGCCGCCTTGCCGAGCACGATCGCGGCGGTCGCGACACCGCCGCCCGCGCCCTGGACGAGGACGGAGTCACCGGGGCGCACACCGGCGTTGGTGAACAGCATGCGGTAGGCCGTCAGCCAGGCGGTGGGGAGGCAGGCGGCCTCCTCGAAGGAGAGTTCCCTGGGCTTGGGGAGGAGGTTCCAGGTGGGAACGGAGACCTGTTCGGCGAAGGTGCCCTGGTAGCGCTCGGTGAGGATGGAGCGGGGCTCGTCGGGGCCGACGCCGTGGCCGGTCTGGCCGATGACGGAGTGGAGGACGACCTCGTTGCCGTCCTCGTCGACGCCGGCTGCGTCACAGCCGAGGATCATGGGCAGTTTGTCCTCGGACAGCCCGACGCCCCTGAGGGACCAGAGGTCGTGGTGGTTGAGGGAGGCGGCCCTGACGTTTACGGTCGTCCAGCCGGGGCGCGCCTCGGGGGCGGGGCGCTCTCCCAACTCGAGGCCGGAGAGGGGGTTGTCGCGGTCGATGCGGGCGGCGTAGGCAGCGAACATGACCTTGAGGTTAGGCTCCGCACCTGGCGGAGGGAACCGAGACGGGCTGTGACGCGTGTCCCTGCCACCGCCTCGCCCAGTCGCGCCGCAGGGACGGCACCCGGGGCGTCGGCAATCCGCTCAGGAAGCCGCGCTTCACACCACGTGGGTGGGCGGGGTGAAGATCCCCCCGCCCACCGCGCAGCGCCACCGCAGCGTTACCGCCGGGCCACGCCCTCCGCCCGAGCCGCCGCGGCCACCGCCGCCGTCACCGCCGGGGCGACCCGCTCGTCGAACGGCGACGGGATCACGTAGTCGGCGGCGAGGTCGTCCCCGACGACTCCCGCCAGCGCCTCCGCCGCCGCGATCTTCATGCCCTCCGTGATGCGGGACGCCCGCACCTGCAGGGCCCCGGCGAAGATGCCGGGGAACGCCAGCACGTTGTTGATCTGGTTCGGGAAGTCGGAACGGCCCGTCGCCACCACGGACGCGTACTTGTGCGCGACGTCCGGATGCACCTCCGGGTTCGGGTTGGCCATCGCGAAGACGAACGCCCCCTCCGCCATCGACGCCACCGCCTCCTCGGGCACCGTACCGCCGGAGACCCCGATGAAGACGTCGGCGCCCTCCAGGGCGTGCTCAAGAGACCCCGAAAGCCCCGCCTTGTTGGTGAACTGGGCGAGCTCCCGCTTGACCGGCGTCAGATCGTCCCGGTCCGGCGAGACGACGCCCTTGCGGTCGGCGACGGCGACATCGCCGATCCCCGCCTCGACCAGCATCTTCGCGATGGCGAAACCTGCCGCGCCCGCGCCCGAGATGACGGCCCGCAGGTCGCCGAGCCCCTTGCCGGTCAGCCGCGCAGCGTTCCGCAGGGCTGCCAGCGTCACCACGGCCGTACCGTGCTGGTCGTCGTGGAAGACCGGGATGTCCAGCCGCTCCTGGAGCCGGCGCTCGATCTCGAAGCACCGCGGCGCCGAGATGTCCTCCAGGTTGACGCCCCCGAAGGAGGGCGCGAGCCGGGCCACGGTGTCGACGATCTCGTCCACGTCGGTGCAGTCCAGCGCGATCGGCACCGCGTCCACGCCGCCGAACTGCTTGAACAGGATCGCCTTGCCCTCCATCACCGGGAGGGAGGCCTCGGGGCCGATGTCACCGAGCCCCAGCACCGCCGTGCCGTCGGTCACCACGGCCACGACCGACGACTTCCATGTGTAGTCGTGGACCAGCTCCGGCTGCTCCGCGATGGCCGTGCACACCCGGGCGACGCCGGGTGTGTACGCCAGGGACAGGTCGTCCTTGTCGCGGACCGGCACGGTGGCCTGAACTGCCATCTTGCCGCCGCGGTGCAGCGCGAACGCCGGATCGAAGGAATCGTGGGGTTCGACCCCGCCGTCCTGCTCCGTATTGCTGTCGCTGCGCGAGTTGACGATCTCCGCTGCCACTGTGTCGTACCCCTTAGATCTGCATGGTTTGAGGGTGACCACTCCTGGTTGAGGGGTGGGCGGGCACCGCGCATGTCCCACGTGACTGGTGCGTAAGGGCACATACGCGACGGGCGCGCCGCACACGCGCCCTGAGCCCCGGATGAGGGGTGTAAGGCACCTTCTTACCGGACGGATGGTGTCCGGGACGAGTCCATAACGCGAAGGTCACACGCCGGTGAGATGACTCATGGCCGAAAATGTGGACACGTCCCCGGCACGGCCTCACAAGATCACGCATGCGGGCGTGAGGCCGACCGCACGGTGGGATGCACCGAAGATCTTCCGGCCGGAAGGAACGATTCCCGCACAAGGTGCGGCCGAAATCAGCCGTCCGTGGCGGTTCGGGGGTCACCCGTTATCCGATTTTGACATGGCGAGTCCCCTGAATGCCGCTGTCCGACTGGCAAGATGCGTCAATCACACGAGGTCGCGACACCCGAAGGTGTGTGTTCTCGACGACCCCGTCGGCACAAACCCATTCGCCGGAGGAACCACCATGACCGCACGCTCCACACGTCGTACGGCCGCCACGCGCTCCCGGATAGCCGCGGTCGGCGCGATCGCGGTCGCGGGCACCCTGGTGCTTGCCGGTTGCGGCGACCAGACCAAGAGCCAGAGCGGCAGCAGCTCGAGCAGCCCTTCGGCCTCGGCTCCGCTGGCCGACAAGCTCCCCGCGCAGATCCGCCAGGCCGGCGTCATCAAGGTCGGCTCGGACATCGCGTACGCGCCGGTGGAGTTCAAGGACAGCTCCGGAAAGACGGTTGGTCTCGACCCCGATCTCGCGGAGGCCATGGGCAAGCAGCTCGGCGTGAAGTTCGAGTTCGAGAACGGCACGTTCGACGCCCTGCTCACGGGTATCCGCTCTAAGCGTTACGACATCGCCATGTCCGCGATGACCGACAACAAGAGCCGCCAGGAGGGTGTCGACTCCGACACCGGCAAGAAGGTCGGCGAGGGCGTCGACTTCGTCGACTACCTGACCGCGGGTGTCTCCATCTACACGCGCAAGGGCGACACCGGTGGCATCTCGACGTGGTCGGACCTGTGCGGCAAGAAGCTCGCGGTCGAGCGCGGCACCGTCTCGGAGGACCTCGCCAAGAGCGAGACCAAGAAGTGCCCGGCCGGCAAGAAGATCACCATCGAGGCCTTCGACGACGACCAGCAGTCCCAGACCCGGCTGCGCTCCGGCGGCGCGGACGCGGCGTCTTCCGACTTCCCGGTGGCGGCGTACGCCGTGAAGACCTCGGGCGGCGGCAAGGACTTCCAGATCGTCGGCGACCAGGTCGAGGCGGCCCCGTACGGCATCGCGGTCTCCAAGGAGAACACGCAGCTGCGCGACGCGCTGCAGGCCGCGATGAACGCGGTCATCAAGAGCGGCGAGTACGAGAAGATCCTCCAGAAGTGGGGCGCCCAGGACGGCGCCGTCAAGGAGTCCGTCATCAACGGCGGCAAGTGACCGCAGCGCAGCGGGCACTGAAAGGCATCACCCGTGACTGTTGACATCGACAAGACGGCGGGCCCCCAGGACACTCCCCCGGCCGGACCGGAGGCCATCAAGGCCATCCCCGTCCGGCACTACGGGCGGTGGGTCGCCGCCGTCGTCGCGATCGCGCTTCTCGCCGCGATCGTGTACGCGTTCGGCCAGGGCAGGATCAACTGGCACGCCGTGCCGGACTACTTCTTCGACCACCGCATCCTGACGGGCGTCGGCAAGACCCTCATGCTGACCGTCCTGTCCATGCTGATCGGCATCGTGGGCGGCGTCGTCCTCGCGGTGATGCGCCTGTCGAAGAACCCGGTGACGTCGTCCGTCGCCTGGTTCTACATCTGGTTCTTCCGCGGCACCCCGGTCCTCGTCCAGCTGTTCCTGTGGTTCAACCTGGGCCTGGTCTTCGAGTACATCAACCTCATGCCGTTCTACAAGGACTACTGGTCGAACTTCATGACGCCGCTGCTGACGGCGCTGCTCGGCCTGGGTCTGAACGAGGCCGCGTACATGGCGGAGATCTGCCGGGCCGGCCTGCTGGCCGTCGACGAGGGGCAGACGGAGGCGGCGCACGCGCTGGGCATGAGCCACGGCAAGACGCTGTGGCGGATCATCATCCCGCAGGCGATGCGGGTCATCGTGCCGCCGACGGGCAACGAGGTGATCAACATGCTGAAGACCACCTCGCTCGTGGCGGCCGTCCAGTTCCCCGAGCTCTTCCGGTACGCACAGGACATCGGCCAGACCTCCGGCGCCCCGGTGGAGATGTACTTCCTCGCCGCCGCCTGGTACTTGATCATGACGTCCGTACTGAGCGTCGGGCAGTACTACATCGAGCGGTACTACGCGCGTGGCTCCAGCCGCCAGTTGCCGCCGACGCCGTGGCAGAAGGTGAGGGCGCATCTGACGTCCTTCTCGAGCAGGAAGGTCACGGCATGACCGAGAAGCCGACCAAGACCGACGCCGTCCCGCGGGACCCGTCCGTGGCGATGGTCAGGGCCGAGAGCGTGCACAAGTCGTTCGGCCAGGTCGAGGTCCTCAAGGGCATCGACCTCCAGGTGAAGGCCGGCGAGGTGTTCTGCCTCATCGGTCCCTCCGGTTCCGGCAAGTCGACCTTCCTGCGGTGCATCAACCACCTGGAGAAGATCAACGCCGGGCGGTTGTACGTGGACGGCGAACTGGTCGGCTACCGGCAGCAGGGCGACAAGCTGTACGAGCTGCGCGACCGCGAGGTGGCGATGAAGCGCCGGGACATCGGCATGGTCTTCCAGCGCTTCAACCTGTTCCCGCACATGACCGCCCTGGAGAACGTCATCGAGGCGCCGGTGCAGGTCAAGGGCGTGAACAAGGCGGAGGCGAAGGAGCGCGCCATGCAGCTCCTGGACCGGGTGGGGCTGGCCGACCGGGCCGGGCACTACCCCTCGCAGCTCTCCGGCGGCCAGCAGCAGCGCGTGGCGATCGCCCGCGCGCTCGCGATGGACCCCAAGCTGATGCTGTTCGACGAGCCGACCTCGGCCCTCGACCCTGAGCTGGTCGGCGACGTCCTGGACGTCATGCGGGACCTCGCCGAGTCCGGCATGACGATGGTCGTCGTCACCCACGAGATGGGCTTCGCCCGCGAGGTGGGCGACTCGCTCGTCTTCATGGACGACGGTGTGGTGGTCGAGTCCGGCCACCCGCGCGAGGTCCTGACGAACCCCCAGCACGAGCGGACGAAGGCGTTCCTCTCGAAGGTTCTCTGACGCGACGCGCCAGGGGGCGCTCCGGACGCGCCGGATGCTCCGGGAGAAGAGGGCGGCACGGGGTTCCCGTGCCGCCCTCGCCTCTTGCCGTCCGAGCCACGCCCGCGCCCTACTTGAGCGCCAGCAGCAGCGTGTCCGACGGTGAGCACCACACCGGGCGTGCCTCGGCGAATCCCTTGTCGCGCAGTACGCGCGCGTGCCAGGCGGCGGAGGGCATCTCACCGTCGGCGTGGGCGCCGTAGATCTCGAAGCGGCGGGCGGTCGGCGCGGCGAGGACGGGGTCCTTGGCGGCCAGCGCCCACCACTCGGCCCAGTCGAGGGCGCCGCCGCGCATGGCCTGGTCCATGCGGGCGTGCCGCTGGGCGCTCTCGGCCGCGTTGATCCGGGGCGTGGTGTCGTCGATCATGTGGTCGGCGTTCATGAAGACGCCGCCGTAGCGGACGAGTTCCGCGATCTGACCGTAGAGGGCCTCGAGGGGTTCGGTGCGCAGCCAGTGGAGGGCCGTGGCCGTGAGGACGGCGTCGTACGCTCCGTACGGCAGCCGCGCCGGCCAGTCGGGGTCCTTGAGGTCGGCCTCGACGAAGGTGACGCGGTCGTCGCCCTCGAAGGTGCCGCGTGCGATGGTGAGCAGGGCCGGGTCGAGGTCGACGCCGATGCTGGTCGCCTTCGGGAACCGGGCCAGGAGCCGGGCGGTGATGCTGCCGGTACCGCACGCGAGGTCGAGCACGCGGGGTTCGGTGCCCACGAACGCCTCCACCATGTCGAGCATGACGCGGAAGCGTTCCTCGCGGTCGGGCATGTACCACTCCTGCTGGCGGTCCCAGCTCTGCTGCCACGCCTGCCAGTCGGTGCCCGTCGTGGATCCGGTCGTCGTGCCCGTCGATCCGGTCGTCGTGTCCATCGGAAGCCCCCTTGTTCACGGAACCGCGTAATACCCTGGACGTACGGTCGTCTGTTACGCAACGCACCCACGACGATAGAGCGCCCTGGTAAGGACTACAAGTGGAACTGGCCTATTACTCGGATTACGCCGTACGCCTCGTGAACAGCGAGGAGCCGGCCCGGGGCAAGGACTCGCTCACCTCGGTGGAGGCCGTCCGCGACCTCTTCGGGGTCAACCAGTCGGCGGCCCGCCGCGCCACCGACGCCGACGTGACCCGCTTCCGCTCGGTCCGGGCCCGGCTGCGTGGCGTCTTCGAGGCGGCGGACGGGGGCGACGAGACGCTCGCCGTGGACCTGCTGAACTCCCTGCTCCTCGAATTCCCGGTGAGCCCGCAGATCTCCGGGCACGACCACCGCGACGACGACGGCCGCCCCCTGTGGCACATGCACCTCGCGGACCACCCGTCGAACGCGACCGCCGGCTACGCGGCGATCGCCGCGATGGGGCTCGCCTTCCACCTCACCGAGTACGGCGTGGACCGCCTGGGCCTGTGCGAGGCGGCCCCCTGCCGCAACGCCTACCTCGACACCTCGACGAACCGGTCCCGGCGCTACTGCTCGGACCGCTGCGCGACCCGTGCCAACGTGGCCGCCTACCGGGCCCGCAAGCGCCTGGAGGCGGACCGGTCGGAGAGCACGGGCCGGGCGGCGGAGAGCGCCCAGCGCAGCAGCGCGAACGCCGAACGCTGATCGTCCCTGAGCGGCCGGTAACGGAACCACACCTTCCCGAGGATCAGCTCCTCGGGAACCGTGCCGTAGTCGGTGCTGTCCCCGCCCGCGTACGGGTTGTCGCCGAGCACCCACCAGCCGCCCTCGCGCAGCTCCACGGCGCGCTTGACGACCAGCAGGTCCTGCTGGAAGGGGTGGCGCAGGACGATGACGTCACCGGGCCGTACCCGGGCCCCGTACTGCAGGAGCAGCCGGTCCCCGTGCTGGAGCGTGGGTACCATGGACGGCCCTGTGACCTCCGCCACCCCCAGCGGCAGCAACGCCCTCGTGCGCTCGGTCTCCTGTGACAGCTCCGGCATCACCCGGCACCTCCCCGGTCCGTTCCTCCACCAGTCCCAGTCTCACCCTGGACTTTTGGCGTAAGCCCATGGGGGCACTCGCCAAAACCGGTCCCCTACGGAGTAATGTCCCACCTGAGATGACGATCACGAGGAAGGACAGCTTCATGCTCTCCCGCCTGTTTGCCCCGAAGGTCAAGGTCAGCGCCCACTGCGACCTCCCCTGTGGTGTCTACGACCCGGCCCAGGCCCGCATCGAGGCGGAGTCGGTGAAGGCCATCCAGGAGAAGATGGCGGCCAACGACGACCCGCACTTCCAGGCGCGCGCCACCACCATCAAGGAGCAGCGCGCCGAGCTCGCCAAGCACCACGTGTCGGTGCTGTGGAGCGACTACTTCAAGGCCCCGCACTTCGAGAAGTACCCGGAGCTGCACCAGCTGGTCAACGACACCCTGAAGGCCCTCTCGGCCGCCAAGGGCTCGACGGACCCGGCGACGGGCCAGAAGGCGCTGGACTACATCGCCCAGATCGACAAGATCTTCTGGGAGACCAAGAAGGCCTGACCTTGGTCCATGCCCTCTGACCTGCGATTTCGTTTGGTCGCAGCGTCTCCCCGTCCGCACCCGGTCCGCAGGCCGCCGAGCACGGCGTCCACGGCGGCCCGGGTGCGGTCTTCTTCGCCCGGCCACAGGGGCGGGCGCACCTCCACAGCCTGATGCCGGCGGACGCATGGCCGAGGCCGAGCCGGACCTCCTCGACGCTCGGCCGGTAGGTCGATCCGGCGACACCCGCCACGGCGTCACACCGCCCCGCGTTGTGCGGCCTCGGACATCGGATGCGGCGGACGTGCGACGGGCGAAAGCGAGCGGGAGCGCAGTGCTCTTCGGGCCGTCGGCGCGTCGGGACACCAAGTCCGTCTCGCCGAGCGCCTTTGCCGGGCTGCGGGACATCGCCCTCGTGGGAAGCCCGTAGAAGTCCGGGACCTTGAAGGGTGTGGAGGCAAGTCCGGACCGCATACGTGCGGCGATGGTGGCTCAGCAACGGATACTTGCGACAGCACACCGAGCCAGCGGTCCGCTGAACGGGCTGAGCCCGTTCAGCCGCCGCTCTTCCCGCGATCGGCCCAGATGCCCGAGTGGCCCTCCCTCAGGGGGCCGCCCACGAGGTCGAGGATCTCGTGGGCGATCGCGGTCAGCGGGGCGGGGTCGGCGTGTTCGGCGACCCCGAGGTGGGCCCGGAGGAGGGCGGGGCCCAGGACCGGGTCGGCGGTCGTCAGGCGGCGCGGGAGCCACTTGCCGTTGCCCCACCAGGCGCGGCGGTGGTCCGACAGCAGGATGGCCGCGGCCCTGAGCACCAGGCCCGCGATGACCAGTTGCTCGTGGCGGTCGTGGACGTCGGCCAGATCGTCCAGCAGATCGGTGAGCCCGTAGCGAACGTCGTCGCGCTCCTTCGGGGGCAGCCGGTCGGGCCCCGCCTCCACCCGGGCGCGCGCCTCGGCGCGGAGGGCCGCCGCGTGCCCGTCCGGGTCGTGCACCGGGACCGACTCGGCATAGAGGAAGAGCATGGTCCCGCGGCGGCCCGCCCGGTCCGCGGCGAAGATCTCCTCGAGACCGGCACGGGTGTGCGCGAACACCTCCACCACCCTCCCTTCGTGACGGAGCGTCTCGCGACGCGTGACCTCCCCGTCCGGAAGCAGGACGACCACGTCGAGATCACTGGTGGCGGTCGCCCTTCCCCGGGCCGTCGAACCGCCGAGCGCGGCGGCGAGGGCATCCGGGTAACGGCCGTGGACGAGACGGCGTGCCTGCTCGACGGCCGGGGCCGAGGGGACCTCGGGCGGTGGGTGCGGATCCATGGGGGCATGCTGGCACCGCCCTGCGCCCGACGCCCGCGAATTTCCCCGGGCGTCCTGACCAGCCGGTTTCACCGCTCCCCCAGCCATGAAACCGCCGTGAAACCGCCGCAAAGCCGGGTGCCCGCACGCTCCTTTCATGACCACGACACACCACGCGATCACCGCGAGCGGGCTGCGGAAGGCGTACGGCGAGCACGTCGTTCTCGACGGGCTCGACCTGGCCGTCGCCGAGGGCACCGTCTACGCGCTGCTGGGACCCAACGGCGCCGGCAAGACCACCACCGTGCAGATCCTGTCGACCCTGACCTCCGCCGACGGCGGGGACATCCGCGTCGGCGGGCACGACCCCGTCCGCGACCCCCGTGCCGTACGGGCGCAGATCGGCGTCACGGGACAGTTCGCGGCCATCGACGCCAGGCTCACCGGCGAGGAGAACCTGATCCTCATGGCCGACCTGCACCACCTCGGCAAGCGCGAGGGACGCCGGCGCGCGGCCGAACTCCTCGAACGGTTCGGCCTCACCGACGCGGCCCGCAAGCTGCCCTCGGACTACTCCGGCGGCATGCGGCGCCGCCTCGACCTCGCCATGACCCTGGTCGGCGAACCCCGCATCATCTTCCTCGACGAGCCGACCACCGGCCTCGACCCGCGCAGCCGCCACGCGATGTGGCAGATCGTGCGGGAACTGGTCGCGGGCGGCGTCACCGTCTTCCTCACCACCCAGTACCTGGAGGAGGCCGACCAGCTCGCCGACCGCATCGGTGTCCTCAACGGCGGCCGGCTCGTCGCGGAGGGCACGGCCGAGGAGCTCAAGCGGCTAGTCCCCGGCGGCCATGTCCGCCTGCGCTTCGCGGACCCGGCCACGTACGAGCGCGCCGCCCGGGCTCTCGCCGGCATGACCCGGGACGACGAGGCGCTGACCGTGCAGATCCCCAGCGACGGCAGCACCCGGGAGCTGAAGTCCCTCCTGGACTGGCTGGACGTCGAGTCGATCCAGGCGGAGAGCCTGACCGTGCACACCCCCGACCTCGACGACGTGTTCTTCGCCCTGACGACCGAAGCATCTCCCGAAGCATCCTCCGCACAGAAGGCGACCACCCGATGAGCACCCTCTCCTACACCGTCGCCGACTCGGCGACCATGCTGCGCCGCAACCTCAAGCACGTGATCAGGTACCCGTCCATGACCGTCCAGCTCGTCGCGGTCCCGGTCGTCCTGCTGCTGCTGTTCGTCTACATCTTCGGCAACGCTCTCGGCGCCGGCGTCACCCCCGGTGCCCACGGCCACTACGTCGACTACGTGACGCCCGGCATCATCCTCATGTCCACCACCTACGGATGTGTCTCGGTCGCGGTGTTCGTCTGCTCCGACATGACCGAGGGCATCGTCAACCGCTTCCGTACGCTGTCGATCTCCCGCACCGCGGTCCTGAACGGCCACGTCCTCGGCGGTGTCATCCAGACCCTCTTCAGCATCGTCCTGGTCATCGGCGCCGCCCTGCTCACCGGTTTCCGCCCGAACGCCACACCCGTCGAGTGGCTCGCCGCCGCCGGTCTGCTGGCCCTGGTCGTCGTGGCCCTCACCTGGCTGGCGGTCTCCATGGGACTGCGCGCCAAGACCGTGGAGGCGGCCAGCAACGCCCCCACCCCGCTGACCTTCCTGCCCTTCCTCGGCAGCGCGATCGTCCCGACCGGCTCGATGCCGACGGCGGTGCGCTGGTTCGCGGAGTACCAGCCCTTCACTCCGATCACCGAGACCCTGCGCGGTCTGCTCATGGGCACCGCGATCGGCAACAGCGGGATCATCGCGGTCGCCTGGTGCCTCGGACTCAGTGTCCTCGGCTACTTCCGGTCCCGGTGGGCCTATGACAAGGCGTGAGCTTCCCCCGGCGACGGCGGCGTCACCGACGGTCCTCCAGCGCGTCCAGCAGCTTCAGCGCCTCGGCCCGCAACTCCTCACGCCCCAGGGCGGCGTACGTGGACACCGCGTCCTCGTACGCCGCCCTGTCGGCACGCTCCACCGCCTCGTCGACGCGCGCCGAGGACATCGTCGGCTGGAAGTTGCGCAGCAAACGGCAGCGTTCGGCGAGGGCGATCAGCCGGGCCGCCGGGGCCGCGGCGCCGCGGTCCAGCTCCACCAGGGCGAGCGCGAGGAGCAGCACGCTGCAGAGGGCGAGGTGGGCCGTGTACGCGGGCCGGTCGACGGCGGGTCCGGACAGCAGGGTCCGCAGTTTGCCCGGGAGTTCACCGACGAGCTCCGCGACCTGGTCGAGCCGGCCGTGCTGGGCGTGGGCGATCACCGCGGTGCCCTGGGCCTCCAGCGTCCAGGACTCGAAACCGGGCGGCTCACTGGGCGGAAACGGCCTCTCGGCCACCGGGGAGGGCTCGGCGGCCCGGCGCCACATGCGCAGTCCCGCCTCGGTCTCGCCGCGGGCGAGCAGCATCTCGGCGCGCACCCCGCGCTGGAACGTGGCCTGACCGTAGGCGTCGTACGCGTCGTCGGCGTCCTGGGATGTCGACAACTCGAGCCAGTACTGGGCCTCGTCGACGTCGCCGAGCAGCAGCGCGGCCACGACGAGCGCCCAGCGGATCCCGATGCCGTCGGGGCCGGGGCCGAGCCCGAGGAGCCGCTCCTGGAGGTGGAGCGCCACCCGCAGGTGGTGCCGGGCCCGTTCGCCCTGCTCCAGCTTCAGGCTGAGCTCACCGATGCGGGAGTGGGCGAGCAGCAGGACGGCGGGGCGGCGGTCGTCGTCGAGGGCGTCGAGCATGCGGTCCGCGGCGGCGAGGGCGCCCTCGGTGTCGCCGTGCGCCTCCCGTACGTACCCGGTGACGATCTCGGCGACGGCGGCGGCCAAGGGCATGGTGTGCGGCGGCGCGACGGGCGCCAGCACCGCGCGGGCGTCGGCGAGGACAGTCGCGAGGGCGCGGGGGACGGTGTCCGGCGGGGCGGGCGGCAGCCGGCGCAGGACGGTGACGAACCGCAGGGCGTGGGGGTCGACGCCCCGGAGCAGGAAGAGGTCGGAGGCGAAGAACGCGGCGGCCGTGCGGGTGGCTTCCACGAGCGCGGGCCCGGGCCGGAAGTGGCTCAGGAGGTGGCCGGTCTCCTCGATGAGCGCGATCAGGCGAGTGAAGCGGGGCTCGATGTTCCACAGGCCGGCCAGCACGGCGGCGCACGCCACGACGGTGGGCGCCTCGTCGCGGGCGAGCGCGAGGCGCAGGGCGTGCAGCAGGTTGTCCTGCTCGGCACGGACCGGGGCGATGTCGAGGAAGGAGTCGGCGTCGGGGACGGAGGTGTGATGGCGGATCCCGAACTCCCGTGCCCACGCCAGGAACCGGCGAGTGACCTGCTCTGCCTCACCGGCCTCCTTCCGGCGGGCGGTGCTGAACTCCCGTACGGTCTCCAGCATCCGGAAGCGGGCTCCGGACGGGGTGTCCGCGACCTTGAGCAGCGACTGCTCGACGAGATCCTCCACCACGTCGCCGTCTCCGAGGAGTTGGGCGGCCGCGTCCGCGGTGAAGCCGTCCGGGAAGACGGACAGGGCCCGCAGGGCCCGCTGCGCGGCCTCGTCGAGGAGGTGCCAGCTCCAGTCGACGACGGCGAGCAGGGTGCGGTGCCGTTCGGGCGCGTCGCGGGCGCCGCCGCGCAACAGGGCGAAGCGGTCGTCGAGGCGTCGCGCGATCTCGGGGACCGACATGACGCGGACGCGGGCGGCGGCCAGTTCGACGGCGAGGGGCAGCCCGTCGAGGTGGCGGCACAGTTCGTGGACCGGCCCCGGGGGCAGGTCGACGCCTGGACGGGCGGCGCGGGCCCGTTGCTCGAACAGTTCGACCGTGGTCGCGAGGCTCAACTCGGGCAGCAGGTGGACGGATTCGGAGGTCAGTCCGAGCGGGGCACGGCTGGTGGTGAGGACGCGCAGGTCGCGGGTGAGGGAGACGAGGGCGCGCACCAGGTCGGCGGCGCCGCGCACCACCTGTTCGCAGTTGTCGAGGACGAGCAGGGCGGGGCCGGGGCCGAGGGCGGTGGCGATCCCGGTGAGCGGGTCGGCGTGCACGGTCTCGGCGATGCCGAGGGCGGAGGCGACCTCGGCGGTCACGTCGTCGTCCCGGGTGACCCCGGCGAGCGGGACGAAGTAGACGGCCTTCTGCTCGGCCTCGCGGGCTACCACTTGCGCGAGCCGGGTCTTGCCGAGGCCGCCCGGGCCGACGATCGACACGACCCGCCAGGTGCGCAGCAGCCCGGCCACGGCCGCGATGTCGTCGGCACGGCCGAGCAGCGGGTTCGGTTCGTGCGGGATGCCGCGGCGCACGCTGGGCGCCTCCTCCCGCAACAGCTCCTGGTGGACCGCGCGCAGGGCGGGGCCCGGGTCGGTGCCGAGGTCGTCGCGCAGGGCGCGGCGGTAGGCGTCGAAGCGGGCGAGTGCGGCGGCCGGGCCGGCGGTCGCGGCCTCGCAGCGCAGCAGCTCGGCGAGGATCTCCTCGTCGCGCGGGTGGCCGGCGGCGAGCGCGGTGAGCGGTTCGACGGCCTCCGCGTGGCGGCCGAGCCGCGCCAGGGCCAGCGCGCGGGCGCGTACCAGGGCGGCGTACGTCGTCGCGCGCGCCGCCCGCAACGCCGAGACCGGATCGTCGGACATCTCCGCGCCGGGCGGTGCGTCCCAGTGGGCCAGCCCGGCCTCGGCGTGGGCGAGGGCGGCGGTGTGGTCGCCGTCCCGGGCGGCGCGGGCGGCGCGGGTGGCGGCGAGCAGCACGGCGGAGGTGTCGACGGCCTCGGCGTCCAGGGCCAGCCGGTAGCCGGTGGGGGTGGCGGCGATGGTGTCGGGGCCGAACTGGGAGCGGGCGCGGGAGACCAGGACCTGGAGCGCCTTGGTGGGATTCTCCGGCTGCTCGTCGGGCCACAGCCCGTCCACCAGCCGGGCGACGCTGCACCCGGCGCGCGGCTCGTCGGCCAGCAGCGCGAGCAGTCCACGCAGCCGGGGTCCGCTGACCTCCCGCCCGCGATAGGACACCCGTGCGAGGAAGGTCAGCTCGATCGTCACCCGAGTAGGTTAGAGGGGCCCCGTGGATCTTGCGGCTTCCTTTGCCGAGGTGCGGGAGCCGCTTCGGCGCGGGTCCGTTGTCGGTGGCCCGTGCGATAGTGACGGCGTGGATGTGGAGGACCTGGTCCGGCTGCGGCGGGCACGCGACCGGATGGACCGCGAGTACGCCGAGCCGCTGGACATACCGGCGCTCGCCCGCACCGCGCTGATGTCGCCGGGGCACTTCCAGCGCAGCTTCCGCGAGGCGTACGGGGAGACGCCGTACGGCTACCTCATGACCCGGCGTATCGAGCGGGCCAAGGCGCTGCTGCGACGCGGCGACCTGACCGTGACGGAGGTCTGCATGGCCGTGGGCTGCACCTCGCTGGGGTCCTTCAGCTCACGTTTCACGGAACTGGTCGGCGAGACTCCGAGCTCGTACCGGGCGCGGTCGCACGAGCAGGGGGCGCCGATTCCGCCGTGCGTGGCGAAGAACCTGACGCGGCCCCGCCGGGGACGGCCGGGCGACACAAGGACAGACCCTCGCGAGCAGCTCTAGCGTTCTAGCCTGGTCCCATGGACGTGAAGCTCTCCCAGTGTTTCATCGCCGTCGACGACCATGACAAGGCGCTCGCCTTCTACCGGGACGTCCTCGGCCTGGAGGTGCGCAACGACGTCGGCTTCGAGGGGATGCGCTGGGTGACGGTCGGCTCCCCGCTCCAGCCGGACGTGGAGATCGTCCTGGAGCCCCCCGCGGCGAACCCGGACGCCTCCCCCGCCGACCGTCGCGCGATGGCGGAACTGCTCGCCAAGGGCCTCCTGCGCGGTGTCATCTTCTCCACCGAGGACTGCGACGCCCTCTTCGCCCGTGTCCGGGAATCCGGCGCGGAAGTCCTCCAGGAGCCCATGGACCAGCCGTACGGCGTGCGGGACTGCGCCTTCCGCGACCCGGCGGGCAACCTGCTGCGCTTCAACGAGCGCCGCAGCGCCTGACCGGCGCGGGAAACGCCTCTGCGCGCGAGCGGACGGCACGGGAGACGGTGACGGTACGAGCCCGTGCCCCGTCTGCAAGAAGAGGGACCATGCCCCGGCGGGAGTCGTCGGACGCCCCCTAGCGGTCTTTCCCGGCGCGTGCCCCGCGCCGGTCCCGCTGCGTCTGCCCGGGTTCCCGGGCCGCACTCGCCGGGCACTGCGGATTCCGGCAGGGGCCGGGGCGCCATACGGGGACGACGGCGCCCAGCGTCTTGTGGCGCCGTACGACGGTGGCGACGGGCTGCCCGCAGGACGGGCAGACGTGGTCCTGGCTGCCCATGCCTCCAGCGTAGGGCGGGTACGGGCGCGGCGCCCGCCCTGGATCGGGTCGCTGGGTTCAGCGCGGCTCGCGCCACATCGGCCACATCCGCGGGCCGTCCGGCAGGTCCACGGTGCGTCCGGTGCAGGCGAAGCCGAGGCGTTCGTAGAGCCGGGTGCTGCGGGCACTGCTCGCCTCCAGGTAGGCGGGCAGGCCCTCGCGGTCGCAGCGGTCGAGGACGTGCTGGATGAGCGCGGTGCCCAGTCCTTCGCCCTGGCGTGCGGGGGCCACGGCGATCATCCACAGGTACTCGTGGGCGCGGTCCGCGGGGTGCACCTCGGCCACCAGCCGGGCGATCCGTTCCACGCGCTCGTTCTCCGGGTCGACGGCCTCCCGCAGCCGCACCGCCTCGTCCCCTTCCCCGCCCTCCGAGTGGTCCCCGGCGGGCACGGACAGCCACAGCGCGCACGCCGCGCCGTCCTCGGTCAGGTCGATGCGGCCCTCGACGAGCACCACGTCGGTGAACGCGGCCATCAGCCGGGGGTGCGTCCTGCGGCGGTACTCCTCTCCCGGGAAGACCCAGCCGCTGACCGGATCGTTCTGGAACGCCTCGTCCAGCAGCCGGACGACCAGCTCGCGATCGCTCCCGTCGGCTGCCCGAATGGCCACGCCCATCAGCCCGCCCCCTCGCGTCAACTCCGCTACTACGTACGGCGGTTGCAGCCTATCCGGAACGGGATCGGCCGCGGTGAGGCGGGGCGGGAGCCGGCGGGCCTCCGCATCTCGCAGGGAGGCGGGGATGGCCGCCTCTCGATCGGCCGCGGGGACGCAGGGCAGGAAGAGGCAGGCCCTCCGCACATCGCGGTGAGGTGCGGAGGGCCGCCCGGCCGGAACCTCCGGGACCGTGCGGGGTCAGGAGCCGCGCGGGCCCGGGGCTCCGGGGTCCGGCGGTGGTGCCGGTCAGGTGCTGCGCCGCGTGACGAACTCGGCCAGCGCCAGCAGACCGCCCGCCGCCTCCGGGTCGGGGATCGCGCGGGACAGCTCCTGCATCGCCCGGCCCATCCGGTCGGCCGCCTGCGACTGCGCCCAGTCACGACCGCCCGCCCGCTCGACGGCGAGCACGGTGCGCTCCAACTCCCCTTCCTGGTAGGGCCGCTGGTACAGCTCCGCGAGGTCGGCCGCCGCCGGTGTGCCGGAGGTGAGCGCGGCGACCACGGGCAGCGACTTCTTGCGGGCCATGAGGTCCGCTCCGGCCGGCTTGCCGGTGCGGCTGGGATCGCCCCAGATGCCGATCACGTCGTCGATGAGCTGGAATGCGAGCCCGGCCGCACGGCCGAACGCGTCCAGCGCCTCGACGTCCGCCGCGTCCGCCCCCGCGTACAGTGCGCCGAGCGCGCAGGCGCAGCCGAGCAGGGCGCCCGTCTTCGCCTCGGCCATGGCGAGCACCTCCGCGACGGTGACCTCGTGGGGGCCGCACCGCTCCATGGCCGTGTCCGCGTGCTGCCCGGCGCACAGCTCGACGACGCAGGCCGCGAGCCGGGCGGCGGCCGCACCCGACGCCGGGTGCGGGTCCTCGGCGAGCAGGCGCAGGGCCAGCGCCTGCAGGGCGTCCCCCGCGAGGATCGCATCGGCGTCGCCGAACACGGTCCACGCGGTGGGGCGATGCCTTCGGGTGGTGTCCCGGTCCATCACGTCGTCGTGCAGCAGCGTGAAGTTGTGGACGAGTTCCACCGCGGCGGCGGCCCCTACGGCGGCCGCCTCCTGCCCGCCCAGCGCCCGGACGGCGGTCAGCACGAGCGCGGGTCGTATCGCCTTGCCCGCGTTGCCGGTGGCCGGGGTGCCGTCCGCGTGCTCCCAGCCGAAGTGGTAGCGCGCGATCCGGCGCATGGAGCCGGGCAGCGAGTCGACGGCCCGGCGCAGCGCCGGGTCGACCGCGGCGCGGGCATGCTCCAGGATCGCCGCCGCCTCGTGTCCGTCGGGCGGGGCCGGCCGGCCCGGGAGCGGGTCACGCCGCCTCGGGGTGCCGGCCGGACCACGCCGTGCGAGGGCGCTTCCCCGCTTCGGCTCCGTCATGAACTCACCCATGGGACCGCCTCGTTGAGTCTGCGGACGGTGACGCTTCCGCTGCCACCGGGCACATACCCGGAGGATCTACCCGCAGTGACGGGCGCGACACCGGATGCCGCTCGCGGATGGCGGGTGATAGTGCCCCGTGGGCGAACGAGCCGGGAAACGACGTCACCTCCAGCGGCCGATCTCGACGTTCTCCAGGACCCCCAGCGCGTCCGGGACCAGGACGGCGGCCGAGTAGTAGGCCGTCACCAGATAGCTGATGACCGCCTGCTCGTTGATGCCCATGAACCGCACCGACAGGCTCGGTTCGATCTCGTCGGGGATGCCGGACTGACGGAGACCGATGACGCCCTGGTCCTCCTCTCCGGTACGCATGGCGATGATCGAGGTCGTACGGGCCTCACTGACCGGGATCTTGTTGCAGGGGTAGATCGGCACTCCCCGCCAGGTGGGGATGCGGTTGCCGCCAATGTCGATGGTCTCCGGCACGAGTCCGCGCTTGTTGAGTTCGCGGCCGAACGCGGAGATCGCACGCGGGTGGGCCAGGAACAGCTTGGTGCCTCGCCGCCTGCTGAGCAGCTCGTCCATGTCGTCGGGGCTCGGCACGCCGTCGTGCGGCTGCAGCCGCTGGTCGTACTCGCAGTTGCTCAGGAGCCCGAAGTCGGGGTTGTTGATGAGTTCGTGCTCCTGGCGTTCCTTCAGCGCCTCGACCGTCAGCCGCAACTGGTGTTCGGTCTGGTTCATCGGCTGGTTGTAGAGGTCGGCCACGCGCGTGTGGATGCGCAGGACGGTCTGGGCGATGCTCAGTTCGTATTCGCGGGGCGATGCCTCGTAGTCGACGAAGGTGTGCGGGATGTCCGGCTCGCCGCTGTGGCCGGCGGCGAGGTCGATCTCCTTCTCGCCGTACTTGTTGGTGCGCTGGGCGGGGATCGAGCGCTGCCGCTGGAGGTGGTCGCTCAGTGAGGAAGCCCGCTCCGCGACCTGTTCGACGTCCCGGCGGGGCAGGGCGAGCACCGTGCAGGCGGTGACCGCGCGGGCCGTGTACTCCCAGATGGCGTCCGGGTCGATCAGCGCCTGGTCGCCGAAGTAGGCGCCGTCTGCCAGGACGCCCAGCACCGCGTCGTCCCCGTAGGGGCCCGTGCCGATCTTCTCCACCTTGCCGTGCGCGAGCAGGAACACCTCGTCGGCCTGACTGCCGAACTCGGCGAGCACGTCCCCCGGCGCGAACCTGCGCTGCTGGCAGCGCTGGGCGAGTTCGCCGAGCACGTCCAGGTCGTCGTACGCGCGCAGCGCGGGCAGCTCGCCCAGCTCCGCGGGGATCACCGTGACCTGGTCGCCGGTCTTCACGAAGGTCACACGGCCGTCGCCGACCGCGTAGGTGAGGCGGCGGTTCACCCGGTACGTGCCGCCCTGCACGTTCACCCACGGCAGCGTGCGCAGCAGCCACCGTGAGCTGATCTCCTGCATCTGGGGTGCGGACTTGGTGGTGGTGGCCAGGTTCCGCGCGGCCGCGGTGCCGAGGCTCTGCTGCGGCCTGTTCTCCCCGGCGCGGACCTCTTCGCCTACCGACATTGGTAATGCCCCTCCCGGTCATGCGTCTGATCTGCGGCAACAAGACTCCCATCACACAACGTGGTCGCACCATTACACGATTGAGCGGGAATGGATCACCGTGGGGCTGGGCACTGGAGCGCGGTTGCGAGCGACTGCGGGCGGTGGCAGGTGTCCGACAATGGCGGGGTGACCAGCCCTGACGCGCGATATGACCGTGAAACGCCCGACCCGGCGACCGCGCTGCGTCCGCGCCTGCCGTCGCCGCTGCGGGAGGTCGTGGACGAGCGGTTCGCCCGGCACGGCGTGCGGCTGCTGCTCAAGCGCGACGACCTGATCCACCCGGACGTGGGCGGCAACAAGTGGCGCAAGCTCGTCCCCAACCTGCGGGCCGCGGCGGGCCGCCCCCTGCTCACCTTCGGCGGCGCGTACTCCAACCATCTGCGGGCCACGGCCGCGGCGGGGCGGCTGCTGGGGCTGGAGACGATAGGAGTGGTCCGGGGCGAGGAACTGGCCGACCGTCCGCTCAATCCCACGCTGGCCCGGTGCGCGGCCGACGGCATGCGGCTGCACTTCGTCGACAGGTCGACGTATCGCCACAAGACGGAGCCGGAGACGCTGGCCGGCATAGTGCGCGCCGCGGACGCCGAAGAGGCGTACGTGGTGCCGGAAGGCGGCAGCAACTCCCTCGCCGTGCGAGGCTGCCGCGCGCTCGGCGAGGAACTGCGCGGCCGGGCGGACGTGGTCGCCGTGGCCTGCGGCACCGGCGGCACGCTGGCGGGCCTCGCCGCGGGCCTCGCCGCCGGCCAGCGGGCCCTGGGCGTTCCCGTCCTGAAGGGCGACTTCCTGGCCGCCGAGGTGACCGCCCTGCAGACCCGCGCCTTCGGCGGTCTCCGCGGCACCTGGTCCCTGGACGGCCGTTTCCACTTCGGCGGGTACGCCCGCACATCCCCCGATCTCGATGCGTTCGCAACCGACTTCGCCTCCCGCCACGGCCTGCCGGTGGAGCGTCTCTATGTCGCCAAGCTGCTGTACGGACTCGTCACGCTCGCCGAGGAAGGGGCGTTCCCGAGGGGGACGACGGTGGCGGCCGTGATCACGGGCCGCCCCTTCCCCTGACCCGGCGGGGGCTCATGTCGCCTCCCGGTACGCCGCCGCCTCCTCCAGGTCCAGGCGGCGCAGCAGGGTGCGAAGCATCTCGTCGTCGATGTAGCGGTGGTTGCGCAGCTTGACGAAGACCTCCCGTTCCGCGCCGATCATCTCGCGGGACAGACGCCGGTAGGTGTCGTCGACCGTTTCGCCGGTCACCGGGTTCACCGAGCCCAGCCGCTCCCAGACCGCGTTGCGGCGGCGCTCCAGGACCGTGCGGAGGCGGTCGGCCAGTGGCGGCGGCAGCGCGTTGCGCTCGTCCTGAAGGAGTTCGTCCAGACGCTGCTCGGCGGCCCGGGACGCCTGCGCCTGGGCGTTCGCCTCCGCGAGCGTCTCCGCCTGGGGGTCGCGGCCCGGCAGGCGCAGCAGCCGGATGATCGGGGGCAGGCTCAGTCCCTGCACCACCAGCGTGCCGATCACCGTCGTGAAGGTCAGGAAGAGGACCAGGTTGCGGTCGGGGAACGCGCCGCCGCCGTGCACGGTCCGCGGGATGGAGAAGGCGATCGCGAGCGACACCACGCCCCGCATCCCCGCCCAGCCGATGATGAACGGTCCCTTCCAGGTCGGGTTCTCCTCGCGCTCGCGGATGCGTCCGAACAGCGCACGCGGCAGGAAGGTCGCCGGATACACCCAGACGAACCGGGACACGACGACCACCAGGAACACGACCACCGCGTACCAGGCCGCGCGCGTGCCCTCGTAGGGCCCCAGCCCTCTGAGGACGACCGGCAACTGCAGTCCGATGAGCGCGAACACCGCCGACTCCAGCACGAACGCGACCATCTTCCACACCGCCTCCTCCTGGAGCCGGGTCGCGAAGTCGACCTGCCAGTTGTGGTAGCCGAGGTAGAGGGCGACGACGACCACGGCGAGCACGCCGGAGGCGTGCACCCACTCCGCGGCCCCGTAGGCGACGAACGGGATCAACAAGGAGAGCGTGTTCTGCAGCAGCGCCTCCTTCAGGTGGGTGCGCAGCCAGTGGATCGGCATCATCAGCAGCAGACCGACCACGACCCCGCCGACCGCAGCGAGCAGGAACTCCCGCACCCCGCCGGTCCAGGTCGCGCCCTCGCCGACCGCCGCGGCGAGCGCCACCTTGTAGGCGGTGATCGCGGTCGCGTCGTTCACCAGGGACTCGCCCTGCAGGATGGTGGTGATCCGTGACGGCAGCCCCACCCGCCGGGCGACCGCCGTCGCGGCCACCGCGTCCGGCGGCGCGACCACCGCGCCCAGCACCAGGGCCGCCGTCAGCGGCAGGCCCGGCACGATCAGGTAGGCCGCCCAGCCCACGGCGAGCGTGGCGAAGAGCACGTACCCGACGGACAGCAGCGCCACCGGCCGCATCTGCGCCCTCAGGTCCAGGTAGGAGCTGTCGGTGGCCGCCGTGTACAGCAGCGGGGGCAGCACCAGCGGCAGGACGACCTCGGGGTCGAGGGTGTACCCGGGCACGCCGGGCACGTACGAGACGGCCAGACCCACCGCGACGAGCAGCAGGGGCGCGGGCACCGGGGTGCGACGCGCCGCCCCGGCGACGGCCGCGCTGCCGGCGACCAGCAACAGCAGTGGCACCACGTTCATCGTCTTCCGCCCGCCCTCTTTTTCCGCCCGCTACCCACGGAGCCGTCGTAATCTGGCAATCATGAAACAGTGCACGCATGCCGGCGCGCTGCCGCACCCCGAGCCCGAGCCCCAGAGCGAGACCTGCCTGGAGTGCCTCGCCGCCGGCACGCACCCGGTGCAACTGCGGCTGTGCCTGGAGTGCGGACACGTGGGCTGCTGCGACTCCTCGCCCCTGCGGCACGCCACGGGGCACCACGAGGCCACCGGCCACCCGGTGATGCGCACCTTCGAACCGGGCGAGAACTGGCGCTGGTGCTTCGTCGACCATGTACTCGTGTGACCCGCGACCCGCGCCTGTGTGACCCTGGACCGGGACGGTTCGCCGGTCCGGCGTCCGGGTACGTCAAACCGGCGCGCGCTCTTCCCAATTGATTCCGGCAGACCCCTAGCCACTGTGCGTATACATGGGTTTACTATGAGTGACAGTAAGGGGTCGGGGTCCCGGGACAGGTACGTTGAGAGCGCGATAGCGTCACCGCTGAACCACGAGGGGCGTTACCCCGGGGGGTGACCCTCGGTCCCCGAAACAGCTTGTATCACCTTGGAGGTGAGGGTGTCCCAGATCGCAGGCGAGCCCGCGACCCAGGACTTCGTGGAAGTCCGGCTGCCGGCCGCGGGTGCCTACCTGTCGGTGCTGCGCACGGCCACGGCCGGTCTCGCGGCCCGTTTGGACTTCACCCTCGACGAGATCGAGGACCTGCGCATCGCGGTCGACGAGGCCTGCGCGATCCTGCTGCAGCAGGCCGTGCCCGGCTCGGTGCTCAGCTGTGTCTTCCGGCTCATCGACGACTCGCTGGAGGTCACGGTCGCGGCCCCGACCACGGACGGCCATGCCCCCTCGCGGGACACTTTCGCCTGGACCGTCCTGTCGGCGCTGGCCGGCAAGGTCTCCTCCGCGGTCTCCGACGACAAGACCGTGTCCATCAGCCTCTACAAACAGCGCGGCGCGGGACCCGGGCCGGCGTGACGAACGGGGACGGGCCGGTGCGGGACGAAGAGCGCGGCACACGGAAGTTCTCCGCCGGGAGCGCGGGCGGCCCGGGCGGGGCGCGACGCACGGCGGAAGGCGTGGACGGCATCCCCGAGCAGGCTCGTCCGCACCCGGAGGGCCAGGCTTCGGCGGTCATGGCACCCGTGCCGACGGGACCGGCCGGGGCGGACGAGGCGCTCTCCGCCCGGGGCGGCGGACGACGGGATCCAGGCGGAGCCACGAGCACGTCCTCCGGAGGGAACGGGGCCTCCCCTGCTCGAGCGGAGTCGAGAGCTCGGGGAAGGACGACGGGCGGGACGATGAGCGAGCACGAGCGAAACGCTGAGCAGGGTGTGCCGGTCGGCGCACAGCACGACCCACAGGACCGCAGCGGCGCGCGGGCGATGTTCGTCGAACTGCGCAAGCTGAAGGAAGGCAGCCCGGAGTACGCGGAGCTGCGCAACCAGCTGGTCCGCATGCACCTGCCGCTCGTCGAGCACCTCGCGCGCCGCTTCCGCAACCGGGGTGAGCCGCTGGACGATCTGACCCAGGTCGCCACCATCGGTCTGATCAAGTCGGTCGACCGTTTCGACCCGGAGCGGGGCGTCGAGTTCTCGACCTACGCAACCCCGACGGTCGTCGGCGAGATCAAGCGGCACTTCCGCGACAAGGGCTGGGCGGTACGGGTGCCGAGGCGCCTGCAGGAGCTGCGCCTGGCCCTGACGACGGCGACGGCCGAGCTGTCGCAGCAGCACGGCCGCTCCCCGACGGTCCACGAGCTGGCCGAGAAGCTGGCCATCTCGGAGGAGGAGGTCCTGGAGGGCCTGGAGTCCGCCAACGCGTACTCGACGCTGTCCCTGGACGTCCCCGACACGGACGACGAGTCCCCGGCGGTCGCGGACACGCTGGGCGCGGAGGACGAGGCGCTGGAAGGCGTCGAATACCGCGAGTCGCTGAAGCCGCTGCTGGAGGACCTTCCGCCGCGGGAGAAGCGGATCCTGCTGCTGCGCTTCTTCGGCAACATGACGCAGTCACAGATCGCGCAGGAGGTCGGCATCTCCCAGATGCACGTCTCGCGTCTGCTGGCCCGGACGCTGGCACAGCTGCGGGACAAGCTGCTGGTGGAGGAGTAGGGCGGCTCGGGGTGCCGGTCGGCGGCATTCTTCGGCGGCCGGGCGGTGTCCCGGCCGCCGCGTCGCTTCGGCTCGGCACGTGGCGCCCGCGCGCAGGGCTGCCGACCTACATGCCCGCAGTGCCACTGGGCCACTGGGGCTCCTCGGCGACGACCGCCATGCCGTCGGCGCGTCCGGGCAGGAGTCACTCGGCGAGGTCCGTGCCAGGCCCCACGCGCCAACGAGGGTCGGCGGCCGGACACGCCGACAGGGGATGTCCGGCCATGCGCGTCGGATCAACGCGCGGGGGCCGGTGCGGTGCGGCGCAAGGCGGAGGGTCTCCCTTACTCCCTAGCGCTTCGGCTCCTCCGCACGGCCGGGTCCGCGGATTCCGAGGGCCTGCGTCGTCGCCGGGTTCACCAGGAGCACCAGAGCCGTCACCGCGACGACCGCGAGCACGATGCCGACGGGGATCGCGACGCTGTCGGCCCTAAGCAGGTTGTACGCCACCGGCAGCGCCATGATCTGGGTGATGACGGCGGGCCCCCGGCTCCAGCCGCGCCGCAGCAGCAGACCGCGCGCCGCCAGCAGGGGCAGCAGTGCGAGCACGATCAGGGTGATGCCCAGGGTGACGGCCTGACGACGGTCGTCCGGCGAGCCCGTGAAGCCCAGGACGAGCGTCCAGACGCCGCCCGCGACCAGGGCGAGCCCCTCGAGGCCGGCCAGCGCCGCCGCGGCGGTCAGCCGCGCGGGGCGGGGCCCGGCTTCGCGGCTCTCAGGGGTGGGGTTCTGCTCAGCGCTCACCCCTGAAGGGTAGCCCTCGGGCCGGGCCCCGCCGCCGGTGCTCCGGCGCCGCTGTGCCCAAGGCCACTGCCGGGCTTCTTACCGCATCCCTACCCGGGCTGGGGTCGAGTACCGCTCAGTAGGTACCCTGCACACCATGCGTGCACTTCTCGTGGTCAATCCGGCGGCAACCACCACAAGCGCACGTACTCGTGACGTCCTGATCCACGCGCTGGCGAGCGAGATGAAGCTCGAGGCGGTGACCACCGAGTACCGGGGACATGCCCGGGACCTGGGCCGTCAGGCCGCGGAGAGCGAGGACATAGACCTGGTCGTGGCGCTCGGCGGGGACGGCACGGTCAACGAGGTCGTCAACGGCCTGCTGCACCACGGCCCCGACCCCGACCGCCTGCCCCTGCTGGCCGTGGTGCCCGGTGGCTCGACCAACGTCTTCGCCCGCGCCCTCGGCCTGCCCAACGATGTCGTGGAGGCCACCGGCGCCATCCTGGACGGCCTGCGGGAGCGCCGGGAACGCACGGTCGGCCTCGGTCTCGCCGCGGGCACCCCGGGCACCGAGGACGAGGCGGCGCCCTCCCGCTGGTTCACCTTCAACGCCGGCCTCGGCTTCGACGCCGGTGTGGTCGGCCGGGTGGAGCAGCAGAGGGAGCAGGGCAAGCGGTCCACCCATGCGCTGTATCTGCGCCAGGTGGCCCGGCAGTTCCTGGGCGAACCGAACCGCAGGCACGGCACGATCACCCTGGAGCGTGAGGGTGAGGAGCCGGTCACCGATCTGGTGATGTCCATAATCTGCAACACCGCCCCCTGGACGTTTCTCGGCAATCGTCCGGTGTACGCCTCACCTAAGGCCTCGTTCGATACCGCCCTCGACGTGCTCGCCCTGAGCCGCCTCTCGGCGGCCTCGGTTGCCCGGTATGCGACCCAGTTGCTCACTTCGTCCCCCGAGCGCGGACCCCAGGGCAGGCACGTCGTCTCGCTGCACGACCTGACCCGCTTCACCTTGCATTCGAAGGTGCCCCTGCCCCTGCAGATGGACGGCGACCACCTCGGAGTGCGGACCAGCGTGACGTTCACAGGCGTACGCCGTGCACTGCGTGTGATTGTGTGAGCAGAACGGGCCAAAGTCCTTTCACTCGAACGTTTAGGCCAGGATCCACCCCTTGGAAGTACGGCTGTGACCTAGTCGACACCAAGGAATCAAAAAAAACTTTCCGGAAGGGGTTGTATCCGCCGCCGAGGTTTGCGAGTCTCTACGTGGCGCTCGGGACAGCCCGCAACACCGGCTCCCGTCGAGAGCGCCCGAACCCCTCTCCAATTCACAGGACCACGTCAGTGAGTCTGACGATCGGCCCTTCACTTGTTGAGGGATTCGTGAAAGCGTTCACATTCACAAGCAATCTGCACGTAATACCACGGAGAGGTAGCAGCCATGGACTGGCGTCACAACGCCGTTTGCCGCGAGGAAGACCCCGAGCTCTTCTTCCCCATCGGCAACACCGGTCCTGCGCTGCTGCAGATCGAGGAAGCCAAGGCCGTCTGCCGTCGCTGCCCGGTTATCGAGCAGTGCCTGCAGTGGGCGCTCGAGTCCGGCCAGGACTCCGGCGTCTGGGGTGGTCTCAGCGAGGACGAGCGCCGCGCCATGAAGCGCCGCGCCGCCCGCAACCGGGCCCGTCAGGCCTCCGCCTGACACACCCGCCCCGACGAGCCTGAGCTTGGCGGCGCGTACAGCGAGTACGCTTCTCCCGCCCCCGAGCCGCAGCGCGCAGTCGCTAGCAGCAGCTGGCACCAACGAGCTTTAGCCCCGGACCACTTGGTGGTCCGGGGCTCATTGCTGTGTGGACATGGCCACGCGTCGCCGAGGGCGGCGGTGCCGGGGCACGGCGGTGCCGGTATGTGCTCGGCCGCCGCGTCGGCTCATTTCTGGGCACGGACGGGGATGTCCAGGATCACCCGCGTGCCGCGCCCCGGAGCCGGAACCATGTCGAAGGTCCCGCCCAACTCCCCCTCCACCAGCGTCCGCACGATCTGCAACCCGAGGTTGCCCGCGGTCTGCGGGTCGAAGCCCTCGGGCAGGCCGACCCCGTCGTCCTGGACGGTGACCAGAAGGCGCGCCTCCTTCGCCGTACCGCCACGGACGGCCGAGACCTCGACCGTGCCGGTGTCGCCCTGGCGGAAGCCGTGTTCCAGGGCGTTCTGCAGGACCTCGGTGAGCACCATGGACAGCGGGGTGGCGACCTCCGCGTCGAGGATGCCGAAGCGGCCGCTGCGCCGGCCCGTGACCGTGCCCGGCGAGATCTCCGCGACCATCGCGAGCACCCGGTCGGCGATCTCGTCGAACTCCACCCGCTCGTCCAGGTTCTGGGACAGCGTCTCGTGCACGATCGCGATGGAGCCGACCCGCCGCACGGCCTCCTCCAGGGCCTCCCGGCCGCGTTCGGAATCGATACGGCGGGCCTGGAGGCGGAGCAGGGCGGCGACCGTCTGGAGGTTGTTCTTCACCCGGTGGTGGATCTCCCGGATGGTCGCGTCCTTGGTGATCAACTCCCGCTCCCGCCGCCGCAGTTCGGTGACGTCCCGGAGCAGGACGAGCGAACCGATACGGGTGCCCTTGGGCTTGAGGGGGATCGCGCGGAACTGGATCACCCCGTCGTTGGCCTCGATCTCGAACTCGCGCGGCGCCCATCCGCTCGCCAGCTTGACCAGCGCCTCGTCCACCGGCCCCTTCGTCGGGGCGAGTTCCGCCGTGGTCTTGCCGAGGTGGTGGCCGACGAGGTCGGCGGCGAGGCCGAGCCGGTGGTAGGCCGACAGGGCGTTCGGTGACGCGTACTGGACGGTGCCGTCCGCGTCGAGCCTGATCAGTCCGTCGCCGACGCGCGGTGAGGCGTCCATGTCGACCTGCTGGTCGGGGAACGGGAAGGCGCCGGCCGCGATCATCTGGGCCAGGTCGGACGCGCTCTGCAGGTAGGTGAGCTCCAGCCGGCTCGGTGTGCGCACGGTCAGCAGGTTGGTGTTGCGCGCGATGACACCGAGGACGCGTCCGCCGCAGCGTACGGGGATGGACTCGACCCGGACCGGGACCTCCTCGCGCCACTCGGGGTCGCCCTCACGCACGATCCGGCCCTCGTCCAGCGCCGCGTCCAGCATCGGGCGGCGGCCGCGGGGGACGAGGTGGCCGACCATGTCGTCCTGGTAGGAGGTCGGGCCGGTGTTGGGGCGCATCTGCGCCACCGACACATAGCGGGTGCCGTCGAGAGTGGGCACCCACAGGACCAGGTCGGCGAAGGAGAGATCGGACAGCAGCTGCCACTCCGACACCAGCAGATGCAACCACTCCAGGTCGGAGTCGCTGAGGGCGGTGTGCTGGCGGACCAGCTCGTTCATGGAGGGCACGTGTGCGAGGGTACCTGGGCGTTCGGACATGGATCGAAATCGGCCGGCGCGGGTGACCCAGCGGCGCACGTCCCGTACGACCCCGCCGAGGAGGCGGTCGCGGTGCGGCTCGCACGGCCCCGGAAGCACCCGCGGGCCGCGGCGCCTGGGAGGGACCCTCAACCCTCCCGGCACCGCAGCCCGGAGCATCAACGGCCGTGGGGTGTGCGGTCCCGGTCGGCCGAAGGCCGAGGAGCCGGAGCAGTCAGGGCAGAGAGCGCCGGTTCCCCGGTCCGCCTTCCTGTGCGGGGAAGGCGGGGCTTTGTGGCTTTACTTGTTTAACCCACAGGCGGTGGTCTGGTGGACTAGACCACGCCGACGAGACCATGGTGCTGTGTCCCGGCGCCTGTGTCCATGCGTTGGAGGATGTTTGTTGTTGTCTCTTTATCAGACATCCCCGCCGTCGCGCATCCCGCCGGCCGGACGCCTCGACCACTCACCCGGAGCCTAGCCCCCGGACGCTGCCTCGCGGGGCCAGACGGTCAGGGCGACCTGAGCGAGAGCCTCCAGGTCCTCCCGGGTCGCTCCGTCGCGCGCCTGTTGGGACATGCCCTGGATGATCGCGCCGACGTACCGGGCGAGGCCGCGGGCATCGGTGCCGGCGGGCAGCTCACCGGCGTCGACTCCCGCCCGGACACGGCTCTCGAAGGCGTCGATGTTGGCATTGCGCCGCGCCCGCAGGGACTCCTCGACCTCGGGCGTCGAACAGTTGGTGGCCGCGTGGATGACGAGGCAGCCGTGCGGGCGCCCGGGGGCCGTGTAGCTCTCGGCGGCCTCGCGGAGCATGCGCTCGAAGGCGGCACGAGCGGTCGGCTCCTCGGCGAGGGCACGGTCGCCGAAGGACCCGTACCGCTCTCCGTAGACACCGACGACCTCCTCGAAGAGGGAGCGCTTGTCGCCGAACGCCGCGTACAGGCTCGGTGCGCCGATCCCCATGACCCGGGTCAGGTCCGAGACGGAGGTGGCCTCGTAGCCGTGCTCCCAGAAGGCGAGGAGGGCCTTTTCGAGCGCGGTCTCGCGGTCGAAGGAGCGGGGGCGCCCGCGAGGGCGGGAGGGCCCGGAGCCGCCGGGTGCGGATGCCGGCCCGTTCGCGGGCCGACGCTCCGGCACGGTCTCCGTCGGGGCCCCGGGTCGCGGCTCGGGCACTCGGTCGCTGTCCTGGCTCTCCACCATGGGGTGGATTTTATAGCGGGTGCTAGAGAAATGTCGCCGCCCTGCGGTACGGTCTTTTCTGTATCGACCGCTAGGGAATTGGAGGGGTGTCGGCATGGGTGTGCTCACGGGGAGGACCGCGCTCGTCACGGGGGCGAGCAGGGGCATCGGCCGGGGAATCGCCGAGCGGCTGGCACGTGACGGTGCGCGGGTGGGGGTGCACTACGGCAGGAACGAGTCGGCGGCGAAGGAGACGGTCGCCGCCATCGAGAGGGCGGGCGGTTCCGCGTTCGCGATCGGCGTCGAGCTGGGACTGCCGGGCGACGTGCAGGCCCTGTGGGAGGCGTTCGACCGCCATGCGGACGGGGTGGACATCCTGGTCAACAACGCCGGGATCGGCAGTACGCGCCCGCTGCCCGAGATCGACGAGGAGGAGTACGACAAGGTCTTCGCGGTGAACGTGAAGGCGCCGTTCTTCCTCGTGCGCCAGGGCCTGGACCGGCTGAGGGACGGAGGTCGCGTCATCAACATCTCCTCCGGCCTGTCCAGGACGGCGGCGATGCCGCAGCTGAGCGCGTACGCGATGACCAAGGCCGCACTGGACGTCTTCACCCGCGACCTGTCCAAGGTGCTGGGCCCTCGCGGCATCACCGTGAACTCGGTGGCGCCCGGGATCATCGACACCGACAACACCGCCGAGTTGCTGCACGGCACACCGGACGGCGCGGCCTGGGCCGCCTCGATATCGGCACTGGGCCGCGTGGGCACCCCGGCGGACGTGGCGGACGTGGTGGCGTTCCTGGCCTCCGACGCCGGCCGCTGGGTCACGGGAAGCTGGGTCGACGCGACGGGAGGCTCGCTCATGTAGTGCCGCGACGGGCAACGTTCGCCCGTCGCGACGCCCCGCACACCCGGTCGCTCCTCAGTGGGTCTCCGTCACCTTCGCCAGGGCGCGCGGGGCGTCCGGGTCCTGGCCACGGGCGATGGTGACCTCGTACGCCAGGAGCTGGAGCGGGATGATCTCGAGGATCGGCTGGACCTCCTCGGCCACGCCCTCGGTCGGCAGGACGAACCCGGCCGACGCCTGCTCGACCTGGCTGCGCGGGCCGATGACGACGAGGTCGGCGCCGCGGCCGCGCAGCCGGTCGAGCACGGGCTGGAGCGCGGCGCCGCCCTTGCCGTCCGTGACGACGGCGATGACCGGCGAGACGTTGTCGACCATGGCGAGCGGGCCGTGCAGGAGGTCGGCGCCGGAGTAGGAGAGGGCGGGGATGTAGCTGGTCTCCATCAGCTTCAGGGCGGCTTCCTTCGCGGTGGGGTAGCCGTAGCCGCGCGAGGTGATGACCATGCGCTCGGCGAAGCGGTAGCGGGCGGCGAGGGTGCGGACCTCGTCCTGCCGGGCGAGGAGTCGCTCGGCGAGGTCGGGCAGTGCCTTCGCGGGGGCGCCGTCGCCGCCGCGCAGTCCTTCGACGAAGAGATAGAGGGCGAGAAGGGAGGCGGTGTAGGTCTTGGTCGCGGGGAGGGCCTTCTCCTCACCGGCCATGATGTCGATGTGGTACTCGGAGACCGCGGCGAGCGGTGAGTCCGGGTTGTTGGTCACGGCGAGCGTGAGGGCGCCGGCCTCGCGGGCGGCGCGCGTCGAGGCCACCAGGTCCGGGGATCCGCCGGACTGGCTGACGGTGATGACGAGGACGTCGGTGAGGTCGGGGCGGGCGCCGTAGGCCGTGGTCGTGGACATCGAGGTGAGACCGCAGGGCAGGCCGAGGCGGATCTCCAGGAGGTATTTGGCGTAGAGCGCGGCGTTGTCCGAGGTGCCGCGGGCCGTCAGCAGCACGAACCGGGGCCTGCGGGCGGCGACCTCGCGGGCCACCTCCCGGATGCGCGGCGCCCCTTCGTCCAGGATGCGGCGCAGCACGGCGGGCTGTTCGGCCATCTCCCGGGCCATGGTCCGCCCCGGCAGATCTCGCTGAGGGTCCGGTGTCGTCGGCGTCATGGGGTTCCTCCCGGGGGTGGGCAGTGCCTCTCGCTCTGGGGTGACGGCTCCTATTCCACCCCCTCGGACCGGACGGCGCCTCGCCGGGGACGGTGTGGCGGATGTGCGTCCGGGGATACCGGGCGGAGCGGGGCGGACCCGTCGTGGCGTCGGCCGCGATCCGCCCGGCAAGCGCCCTGCCCGGCCATCGTGTTCGGGAGGCCGCCGGCTTGTGGGAGACCACCCTCCGCCTCACCGGCGAACAGCCCTGTCCCCAGCCCCGTCGGCACCCCCGGCTCTGTTAGATTGGTCTAAACCACATGGTCCACTCCCCCGGTTCCCCGTCCCTCTCCTCAGATCGGCAGGCCCAGCGTGGAAGTTGTCATCGTTCCGGACGCCCAGGCGGGTGGCGAGCTCATCGCCGAGGCCATGGCGCAGCTGCTCCGACGCAAGCCCGACGCCCTGCTCGGTGTGGCCACCGGGTCGACACCGTTGCCCGTCTACGAGGCGCTCGCGGCCAAGGTGCGCTCCGGTGCCGTGGACGTCTCGCGGGCGCGCGTCGCCCAGCTCGACGAGTACGTCGGGCTCCCCGCGGACCACCCGGAGTCCTACCGTTCCGTCCTCCGGCGGGAGGTGTTGGAGCCGCTCGGGATAGGCATGGACGCCTTCCTGGGGCCCGACGGCACCGCGGAGGACGTGCAGGGTGCGTGCGAGGCGTACGACAGGGCGCTCACCGCAGCCGGTGGCGTGGATCTGCAACTGCTCGGGATCGGCACCGACGGGCACATCGGGTTCAACGAGCCGTGCTCCTCGCTCGCCTCCCGCACCCGGATCAAGACGCTCACCGAGCAGACCCGCATCGACAACGCCCGTTTCTTCGCCGGCGACATCGACCAGGTGCCGCACCACGTGATCACCCAGGGCATAGGCACGATCCTCGAGGCACGGCACCTGGTGCTGCTGGCGACCGGCGAGGGCAAGGCGGACGCGGTCGCCGCGACCGTCGAGGGCCCGGTCGCCGCCGTCTGCCCGGCCTCCGCGCTCCAGCTCCACCCGCACGCGACCGTCGTCGTGGACGAGGCCGCCGCGTCCAAGCTGAAGCTCGCCGACTACTTCCGCCACACCTACGCCAACAAGCCCGACTGGCAGGGCATCTAGTGCTGTGACCGGAAAGGTTTGCCGGGAAGCTCGCGGCGTCCGGTGCGGTACATCGCAAGGCGGAGCATCGCCCGCGTACTGGATGTACTC